>JAUMZP010000011.1 GCA_030528025.1 Candidatus Saccharimonadota bacterium
TCACCCAAGACGATGCAGGACACAAAATCAGCGTACATGTTGAATACACGGACAACAAAGGCACAGCAGAAAAGCCGACCAGTGCGGCGCTGGATGTAGAGAGCGCTCCGACCTCGCCACAGCCGACACCGAACAGCGAAGGCACGGTTAGCATCATGGGCGAAGGGAAAGTGGGTAGCCAATTGACAGCGACTATCAGCGATGCGGATGGCGTGCCGAACAGCGGTCCCACCTATCAATGGCTACGTGACGGGCAAGTCATCGTCAATCAAACGGGCAAGACCTACACGCTCACCCAAGACGATGCAGGACACAAAATCAGCGTACATGTTGAATACACGGACAATAAAGGTACGGCAGAAAAGCCGACCAGCGAATCACTTGATGTAGTCACTTCTCCATCACCAGAAAACCATGCTCCAACTGGGGCTGTAACTGTGAGTGGTTTAGTACAGGTTGGTGAGACACTAATAGCCAACAATAACCTCAATGATGAGGACGGCATGGGGCAGGTCAGTTACCAATGGCTGCGCGATGGACAGAATATTAGTGGGGCAACGGGCGATAAATATACCCTGACAGCAGATGATAACGGACATCAAATTAGCGTTCGTGCCAGCTATACCGACGGTGTCAATAATGCCGAGCAGAAAGCCAGCCTTGCCACTGCTAATACCGCGGCAGCAGGCAGCGCACCAACTTATCACGATACTTTGGGGCAACCAGAAATCGAGTGGGCGGGGCAAAAATGGTATGTCCGCGATAGCAACTGGCGGGCTGGCGATCCACAGGCAAATGGGCAATGGTCACGCGACAATGTGCAGTTTGCGGATAAAGACATGCACCTCTCGCTTACCAATGCTGATGGTAAGACACCGGTTGGGGCGGAAATTATCTCTAGCAGAGCGATGGGATATGGCACTTACCAATCCACCTTCCAGGCAGATTTCAGTAAATTCGATAAATATACCGTTTTTGGTGGTTTCTTTACCTTTGAGTGGGCAGAACCATCTGTTGGCGGCTGGCGCGAAATTGATGGTGTGGAAGTCTCGCGTTGGGGACAAGAAACCCTTAAAGGTTCTTTTACCTACTATACCTCGACTCATAACCAGTACAATGGTGGTGTACACATGCCCGACTACATTTGGCCGGCGACCTTCAAACAAGCTACTATGCAGCTTGACTGGCAACCCAACAAAATTACTTGGACTTTGCGTAATGCCGAAACTGGCGAAATCTTGCACAAAGCAGAAAGCACGCAGGAGATACCAGATGCAGCAAAACAGCAAATCCACTTTAATTTGTGGTCATTGCGCCTTGATCCGAACAGCGGTTGGGAAAATGCTGCGCCACAAAAAGTGACTGTCAATTCGTTCAGCTATACTCCGCTTGCTGGTAATACGCCACCTCCTGTGGCTAACAAACAGGGTAGTATCGTCATCAATGGTGAAGCTAAGATTGGTAGTGAGTTGACCGCAACCGTTGTCGACGACGATGGTGTGCCCGCGAACGTACAATACCAATGGTTACGAGACGGCCAGCCGATTGCCAACCAGACGGGCAAGATCTACACGCTCACCCAAGACGATGCCGGCCACAAAATCAGCGTACATGTTGAATACGCGGACAACAAAGGCACAGCAGAAAAGCCGACCAGTGCGACACTAGATGTAGAGAGCACTCCAACCCCGCCGAATTCGCAACCGACACCGAACAATGAGGGCACGGTTAGTATTAGTGGCGAGGTGAAAGTCGGTAGTGAATTGACGGCGAGTATCAGCGATGCTGACGGGGTGCCGAATAATGGTGTGCAATATCAATGGTTGCGCGACGGCCAGCCGATTCTCAACCAGACGGACAAGACCTACACGCTCACTCAAGACGATGCCGGACACAAAATCAGCGTGCAGGCTACCTACAAGGACAATGCAAACCACGATGAAAGCCCCGTCAGTGAGATGACAACGGCGGTGGCGAATAACACTGCTTCGGAGCTGATACACGACGATTTCTCTTCTTATCCCCTGCATAAAACCTATGTCGATAATGACACCTTTGGGGCGTGGAAAGTGCTCTTTGCTGGTTACGGAAATATCGAAATTATCGATAACGGTGGTGGTAATCAAGCGTTGCAGATGCGGCCAATGGCGCACAGTGGTGCAACGGAGACCTCATCGGCTATGCTCGTGGGCACAGTACAGACAGGCGAAGCATTTACTTATAGCGGCACGATTGCCACGCCCGAACAATTGCGTCAGGGTGCGACCCCCAATGCTTGGGAAACCGCATGGCTTGTATGGAATCATACTGACAATGACCATTATTACTACTTTGTTGCCCGCGCGAACGGTTGGGAGTTGGGTAAACGTGATCCTGCCTATAGCGGCGGTCAGCGCTTCATGGCGACTGGTAGTGAGAGCTGGCCGTTGGCGGATGCTAAGCATTTTGTCGTTAGTAAAAGCGGCAATACGGTGGAAATCAGCATCAATGGCAAGGTGATTACCACCTTTACTGATGACGATAACCCTTACACAAGCGGTACGATTGGTCTTTATACCGAAGATGCGCGCATCGTTGCCGATGACATCAGTTTGACCTCGACAGCAAACATCAGCGGTATGACCAATCACGGCGGCGTAGCCGGCATCAGCGGTAAAGCAGATACGGGTGAAGTCTTGCGGGCAGTCATTAGCGATGGCGACGGTGCAGTAAGCCATATCAGCTATCAATGGATGGCAGCTGGTAGAGAAATCAGCGGTGCGACGAATGAGACTTATACGGTTACAGCCGATGAACGAGGCAAAATTATCACCGTACGTATTACCTACACCGACAACAGCGGCAAAGTGGAGAGCGTTATCAGTCCACCAACGGCAGTAGTGGATAGTGGTAATAACGGTCCGAATCAGTCGGGCAAAGTCACTTTAAGTGGCACGGCGGCAGTCGGCGAAACCTTATCTGCTATGGTTAGCGATGGCGACGGTTTGCCTGATCGGATACAGTATACTTGGCTCGCAAACGGAGCAGCGATCAGCGGCGCGAATGGCAGTACCTATAAAATTACTTCTGGTGATATCGGTAAAGTCATTAGCGTGCAGGTGTATTACTACGATAAAGCAGGGCATGAAGAAAACCTCCTTAGCAACGCCACTACCGCTATCACTGAAAGCGCAGTACAGTCGCAACCTAGATATGCAGCGACTGGCAGCATGACCATCAATAGCGAAGCGCTGACCACTGCTATTGCAGACAACGATGGTATTGATCCCGCTCAAGCGCAATATTCGCGGCTGATGGATAGTAAAGCGGCTGTCGGGGTAAAAGGTGCTGCCCACGACGTGAATTCCGACGATGGTAGCAACGCTATCCACTCCCATGTGGATTACGCTGATAATACCGTGCATAGCGAAAAATACGGCAGTATCGGCAATGATATCTATATCCACAATGGCAACGGACAGGGTACTTTTGATGCAAGTGAACAAACGCTTGACCTCAATATCGACCTCACTTCCGGTAGCTGGAGCTATATCGACACGAAAGCGGGGCATGTAGTGCTTGATGAGAGTGTGGCTTCGACGACAAATCAAATGCCCATTGACTACGGCATACAAAGCGAAAACGCGAAAGGCGGTAGCGGTAACGACACCATTAAGGGTAACAGTGCCGACAACTACCTTTTCGGCTTTGACGGCGACGACAACATTGATGGCGGAGCGGGTCAAGATCAAATCGAAGGCGGGCGCGGTCATGACACTCTAAAAGGTGGGGCGGATGCGGATACCTTTATCTTCCG
>JAUMZP010000012.1 GCA_030528025.1 Candidatus Saccharimonadota bacterium
TACGCCACGGGGGTGGATTATGTCGCGCGCTGCTTGAAGTTGGTTCGCGCATGAGCATTTCTAGCGGAAGCAGTAATGAGCAAGAACGCAGGCTATTCTTTGGGAGTGTGAAACCAAAAGAGGATAAGCATAAAGGGCCAAAGTATCCGACAACACATCCTCTTACGCAAGCCAACTTCGTCGCAATATTTACGATTCTAACGATTGGCTCATACTCGCTCATACTGGGAATGTTCGATCAATACACTTACGTTCCTCCTGCCTCATTTTATTTTTGGCTAGGTGCGATCTTCTTATTGCTATGGGGGAGTCTCTACATAGAGGCGCTTCCTCTTCTGGTAACGACTTTGAAGAAAAGTCCTTCAAGAAGGAATACGGCTGCTGCCGATGTCTCGTCTGCTGGTGTAGGAGCAGATGACTGGCGAGCCCCATCTATAGAGGAGCATCCAGACAAGTTTAATTACGATACTGGAGTTGTCGTCAGAGTGTATCTTTTGGTGGCTTCTTCGATCTTCTTCTCATGCCTGTTTTCTATGTACTCAGGGGGGCCTTTCCAAAGCGCCTATGCCCAGATTATCGTTGCTTATCCTTTGTTTGCTACAGGGTTTGCTCGTCGCTGGTGGTCGCTTGTCGCTATTTATCTAATGACAGCAGTCGTCGCCGCAGGATTTCAGGCCGTTAAAAGCTTCGGATACTTTCCGTACCCTACGCAAAGCATAGAATGGTACTTCGCGGTTACCGGAATTCTTCTCGCCATCTCATTGGCGGTGTCTCTTATTAATCTTGCCTCCGAAAGGAGTAGGGTCAAGGAATACTATGAGGCTCTTACAACAAAGAACAACACAAGCCCCGATTCTCCAGGGAATTGCTACACTCCCGTTGACTCAACGTAGATTCTAGCCAGGCTAGATAGGATCGGAATCGCACATAAGTACGAACACGCCGGCGGCACTCATCACAGCTGCTGTAACAGCAAATACGAGAGCGCGTACGACCGGGAATTCGACAGCTGAGGCACGGCCAACAACAAGGCCGATGCCAAAGAAATACGGTGTGCTCAAAACCGCAGTAAGAGCACATACTCTCTTCTTGCTCATGGTTTCCTCCATTCCCAGGAGTGTAGCAATTATCATTGTACAATATTCAATGAAATTGATCTAGTGTTACTTGATGAGTTATGCTTCTAACACGCGTTGTCGCACGACGTCGGGAAGTTCAAGCACTCGAAATGTCTCTGCTCTGACAATTTTGTCGAGGAGACTGCAGATCTCTTCCAGATCGTTCGGGTCGTATGCTGATGAGCCGTGAGAGAGACTGTTACGCACTTTTGTCAAAGCATCCGCGGAGGACATACGTTTATCGTCAAGAATGTTGCGAGTCTGGATAACAATCCGGCTGCAATCTATCTGATCTTGAATTACTTTAGGGAGTGTTTTGAAAATGGCTGACAGTGCGCCTACTAGGCCACTGGCTGGTCTGTGAGGAAAGGTCTTCTTTAGAAACTTGAAGTCTTCTTGGTTGATGGCCGGTTTGGTTCGTTCTAAGAACAATTCTCGTTTCTCTGCATACTGCTCACACCGTCGCTGATACTCTTCCTTGTGTTCGTAGCCATATAGCCCTTCTAGGGCCTGAATCAAGAGAAGGTAGCGCGATCGTGGGTGCTGGTCGTCAGATACTGCGTTACTTCGGTATGTTTCTATGAGCGGGTGCCGTGATGCTTCAAGTTCACGGCGCTTGATGGTGAGTTTAAGGAGATCTACCCTATCTTCCTGGAGATTGATAACTGGCCGAGTGTGATTGAACTTTCTTTCGTCGATTTTGATACAGTCTTGCAAAATATCGTAACGGAATACTTGGTCTGCGCGTCGTTTTGGGCCGGTCGCGTCTTTGTCTTCGAAGGCGAGCATATACATGATGTCGAGCGGCTTGCCGTTGATTACTTCGAGAAGGTCGCACAATGGAATGATCCACTGAAGCCACCAGTCTACGAGGTTGATTGGTTCATCAAGATCGATACGTAGATAGGGTGCGAATGATGTGCGGAAGTTGAACCTGTCTGGACGGAGTCGTCCGGCATAGCCGAGGCGCATCTGCGTGCCTTGATTTTTCCACTCCAGATAGTTCTGTGTTGGTATGCTGATTTTATATTCCTCATCATGTCCTTCTGTGTGTTTTATGAACTCTACAGAAGTCGGAGGTACGTCAAGTATTGTATCGAGACTGTCGATCTGTAGTTCGATACTTTGGTATTTTCTGTGCTTGTCGCGTTCGAAAGGTTTGGCGGATAGGACGGCAAGTTCTCCTTGGGCTCTACCGTAGCTAGGAAATAAATACTTGATATGGCAATTCTGTAATGAAATATAGAAACCAGACGATAAGGTGCCAGTAAGGCTGTCAATATCTTGATCTTGAGGGAATCTTGCGCCCCCAATGTCTGATGCATAGGGGAGAACTCCCTGAAATGAGGCTGTAGGGTTACGGCGTACGCTAAGGTCGACTGTCCCTAGCACATCGACAAGCTGATCCTCGTCAGTATTCCGCACAGCTTTTGGGAGATGCCAGGTGCACATATATTCTCGCGGCTCATGCGGCAAGTTCACGGCCATCATGTCATTGGTGGACTGGCTCATCGTGTCTTCCTAAAACGAATCTTCGATTAAAATGAGCGCCTGCTTCGTCGCATGGCGCTGTGGCAGAGTCTACTATGAGCCTTCGTCAGCTTTGTTGAAGTGGCTGGGCTATGCAGACCTGTTACAAGCGGTGGCGTATGGCCTCAACTGAGGAAATGCCAAGTTCGCTCGTGGGTGCCTCCACCTCCAGCAGCTCCCTCGCCTCCACCCCAATCTGCTCTGCCATCTTCTCCAGGCTCTTGAGGGTGAGGTTGCGTTCGCCGCGTTCCACTCCGCCCATGTAGGTGCGGTGGACGCCAAGAACGTCTGCGAAGGCTTCTTGGCTCAGGCCTCTCTCCAGCCGGTAGGCACGCAGGTTCCTGCCCACCGTCTTCTGGAGATCACCAACAGCCACATCCCTCAGCCTGGCTACCTGCTACTTGAAGGTCTACAGACTGATGAGTAGCATCAAGTGGAACGGGCGGCAGACGATGTGCGGTAGCAGAGGGGAGAAACGCCATGGTCATCACCCTCCAGGCGCTGGCCGAGGCCCACATCCCTACCATCCTCGAGGCGTGCGCGGACTGGCAGGAGTTGGCGCAGTATGGCCTGCCGTACTGGCGGCCGAGGAGCAGCGCAGAGCTGCGCCGCAAGATCGCCGATACATCGGGCCCGCAGCTGGCTACGGCATACAGCTTCGTCTTGGCAGATGACGCTGGGCGGCTGGTCGGTGAGGCCTCGATCCATGCCATCGACTGGCGCAGCCGCGTCGCCCAGGTGGGCATCTGCATCTGGCGGCCGAGCGATCGGGGCCAGGGCTATGGCGTGGCGGGCAGTCGGGCCGTCATCGACTGGGCGGTTGGTCACTTGGGGCTGCATCGCCTGGAGGCATGGATCTTGGCAAGTAACGGCGTGTCGCTTGGCCTCTTCCGCAGCCTCGGCTTCGTCGAAGAAGGCCGGCTGACGCAGCGCTACCTGGTTGGTGGCCAGTACGTGGACATGCTGG
>JAUMZP010000002.1 GCA_030528025.1 Candidatus Saccharimonadota bacterium
CATACCGCCAGCACGCCTCCCATTGTTTTGAGTGGGGTAGGGAGAGGGCGACCATTTTTGTAAATTATTTGATCTGGCTTATGCGGCCAGATCATTTTTAATAGGTGTACGATGTTTAAGCTGAATAGGAGATGTGGGTTGAGCTATCTTGACTAAACTGAATATCTTCCCGCGCACTATAGAACACGACGTCTTGATACAGTGATGTCGACTGAGATAGCAACAATAGAATCGCATGAGTTTATAGAGTGCAGAGTGAAGTAGGAGAAAGCAAAGAAAAAACTAAAGAATAATCACCCCAAATAAAATCCTGTTGACGAATATTATAAGATTAACTTATAATAAGTATACATATAATGAAAGGAGAAAATAGAATGGAATTCAGCTTTAGTTTAAAAATCAAAGCAGGAAAAGAAGATGTATGGGAGTACTATGCAAATATCGAAAAATGGTATGATTGGGAAGAGGATCTTAAAAACATTACATTAAAAGATGGATTTAAGACTGGCTCATATGGAACGATGGAACTTGAGGGAATGCCTCCTATGGAATATCAGCTTACTCGTGTGAAACCTTTTGAAGAATTTTGGGATAAAACAGAAACTCCGTTTGGTGATGTTCTCTTCGGTCATCAAATAATTGATAACAATGACGGAAACATCAGCATAAAACATACGGTAGCTCTCGATAGTGAGGATAAGCAACATTTGGAGTTTTTAAGTCAAATTTTTTCAGATGTTCCTCAGTCTATGTTCATTCTAAAAAATTGCTTAGAACGATAAGGTGGTTGCTGTTTGTTTACGTCAAAGTATAAAGATAATTCAGAAAAATCAACAGGATTGCTGTTCATGAGGGTGTATAATAAATGGCACTTTCTGATAAAAAAGGAGTTAAAAGGAATAAATCTGACGCACCCTCAATTTGTTGTTTTAGCGTCTCTTGCGTATCTATTACAAAATGGCGACGAAGTTACACAAGTTATGATTTCAAAACTCTCAGGGATAGACGTAATGACGGTATCTCAAATATTAAGCTTGTTGGAAAAGCATGATTTTGTAAAAAGAAAAGAACATTCAAGAGACACAAGAGCAAAGGCTGTTACTCTGAATAAAAAAGGAGAAGAAGTATTGCAAAAAGCTGTTCCGTTAATTGAGCAGATTGATGAATTATTCTTCGGAAAGTTGGCTAGTGATGAAGAGCAATTTAAACATTTTCTTAGTAGATTAAATGAAAAATAAAATGTAGTAGAATTACACACCATAGCATCAGTTTGTGCTGTCGTGTATAATGGCTAGTAATTATGGTAGCGCAGTCTTCTCAGCTAGCAAAGTCGAAGGAGCAGCCCAAGCAGCCACAGCAACAGCCACGGCGGTTTGCACTTTTGGTGACGCATTGCTGCGCGTCGATGGGGTATCTCTTTTGCTTGCTGCTATGGGTGTGGTGTGCTATGCAATTGCTCTACCCATATATCACGCGAGATAAGGTGCTTTGGGTTATACCAGAGCCGCACGACCAGCCGGAGATCACACTCCCGCAGGGTATACCCTCGGGGGCGGACTTGCCGCAGCCAGTAGCGATTGTACTCGTAGCAATCATCACTATCGGTATGATTGGGTGCGGCCTCTATATGCTGGTTATGCTGCCGCGCAATATAGCTAAAACAGGCGAGCGCGTAGTAAATAAGACAACGAAAGCAGTTGCACCCCTGGCAGCAAAAACCCACCAGCCAGTGAGCAAGAAGCAGCGCACTATCCTCAATACGCGCATTGCGGCAGGCATTAAGGTGCTGGCTTGTGTCATGCCGGTGATTGTCCTAATGATCTGGCCGGGTGCGGCACCACTGTCACAGCATGTGGTACGGATCGTTGCAGTGTTCTGCGCTGGCATGGCGTCCTTGAGCTTTTTGCTCCAGTATGCGCTAGCACGGATACTTGGTGTGCCTGATACACTTCTCAAGTAATTAGTACTTTCTTCTGACATAACAATACCTCTGCTAAGAGCAGAGGTATTGTGAGGATGAGTGCTATCCTTGCGGCGGGAAGGGATCCTTCTTGGGCGGGACGGTATCGGTGTCGCGATACTGGGCGGTGCCGTCGGCGTGCTGGATTCTGAGCTCGCCACCACCATGCTGGCGCATGTAGTGCCTGGTTTGGTCGATGACTTCCTCCTGGGTGGTGCCCACAAAGTGGACACGGCCAGTGCCGTCGGCGACTGCTTGGTAGCCTTTGAGTTTGTTACCACTAATCGTAAAATTTTGTGCCATGGAGTACTCCTCGTGCGACTTTAACGATATTGGTATGCAAGGTGCCAACCCTGCCTCCTTCTAGCCTAATACAAGATTGCTGATGAGGCAAATTGGTGCTATGAGAGAATAACAAATTGAAGTTATTTAAAGTGGGGAAATAATGGCTTGATATATCATGATTAGGTATTAATGGCGATATCTGAGTACCTCTATGTAGTAGAAGTGTAGTGTATAACATTAGTAGATCATATCTATAGGTAAAATCGCTATGACATATATGCGGCACGGCTAAAGTGTGCTATATTGTTATAAACATAAGAGTATTTTTCGGAGGGAAAAATGAAACGATGGGGATTGAGCGTCGTGCTGCTGTGCGGTGCACTCTATGGGCTGGCGATAGCTCCGCCAGTGCGGGCGAATACGTCGCTGTGTGGTACAAATGATCAGCTGTTCAGGGCAGTGCGTCGGCCACTGGCGACTGACTCAGCACCAGCAGCGCGTGCGATGGCATGGCTCAAACAGATGATGGAGCCAAAGCGTAACCCAGGTGATGGTAGTACCATCACGCCAGCACAAGCCTATGGTTTTGACTACCAAGCAAAGGTTAGCGGGCGCTTTACGCTTGCGCACTCACGACAAACTGAAAGTGCGACACCGCTCACGGTTCCTCATGCTGCACATACTGCCGAAGGTTACCGCGGCACAGTGAAGGGAACGGCGCCAACTGGGGCGAATCCACGTGAAGTGCGGGCTTATCTCTACAGTGATGCTGAATATGAGCAAGCGACCGTTGCGCCAGCGGTGGTACAGCCGGATGGCACATGGACACTTGATCTCTCACCTGTCAATCCGGCATTTGCTGGATCCTGGCACTTCCGGTTATACGATAAAGTGACGGGGCAGCAGATTGGCGAGAGCTGGCCGCGACCTGTTACATATAAGAATCTGGAGGTGCAGCTCTACGCGGTATCTGATAAAGAATACCTCCAAGCTACGCAGCCAGCCCAGGCAGATAATACCTTTAGTTTCGATGCAGTAGGTAAGAGGCATAAATTAATTCGCCTCTATGACACGGCAACCAAAACTATCATTGCCGAGTATTTCAAGCCAGAGCTGGTGGGACTTATTCGCTCGTATGAGTATACACAAGGTCAAGACGGCTATGGTACGCCGCGTGAGTCATACAGCTATGTGTATGATCAGTCGCTGGCACTACTCGTGGCGATTGGTGCGAATGATCGAGCAATGGCGGATAAGCTCGTGCATGGCCTAAGCGCAATCCAAGTCAAGACAGGTGAGCAGAAGGGGGCGTTTCCGGCAAGTGCACATCAGCTTGATTATACAGGGATCCAGCAGCCGATTTATTATACTGGTGGTATCGCCTTTGTGCAGTATGCGCTCATCCGCTATATGGAAAAGTATGGTGACCAGCAAGGGGTGCACCAGATGATTATCGATACCTTCCGTTGGCTTGAGACAATGAAGACGACGACTGGTGATGCTGCCGGGTTATTCCGTGGCGGGGTGAAGATTGATAATGGCGTCAAGAAGGATATTGCATGGCATGCCACCGAGCACAACACTGACATGTGGCATGTGTACGAGCGAGCAGCCCGCGTGCTGGGTGATAAGCAGTACGCCCAGAAGGCAGATGAACTTGCCAAAGTGACAGTAGCAAAGCTATGGAATACATCCGAGGGGCGGTTTAACCAAGGGTATAACGACAGCAGCAAGGCGCTTGATACAACAAGCTGGGGGTCGATCTTCCTCAATGCGATTGGCGAATACGACAAAGCCAAGCAAGCGCTTGCTCATACTGCTAGCTACAAAACAACCGATGGTGCAGCAAAAGGCTACACGCCGTATTTGACAGGTAATTACGTGCCAACCATATGGTTTGAAGGGACGTATGGTGTAGCACAGGCGCATACTATCGCTGGGGACACGGCCACGGCGCGGGCAATCTTGGTAGACACGTACCCAGCGCAGCGGTCCAATGGTGCATGGCAATACGCCTCCAAGGCGGACCTACCAAATGAACTAACCAATGCAAACTCGGTGGCATCGACGGCGTGGTATGTGCTAGCGGCTAGCTACCCAGAAGCAATTTGGTCGGAGTGCCGCGCGGCACTGGCGACAAATTCGCTCGATCCAAATAAACCCAACCAGCCCACTCAGCCAGCCGAGCCAAGCCAATTCCACGGCCTCTTGGCTGATACGGGTGTATCGCTCTGGCAGTTTGTCCTTACGACAGCGGCGTTGCTCACCAGTGGGATGCTACTGGCACGCTATGTGCAACGACGTGAAGCAAAGCGGTAGAGATGATTGATAATAAGGCGAGCTGCTGCGGGGTGGCTCGCTTATGCATAATAACTATGAATTATGGTTATTATTTATAATAAATAGTGTTGGAATGTCGCGCAGATAATAGCATGGTGTATCGTAGACAAGAAGGTGCAATGGCAAGTTCCTTAATATGTAAAAATAACAGCACAATACGATAAAACGGCGAACATAACGAAAGGAGTGGATGGTATAATACCACCATAAGATGACAATAACGAGTAGTCATAAACAGCTATAATAACGATATAAAACAAGAACAGATTAATAAACTCAAACAACTCTTCCCCGAAGCAGTCACCGAAGGCAAGATTGACTGGCAGAAGCTCCAGGCGACACTAGGCGAGGCGGTTGATTTGGGTGAGCGCTACGGCCTTGGCTGGAAGGGTAAGAGCGACGTCTTCGCTACCATCCAAGAGAAAACCGTCCAGACGCTCCACCCCGATCGGGCGAATTCCGTCGATTGGGATACGACGGGCAATATGTTTATTGAGGGTGATAACCTGGCGGCGCTAAAGATTTTGCACAAGGCGTATTACGGCAAGGTCAAGATGATTTATATTGATCCACCCTACAACACTGACAATGATTTCATCTACAACAACAACTTCAAGCAGACACGCCGTAGTTATGAAGCAGAGGCGGGTATCACCGATGATGAGGGTAACGTTGTGCGGGATGACGGCCTGCGCACCAATACCGGCGGGCATAAGCACAGCAACTGGCTGAATATGATGTATCCACGTCTCTTCCTGGCACGCAACCTGATCCGCCAAGATGGCGTCATCTTCGTCTCGATCGACGACAACGAAGTCCACAACCTTCGCTTGATGATGAATGAGATATTTGGAGAGGAGAATTTTGTAGCGTAGTTAGTTTGGGAAAGGGCTTATGCACCAAAGAATGACGCAAAGTATGTTTCGAATAGTCATGATTATGTATTGATGTATGCGAGGAGTATAAACGAATTTACTATTGGGCGCCTAAAGAGAACAGATGAAGCAAACGCACGCTACTCAAACCCAGACAGCGACCCAAGAGGAGTTTGGAAGCCGAGTGATTTATCTGTTAAAACTTATAGTGCAGCTAATGACTACTTGATTACAACGCCCTCTTGGCGTGTAATCGAGACTCCAAGATAATCGCATTTGGTTTGGACCAAATGGTGATAGTGTTCCAGCAATCAAAAGATTTTTGTCGGAGTTAAAGTACGAAGGGATGGCTCCGACGTCAATATTGTTTTATAAGGATGTTGGTCATAGTCAAGAAGGGGCTAAGGAGGTCGTATCTCTGTTTGATGAAAAAGGAAGTTTTGATGGCCCGAAACCCGTTAGGTTTATAAAGCGTTTAATAACTATGTCGGGTGCAAAAGATGAGGACATTATCCTCGATTTCTTCTCCGGTTCTGGTACAATCGTTCATGCTGTTGCCGAACTTAACGCCGAAGACGGTGGTAATCGCCGCTGGATTTGCGTGCAGTTACCTGAGCTGACTGACGAGAAGTCGGAAGCGTATAAAGCCGGCTATCGCACTATCGCCGACATTGCTCGTGAGCGTATCCGTCGGGCGGGCGCCAAAACCGTGCTGACCAGGAGGACAAGCTAGCGTCTCGCAATGTTCCGCTTAACCTTGGTTTTCGGGTGTATCGGGTGGGTCATAGTAATTTCAAGCAGTGGAACGAGCTAGTTTCTGACTCGGAGGAAATTCGCCAGCAGGCGCTCGCCAACCTCGATCCGCTGGAGGAAGGCACGACTGATGACGACCTGTTGGCTGAGCTCCTGCTCAAGCGTGGTGTCTCGCCGCTGGTGCAGATTGACCAGCATAACGGTTTTTGCCTCATCCCGTCCGAAAAGCTCGCCATCTGCTTGGTGCACTTCATGACAGAAGAGCTATTTGCGACTATCCTTGCTACCAAACCATCATCCATTATCCTCCTCGACCGAGCCTTCGGTGACGACATAAATCTAAAAGTAAACCTACTCCTGCAAGCCGAACGGCAAGGTGTTGAGGTGGAGGTGGTGTGATGAATGCACGAGATTACGGTAAAAAATTAGAGGAGCTTCAACATCAATCTAAGACAAAAGTTGAGGCTATTGAGTCAACATATAACTCTGTTTTAGAAATTAAGAAAAAAATTGAAGAATACCTAGACTAGGCTACCGAACTCAACAATAAAATCACCGACGAAGAAACCAGTCTTCAGGTAATATTAGATCAAGCGGTTGAGCTAAAATCTGAAATTGTTGCTGTAAAATCTAATGCAGAAACTGTATATAAAGAAATTCGTATTTTTCGTGATAATGCGGCTGGCTATATTAAAGATATTGAAAATTTTAAGGATAATGCAGAAAATGTAGCTCAAGGAATTCAAAACAAATATGATGAAAGTGTTGAATTTAAAGAAAAGATCCAAGAAATATGTAGCATAGGCACTAAAGGAGCACATGCCAATCATTTTGTAGAAAGACGGAATAAACTCAGACGGATGTTTATAACATGGATGATAGCATCTTTGACGTTTCTTATAGCGACCGTAATTTTAGCTATACATTTTATTACACCAATGGCAGACAATATGAAGCATTCTCTTGACATAAACTTAAGTGCGCTTTTACTGCGTTTTAGTATATTGACACCTACAACCTTTGCTTTTGTGTATTCATTGAATCAATACTCTCAGGAAAGGCGTTTGTATGAGAAATATGCGTTCAAAGCTATAAGTACCTATTCTATCGAGACATCGCTAAACACCCTGATACGTTCTACCGAAGGGCTATCCGACTAAAGTAGAGATAAAAAGATTACCGATTTTGCGATTTGCTCATTTAACTCTATATATCAAGAACCGATAGAAATTAAAAAGGAGCGATGGTCTTTCGGTGTAGGTAATAAAATATTGAAATTAACGGCCGAAACAAACCAAACCGTAGGAAAAATCCATCAAGATGTTGACAACCTAAAAGATTTTGCAAAACAGGAATAGGTGAACAAGATGAGCGGTAGCAGAAATAATAAATATACAACGAAACTGCGATCAAGGCTTGACGAAATAGAAAAGCTTGAATCGATATCTATGGTAATGCGAGATCAAGCGACTCAGTGCCTTGAAACAGTACTAAATAGCTCGCAGCTCACATACAATGATAGGAAAATAATTAAAAATAAAATTGCTCTTCTCGAGAACATAAAAGAAAAATCTATGAGGGAGCAATTTAGAGTAATATACTCTCAAATGTATGTTTTGGCTGTCTCATCGTTAGAGGCAATTCTGAAGGATTATTTTGTGGATAGTTTTAATGATAAAACAGACATCAATATAGAAAATAAGAAACTAAATGAAATAGAAGTAACGATAAGGGATATTATTTGATAACGAGCTTAATTTTGACAATAAACTGGGAGCTCTAATACTCGAGCGTGACAAACCCAACTTTCAAGATTTAAAATCTATACTGAATAATTTTAAGAATTATTTTAATAAAGAAATTGAATTAGAAGGTAATCTTCAGAAGAAGTTATGCTTTTATTTTGAGATAAGACACTTGCTGGTACATAAGGGTGGTGTGGTCGATAAAAAGTCTATTAATAGTACTAAGGTTTTGGACGCAAATATAAAGAACTACAAAGCAGGTGATACTGTAGAGATCAAATCATCTGACTGGATCGATATGAAGCAATCGTTTCTAACTCTACTGGATATGTTAACAAGAGGAAAAGCTGCCGCGGAGATAGACGGTGGATCTTTAAAGGACAGCAGGAAGGGTGCTTGATTGGTTTTATGAAACTAAAATTCGACCCCAACCAACAATACCAGCTCGACGCCATCAATGCGGCGGTGGATGTATTCGTTGGCCAGTCAAAAGATAGTGACAGTGCGACTCGCCATATAGATCAGGATGGGCAGCTAGGTTTGGAGGCGATAATCGCCAGAGGAAATAGCTTGGTGCTGGACGCGGCGCAGATTACTGAAAATATGCGCACGGTGCAGCAGCGGAATGATATCTTGCCAGATAAGAATGATTTAATCGATGAGTCTAGTGTAGTAGAGAATTTGCCTCATGGTATGAATTTCTCCATCGAGATGGAGACTGGCACGGGTAAAACATATGTATATTTACGGACAATTCATGAGTTACATCAGCGCTACGGCTAGAAGAAGTTCATCATCGTGGTGCCGAGTATCGCTATCCGCGAAGGAGTATTAAACAACCTAGAGATCACTAGGGAGCATTTTGCCGATCTCTATAATAAGCCAGAGATGAACTACTACGTGTGGGATAGCAAGAAGACTGGCCAAGCGCATGAGTTCGCCACAAATGATACGTTACAGATTATGGTGATTACTATTGATAGCTTTGCCAAGGCACAGAATGTGATGAATCGGCAGAGTGACTATGGGCGGACGCTCGATTTCATCAAGGCTACTCACCCAGTAGTTATTCTCGACGAGCCGCAGAATATGGAGACGGATACGCGGCGGAATGCTATTGCCAGCCTTCATCCGCTGTGTACGTTGCGCTATAGTGCCACGCACAAGCACTTATATAATTTGCTGTATCGGCTGACTCCGGTCGATGCTTATGATAAAGGCTTGGTCAAGAAGATCGAAGTACATAGTGTTCAGAGTGAGGATAATTATAATGATGCGTATATTAATGTGCTGTCGCTGGAGCGCCAGTCGAAGACGCGTTCGTTTGCTAAAATCGAAGTAGATGCGAGCGACGAGTACGGCTTACAACGCAAGGTCATCAAGGCATTTCCGGGCGATGATTTGGAGTCTAAGACAGGGCGCTCGGCTTATGCTGGCTATTACATCGAGTCGATCAATCACGGCGATAATTGCGTGGAGTTTAGTAATGGTAAGGTGGTTTACGTTGGTCAGCGTGATGAAAGTCTACACGAAGATATTATTAAGCGACAGATTGAGCTGACGATTGATGATCACTTTGATAAACAGCGCCAACTGGGGAGCAACGTCAAAGTGCTGAGCTTATTCTTCATCGATAAAGTCATGAACTATCGTGAATATACGGCAAGAAAGGTAAATTCGCCAAGTGGTTTGAAGAAGCCTACGCCAAGGTGGCATCTAAACCGAAATATGCTGGTGTGATGGACGGCCTGCTAGCGAGCGAGGTGCACAATGGTTACTTTGCGTCGGATAAAAATGGCCAGTGGAAGGATTCCCGCGACACTAAGGGTGAGGGTGGCCGCACCAAGGATGACGACACTGCCTATGGCCTCATTATGAAGGACAAGGAACGCTTGTTGGATGTCAATGAGCCACTGCGATTTATCTTTAGTTACTCGGCACTGCGTGAGGGCTGGGATAATCCTAATGTATTCCAGGTATGTACGCTTAACGAGACGTCAAGCCGGATGAAGAAGCGCCAAGAGATTGGGCGAGGACTGCGCTTGCCGGTCGACGCTAATGGGCAACGAATATATAGCGATAGTATTAATGTATTGACGGTAGTAGCTAATGAGAGTTACGCTGATTTTAGTCGCAAACTCCAGACGGAAATTGAGGAAGAGACAGACATTAAGTTTAGTGGGCGAATCAAGAATCGAGATAATCGGCAGGCGGTTAGATTTCAAAAGTCACGGGCGCTTGACCCAGCTTTCAAGGAACTATGGGATAGGATTAAGCATAAGACAACCTACCGAGTAGCAATTGATATAGAAAAATTAGTGACGGAGGCGGCTGATGAATTAGCACAAGTTACCATCAGTCGACTGCACATTGCCGAGACGAAAGTGTTGATTAACTCTATGAACAACGATAGCGGCTTTATGGTGCGCGAGACTAATTTTAACGCATATGCGGTGCGCCAAACTGAGGTGAAGATACCAAATCTCTTAGCAGATATTCAACGCCGAACGCAGATGACTCGTCGCCTTATCTTTGATGTACTTGATAAAGCACAAATGTATCACACGATACCGGTGAATCCACAACAGGTTATTGACGAGGCGGTTCGGGCGATTAACCGTGCAAAGCAACGTTTGGCAGTAGATGGTATTAGATATTACAAAACAGGTGAATGCTATGATATGGCGCTGTTCAAGAATGATGAGCTGCAAGCATATCTATATGATGCGGCGATGAAAAGTGGGGCAATTGCAGTGACTGAGCGTGCTAAAACTATCTACGACTATGTAACGGTTGATTCAGAAGTAGAGCGCGAATTTATGCAGTCGCTGGAGGATAATGCCAGCGTGAAGTTCTATATCAAGCTACCAGGTTGGTTCAAAATTGATACTCCAGTTGGTAAATATAATCCAGATTGGGCAGTGGCGTTTGATGGTGATAAGCGGATTTACTTTGTGGCGGAAACAAAAGGCTCAGATGATATTCGTGATAACCACTTAAGCAGTAGCGAACGCAGTAAAATAACCGCGGCTCGCCGGCATTTTGCAGAAATTCATGTACTATATACAGCGCCAGTGCGGAGTTTGCAGAGCGTGATTAGAAAATTATCGGATAGATACCAGTAGAAGGTTTAATACTGGCTATAGTAGTATGGTTCCGTAGCTTATTCATCGCTAATAGTCTGGGGTAATTTTTATGATTTATCCACTAGTTTCGTTAGCTTCACGCCACCGTACATCCAGTGGTCGGCGCCGCGGTATGCGCCGGAGTTGTTGACTTCGCCGCGCTGGGTGTAGATTAGGCGGGTGAGGGCAGACAGGCGCCAGGTTTTGCCGCCGTAGGATACTTCGCGTGGGCCGGCTACAACGGCAGTAGTGGCTGAGTCTTTGATGAAGCAGATGGTTGCGCCCTTTTCGACCCTCTTTTTGTAAAAGCTAAAGCGTTGGTCTTGCTGATGCGTGGTGGTAACGGCTTCGAACGAATCAGCTTTGCTAGTGGATTGAGCTGGCTTGGGGTAAATCTGCGTGCCATCAAGGGCGAGCAGCAGCCGCTGGATAAGATACTCATCGAGCGCAAAGAACTCGCTCCGGCCAATGCGGTGTTTGCTAAAGACTTCGTGTAGGAGCTGCTCCTTCTTGTGGTAATTATCTACCTCAATAGCAACCAGCCGCTGCAGCCCAGTGATATTAGAATAGCCGTTAGATTCGAGATGCTGCATGCGCGCCTCAAAGCGTTCAGTGCTGGTCTTGCCAATCTTGACCAAGCCACCAATGGCACTGGTCATAACATAAATTACTCCGCGCGACTCGGGCTGTGTAGTTGGCTGCGGTGCTGGCTGGGGCGCCGGGGCTGGCTTGGGTGTCCGAAGAATAATGTGAGTGACTGGTTGTGTAATGACTGTCGTTTTGTTCTCGTACCCGGATTTGTTGGGCTTGCAGATTTGCTTGGTGCCAGATTTACCTTGCTATTTGATAGTATCGGTATAGCCATACGCACCCGATTCGCCTTCGTAATGTGTCTCGAAGGGTATTTTTTCGGTTGAGCAGTCTGTGTAGGTAACGACGGGTGGCTTGGGCGGTGTAGTAGCTGCATGATGTTGCACAGAAGTAGCACCTGCCGATACAAGCGCACTAGCAACGAAGCAAATACTGGCGATAACACCAACAGACTTCTTCGAAATGTTTGTGATCGATTTCATAGTATAAGTCCTTTTGTGATGAGATTGACCTTACCAGTATAATACGCTCATGCTTATTTTCAATAGACAATTAATAACCAAATAAAATACATAGAGAATATAATAGATTAAAAAGGTATAAAGAAGTAGCATGAAAATCCCCGCCACTATCAAACCTAACTCCCGCCACCGCGAAGAAGTCGTGGTGGGTGGCGATGGTACGTATATTATCTACACCAAAGCACCGGCGATTGAAGGCCGGGCAAATGCGGCGGCCATTAAGCTGTTGGCTAAGCATTTTGGTGTGTCGCAGTCTCAAGTAAAGCTAGTGCGAGGTGCGACGTCGAAGCATAAGGTATTTAATATCGATAACATAGTTCTATAAAACACACAGCTGGCTTGGCACAGAGTACCTAACAAAAATGACAATATAGCTTTTGTAAACAGTACATCGCCAAGGATTCTAGTGCATATAATATACACGAAAAAAGTGAGGCGCGATAAAATGCTGGAACGCAAATTACCGAATATCTACGCCTTCCTTCCGCAAGAGCTTGCCTCGTCTTATCTCATTAGATAAAGCGATGACATCATCATTAATCCGATAAGTATTTCATATGGTGTATTAATCTGCTTTTGCAATGCTGACGTGTATAAGCGTAAGAAAGAAGGGTAAGATCCTAAAGGATCTCAATATTCAGGTGTATATTCCTATGGATAATTGGCACCCGGTGCAGTCTTGCCGAGCAGTGTCTGCACGGTGACAAAGCGATAGCCTTGTTGCTTTAGCGTGCTGAGAATGCAGGGCACAGCATTGACAGAGGTAGGGTGAATGTCATGCATGAGGATGATAGCGCCCGGCCGCGCACCAGCAACAGCACGGTTGCAAACAATGGTACTATTGCGATCGGCCCAGTCGCGCGTATCGACTGACCACAAGATAGAAGCCATACCGCGCTGGCGCAGTTGCTCGAGGACGACACTATTCACCGCGCCATATGGTGGGCGCATGATAGTTGGTGCAACGCCTGTTGCTTGGGTGATGGCGCTGTTGGTTCGGTCGATCTCACTGCCGATTACTTCTGCGCTATACTGTGGCAGAACCGGATGGCTCCACGAGTGATTCCCAAGCTGGTGACCACTGGTGTGAATACGGCGCGCGACGTCAGCACGAGCTGCAACTTTGTTGCCAATCATGAAGAATGTACCTTTTGCACCGTATTGGTCTAGGGTATCTAGTAGCTCGTTTGTGTATGGCCCAGGCCCATCGTCGAAGGTGAGGGCAATGCAGGCTTGAGCGCAAGATCCAGAAGGTGCTGATGCGGCTGGCACGGGGACAGCGATTGGTTTTGGCTGTGGTTTTGGCAGAGCAGGGATAGTTGCAATCTGCCGCGCCTGGGTGGTTTGCAATGCAGCGAGGATACTCGTGAAGGGGAGAGAGATCGTCATTGTGCCATAAGATGACGGCACGAGCGCAGCTTGGCTAAAAGGCCAGGCAAGCGCATTGTCATTGGTGATAATGAAGTTGGTGAGTGCGTCTTCTGTGACCATTTCGCCAAGATCGACGGCTGGCTGTTGGCGCTCGGCAATTGTTGCAGCAACAGAGCGCTGCGCAGCATCAATAACGGTGCGGAGGTGTGCGGTATTGCCACCAACGAGGTCGCGCAGGGTGATAGCCGCGCCTGTCTGCTTGTTGAATGTCCAAAATCGGGTGAAGCTGGCGGGATGAGCACCGTGGGTGTCTTGGTTAGCTTGGACAATAACGGATAGGGCAGTATTGGTATTGTGGGTAATTTGGTAACTAATTGCCTCGGTCATTGGTCGGTGGAAGGTGCGGCCAGCTGCGACGCTTTGGCGAAACTCGTGGTCAAGCTGGTCAATGGCGCTCGCGATAGTAGTGTCGATCGTGCGATTGTCTGTCAGTGGATATTCGAGCGAAGCTTTTTCTTTGGCAGAGGTGCGGTTGACCAGCTTCGAGCGGATGCCTTGGTAGCGCGAATCAACGAAGGAGTATTTTTCATCTGTTTTGTCGGTTGTGCGCGTGGCTGGTGGGGAAGGCTGTGGTGTAATAGGCCGCACAACATGGATGATAATAAGGGTAATAATGAGGCCACATAATGCACAAGCAAGTAGTGCAAGCAAGATGATCATGCGGCGTCGCGCTTGGGTGCAGCGCTTGTGGTGCCGCTGCAAGCGTGATGCTAGTGAGGGAGATTGACGCTCCATACCGCTAGTATAGCAAAATAATGAGCATAAGCGCCATAGATATGATGATTATGCTCGCACCTATTGCGCCAGCGCAGCCTATGGTATAATTTAGGCAGAATATGGGACCACAACAGCCGCGATTCAATAGTTTTCCTGAGCAGCCTCGGGCAAACAACCAGAATATCTACCGTTCGCCAGCGCCTCAGGCGCACGAGCGGCTTCCTGCGTTGATGCCTGAGCGTCGGAGCGAGCAGCAGCCCGCTGACACGCATGAAATGATGCCGATGGTCCCGCAGAGCCTCACGCTGCCAGCTCTTCCTACCACGGTTATTGCTGCGCCACAACCCGACCCAGATACGACTGTCACAGCCGCTCCTGCAACTGCTGCAGACGAAGACCTGATTGAAAAAGACTGGGTTATCAAGCTCAAGCAGATCATTAAAGATACCCAAGATGACCCCTATCAGCGCGAGCAGCAGGTCAGTGCTCTGCAGCGCGACTATATCTACAAACGCTATGGGCGCAAAATTGGCGCAACGGAGAACTAGATGAATACCGTCACCACATTCATTATTGTTTTTGGCTCGGCTGGCCTTATTCTTATTATCTTGTTTGTCGCCTTTATCGTTTATCGCAACAGTATGCGCGAGGCTAAGAACTATGAGCGCGGTCTTAAGATGGTGCCGATTCTCATCCACTTGCCGCCTGCTAGTGACGATATCGACGGTGGTGGGCGCGACAAGCGTGACCTCACAGAGGAAGTGCTATCGCAGGCCCAAGTGATGTACAACATCATTGCAAGTACTAGCACTAAGGGCTTTATGAGCCGGATCTACGGGCAGCGCCATGTGTCATTTGAGATTGTGGCGCGTGAGGGGCTAGTGTATTACTATGCAGTGGTGCCAACAGTGCTGACGGACACAGTGCGCCAGGCAATTGCTGCAGCTTACCCATCGGCACGGTTAGAGGAGGTGTCGGAGCACTCAGTGTTTAGTAAGGTAGGCAAGGCGAGTGGGACAATTGGTGGTGAGTTTACTCTGCGCAAAGAATTTATTTATCCGATTTCTACCTATATGGAATCTAAGCGCGATGCGTCGCGGGCGCTGCTTAATGCAGTGTCTTCGGCTGGGCGCGAGGATGGGGTGGGAATCCAATTTTTGATCCGCCCAGCGTATGAGAAGTGGACAAAGCGCTCTATCTCGGCTGCTGAGCAGATCGTCAAGAACAAGGGTGAGAAAAAGAGTAGTGGCAGCAGTGGTCTCTCGGCGCGTGATGTTATGCAGGCACTATGGAAGCCGCCTGAGGCAAGTGACAAAAAGGAATTCCAAGCTGAGAAGCCGCTCAGTGCGGTGGAGCAGGCTAAGGTTGATGCTATCCAAGAGAAGATTCGCTACCCCGGCTATGAGGTAATGATCCGTGTGGTGGTGTCGTCCAATACGGCGGCGCGCTCACAGGTGCTGCTCAAGAATATTGTGGCAGCGTTTGCACTGTTTGATTCGCCGAGCTTTAACGGTTTCAAGTTTCATCTTACTAAGAATGTCGATGAGCTTGCGACAGCCTTTATCTTCCGATTCTTCCCGCAGGCAAATAGCCGCGATATTCTCAACTCAGTCGAGCTTGCCACTCTCTTTCATTTGCCAGACCAAAATAGTATTCCTACCTCGCAAGTCAAGCGCCAAATGAGCAAGCAAGTCGACGGCCCAACAGAGGTGATGGAGACGGGGTTGTTGCTCGGCTACAATGAGTTCCGCGGTGTGCGCAAGCCGATTCGCCTGGCAGATAAAGACCGTCGCCGTCACATCCATATCATTGGTCAGACGGGTGTGGGTAAGTCGGTCTTGCAAGAGAACTTGGCCTACCAGGATATGCTGGCGGGGCGGGGTTTTGCCTTGGTTGATCCGCACGGCGACCTGGCTGAGGCATTGCTTGCCAAGGTGCCGCGTGATCGGGTAGAGGATATTGTCTATTTCGACCCAGGTGATATGAGCAACCCGATTGGTCTTAATATGTTTGAGTTCGATCACCCCGACCAAAAGGACTTCTTGGTGCAGGAGGCGATCAACATGCTGTATGGCTTGTATGACCCAGGCCACACCGGTATCGTTGGACCACGCCTAGAGCACATCTTCCGTAACTGTGCGCTGCTGCTGATGGCTGATCCTGCGGGTGGAACGTTTGTCGATGTGCCAAAGCTGTTGGTGGATGAGCAATTCCGCAATGCCAAGCTTAAATACGTGACGGATCGGCAGGTGCTCGACTTTTGGACCAAAGAGTTCCCAGCCTCGCAGCGCTCCAACGAAGCTGGTGATTTGATTAGCTGGGTGATCTCCAAGTTTGGCCCATTCATTAGCAACGATGCAATGCGTAATATTATTGGTCAGACTAAGAGTGGCTTTAATTTCCCTGAAATCATGAATAACAACAAGATCCTGCTCGTTAACCTCTCCAAAGGTAAGATGGGTGATCTCAACTCGAAGTTGCTTGGTATTATCTTTGTCATGAAGTTCCAGGCGGCGGCGATGGCTCGGGCTAATATCCCTGAGCACGAGCGCAAGGACTTTACGCTCTACGTTGACGAGTTCCAGAACTTTGCTACCGATAGCTTCGAGACGATCCTCAGTGAGGCACGTAAGTATCGCTTGAGTTTGGTTCTGGCCAACCAGTTTATGACGCAGCTCAAGGAAGAACTACGCGAGGCTATCCTTGGTAACGTTGGTACAACCATTACCGGCCGAATTGGTACGACTGATGCAGAGATTATGGTCAAGCGTTATACCCCTGTCTTTACTGCCGAAGATTTGACCAAGCTACCAAACTTTGAGTCGGTCTGTGTGGCGCAGATTAATGGCACGCCGTCAGCGCCATTTAGTATGGCGTGGATCCCG
Source organism: Candidatus Saccharimonadota bacterium (assembly GCA_030528025.1). Lineage (GTDB taxonomy): Bacteria > Patescibacteriota > Saccharimonadia > Saccharimonadales > Saccharimonadaceae > Saccharimonas. Next base: position 17,229 of record JAUMZP010000002.1, read on the forward strand.
CCAATGGGCGAACCAAACCAGCAGTTGAGCGATGCCCTCAAGAAGCTTTCGGCCGCGAAGTATGGCCGACCGCGTGATCAAGTGGAGCGCGATATATCTGCCCGTATCAGTGTGCAACAACCCAGCCAGCCAGCAGCCGGAGCAGGGCGCTCAGGAGGCACGGCTGGTGGTGGGTCATCTTTCCTCGATGAATGGCTTGCAAAGCGTAAGCAGATGAATGCAAAGAAGTCGCAATCGGCGGCAGCACCATCAAGCGCGCAAGCCTCACGGCCCAGTAGCCCAGCTGCTCAACCAACTCGGCCACAAACCACACCAGCTTCCTCAGCTCAGCCATTGCGTGCCCAGCCAGCTATGCCGCCAGCTTCTTCATCCTCTCAAGCACCACGGCCACAGCCAGCTGGCACTCCTCGCACTATGCCAAATCCAAGCATGTCATCTCCATCGTTGGCTGCTCAGCCTACTCCACCACCATCGCCAGCGGTGCAGGATGCGCTTGATAGAGCACGTCATGCTGCGCGGCCCAATATCCTTGGTGGCCAGCAGACCGAGGCACGTGCTCAGTCTACTCCACCGGTTGCACCATCGCCCGCTCCCGAGCCAGCTATGCTATCGCCAGAAGAGCTAGAGCGTGAAGCTCTGCGTCGCCAAGGTACTCTCAACACTCATGGCGACCTGAGTGGCGAGCCACAGGAAGTGTCGATTAAGTTACATTAATAAACGCTTAATACAGGTGATAGAGAACACAAGCGGCAAGTACGATATTTTTCGACGTTCGTTACCACGTGTATTATACTAGGTCTATGAAAACTCATTATGTTTTACAAAAGTTGTTTCAGGGGCGACGGTATGTCGGCGACGATTGGGAACTGGATTCTGATAACATAACGTGCCGAAACAAGCTCACGTCTGCGACGACAACGTTCGGTGCTGACGACACTTGTCCTTGGTGTATTGAGCTTGGAGTTGGGTTCACTCTGCAGAAGAATATCGAAATTGGCGACCCGTATCTTATAGAAGGTGATCGTTACGTGATCACCGTTTGTTCACCCTCGTTCGTTGATGATTCACAGGGCACGTGGTACTTTGAGGACGATAATGAGGCAAAGCCTCTGATTATGAATACGCTTGACTACGACGCTATCTTTGAGTTTGTTCAAACGAGATTAAAGGAGTACGTCTTTACACCAACGCCTGATCGTCCATATGGAGACGATGTAGAATTCCACAATGTCACGAAGCACTGGCTCTTTGATGCAGATTGGGAGGATTATTATCGATAGTTCTTTTGTCAAAGATACTCCTTAGATACCTGAGTCATTCGTTAGTGACTCTGACAGTGGTATCATTCGCTCATGACATACGTAGCCACCGTCGTTCAGGTGCTCCTCTCCAGCCTGAGTAACCTTCCTCTAGGGTGGTGGAGTTTGATCAATAGGGCACTATTCATATGAGAAGTGTAAGTTATCAGTGATTGAATCATGTTGTTGATCGAGCAGTGATTTGCAGAGGCAAACTACACATTCCGCCGACCAAGCATCATCATACGCACAAAGTCGAAGGCGAGGCCGCAGAGCCAGCCGAGGGCGAAGGCAGCGATGGATTCGGCACCAGAGAGTGGATAACCGTTGAAGCGGGCGATGAGGTAGATGGCTAGAGTGAGTACGAAGGCGGCAATGGCACCAGAGAGCAGTGCGTTAGGCCGGGCAACGGTGCTGCCAGTGACTTCGCTTGCTTTCTCGATGGCTGGGTTGTGGATGACTTTGCTAAAGGCACGGCTCGAGGGCGAGAGCTGGGATTGGACGGCTGCCATGGTTTTATCGAAGCGTTCTTGCTGGGCAGCCGGGCTGGTTTGGTGTTGGCGCTCGGCGCGCTGTTGTTCGCGGGTTTCGCGCTGGCGGCGCTCAGCTTCGACAGTGGCTCGTTTTTGCTCGGCAGCTTGCTCGTAGACTTGCTCGGCTTCGTGGCGAGCAGCCCGAAGGGTTTCGCGGCGCTGACGTGTTTCGCCCTGGAGGCTGGGGTGTTCTAACTGGCGGTGTTCGCCAGATTGGCGTAGGGCAGTTAGCTGTTCGGCGCGTGATTGCTCGATGGTTTGCTCGGTGCGGTGCTCGGGTTGGCGTTTGGTGGTAAATCGTTCTGCCATTGGTTTCTCCTTGGTTAGATTGTTCCAGCGTTAAAGTTGCGGCGCACGAGGCGGATCTCGGTGCTGAGTTGGCGTGAGCGAGCGTAGAAGAAGACTACTACCGCAAGGACGATGCCAGCAAAGATGATATTCTCACTGCTACCAGTGTGGGGCAGCTCGGTTACCACTTGCTCGACGACGCGCTTCTCGGCAGGGCAATCTACCTTGGTGCTGAGTGTATTGCCAAAGGTGTTATCGATGCGGCAATCGTAGGAGGTTGCGTTACTAGTGCCAGTGCCCATCGAAGGAATCTGGTCTTTGAGCTGGACGGTAAACTGCCGCTCTTGGCTCTCACCTGGTTTGATCTCTACGGCCGGCCAACTGAGGATGGTTGCATCGGTGCTGGCGCTTTGGTTGGTGTCTTTGCCAAGAGTACCACCGCCAGCATCGACGACTGTAGCGTATTGAAGGACGTCGCTGAGGTTGTCGCTAAAGGTGAATTTCTCGGTATTGAGACCTTTGTTGGTGACGATGAGCTTGTAGGTAATGCGGTCGTGGGCTTTGGCAGTGACGGTGGTCGTCTCAGCGCTGTTTTGGGTGAGGTTGTGGCCACTCTTGGTCTGGACGAATTTGGCAGTACAGGTCTTGTCTTCTAACCAGAGGGTGTTGTTGCCTGGGCAGGGCTGACAGCGGGCATCATCTTTGAGTAGGGTAGGATTGATCGGGCAGCGGGCGGGTGCAGCGATGACGAAGGTCTTGGCGCAGGCCTCGCTGGTGCGGTCGCCCAGAGAGGTTTTGACAGTGAGGACGACGCGGTACGAGCCAGGTGTTTTCTCGCTGTAGCTGACGGTAGGCGTACTGCTCTCGAGTGTTTTGGCGAGCTTGCCATCGCGGTAGACCTGGAAGATATAGCCGGTGATGGTAGCGCCATGCTGGGCAGATGCTGCAGCGGTGAATTGATAGGTGGTGTCGTTCTTATTGATAACAAGGCCACTACAGCTTGCCACTGGCGTTGGCTTGACGACGGATGGCGGCGTGCTGCAGTTTGGATAGGTACCGACCTGGCCGGGTGGGCAAACAGGTGCGGGTGGCACTGTCTGAGTGATGAGGTTACCACAGTTGAGCATAATGGCGAACCAGCCAAACTTTGCTGAGTGGCCAACGAATGCCCGGTAGGTGAAATTCCCCCACAAGCGGTGTGGTCGGTAGTAGAAGTTGCGCATTCCACCTTGCGCTGCCTTAACAGAATATACACCTTCGCCCTGAGCAGCACTAAAGTGCGGCGTCATTCCCCACGAGTAGGTGCTCTCGGTACTTCGCCGGGTTTCGAGGCGAGTTGTCGCCTGCTGTAGTTCGGCACGAGTAATGCCGATGGTGCTGTAGAGGTCGCGGATGTTGTTGGTGTTGGCGTCGTAGTGCGCCATGAGCTGCGAGCCATTGCTAATTCCACCGTAGATCATATCGCTTGGGTCGGCGGCGTTAGCCGATTCTGGTGGCACAAGCAACGTGAATGACTGCACGACGAGTGCTAGCGCAGTAAAGATCAGCCCCAAGCGGCGCGTCGCCTCCTCTTTGCGCAGACGCTTCGCATAAAAGCCCAGCTGGCCGACGATCGCCGGACTGAGCGATAAGTTTGATACGAGTTTCCGAAACATGATGTACCCCCATAGACCATCAATGTTAGCTAAATGTTCTATGTATATTCTAGCAATGTGTTGCACGAAATGCAATTGTTTATTGGTTGTGCTTACTGATACATGATATAGAAGCTGCGGCGTAGCTCGTCTCATTTGACAATAAGCTCCAATTTAGAGAATAATATGGAATATGGTTAGCTCTGTTCGCTCACACCATCCCGATGACTTTGCGCTCGATATTGCGCATAATGAGCTCGATCTCTTTCGCTGGTTTCTCTTGGTGTATCTGCTGGGCAAACCGATTCAATCACCGGTGGCAGTGCAGACTTGGCGTCTCTTGGTGGAGCGCCAGCTTGATACGCCATGGGCACTGCTTGCGGTGGAGCGCAGACGCCTCGTGCGGCTGCTGGATGAAGGCAAATACACGCGCTATGATGAGAAAACAGCGACGGCACTGCGACTCTGTGCGCAGCAGCTGATTGACTGGTATGATGGCTCGCTGATGCTGCTCATCGACAGTAGCTCGGACGAAGCTGAGTGTGCCAAACGCCTGCAAAAATTCTATGGTGTTGGGCCAAAGACGGCAGAGATTTTCCTGCGCGGCGTGGCTGAGTTATTTGCTCAGCGTGTGGAATAAGCGGTTGTCGGAAATACTGGCTCTATACTTGAGCACTATACCGAGTAAATCATTATTGTAATACATTTACATTAGCTCTCATCTGTGCGATAATCTTACGGAAGGAGAAATATAATGCACACACAATTTGATGCACTGATTATTGGTTTTGGTAAGGCGGGCAAGACGCTGGCGGTAGCACTGGCTGGGGTAGGTCAGCGGGTGGCACTGGTGGAGCAGTCGCCACAGATGTATGGTGGGACGTGTATTAATATTGCATGTATCCCAACCAAGACGCTGGTGAGTGCGGCAGCGGCTGGTCGGTCGATCGACGAAGCATTTGCGCGCAAGACAGCGGTCGTGACCAAGCTGAATAACAAGAACTACCACATGCTTGCGGATAATCCGGGCGTGATGGTTATTGATGGCACCGCGTCGTTTGTTGATGCGCACACAGTGAGTGTCCAGGCGGGTGAGGAGCATATTGAGCTGCAGGCAGATCGGTTGTTCATTAATACCGGTGCAGTGCCGGTGATGCCGGCGATTGCCGGCCTTGAGCAATCGGCCCATGTCTATACTAGTACAGAGGCGCTCACTCAGCAGCTGAAGCCACGGCGGCTAGCGGTGATTGGCGCTGGGCCGATTGGCCTGGAGTTCGCGTCGACCTACGCGGCTCTTGGCACAGAGGTAACGCTCTACCATCGCCGGGCGCAGCTGCTTCCGCACGAAGAGCCGTCTGTTGCCCAAGCAGTTACCCAGGCTCTGGAAGAGCAGGGTATAACACGTGTGTCTGCATCAGACATACAACAGGTGCGCGATACAGATCAGGGCGTTGCTGTGATACGTGGCGGTGATGAGCAAATACACGATGCCGTGCTTGTGGCCGCCGGCCGCCAGCCTAATACCAGTCAGCTTGGTCTTGCCGCCGCTGGTGTGGAGACTGATGAGCGCGGCGCTGTTGTCGTCAACGACCATTTACAAACCACTCAGCCACATATCTGGGCGCTGGGCGATGTCAATGGTGGGCCACAGTATACCTATGTGTCGCTCGACGACTTCCGTATTGTTAAGAGCCAGCTCCTTGGTGATGGTAGCTATACGCGGGCTCAGCGTGCAGTATTGCCTCATGTGATATTTATGCAGACACCACTGGCGCGTGTTGGCCTGACCGAAGCAGCAGCTCGCGCACAGTATGGCGATGATGTGAAGGTTAAAGAACTGCCAGCTATGGCGGTGCCGCGCATGCATGTTGATAATAAAACAACGGGGCTACTCAAAGCAGTGATCCAGCCATCGACAGGCCATATTCTTGGCGCGACGCTCTTTTGCCAGCAGGCTCCAGAGGTGATTAATACTATCAAAACAGCAATGGATGCTGACCTGCCCTATACCACGCTGCGCGACCAGATCTTTACTCACCCAACGGTGAGTGAGGCGTTGAATGACCTATTTGCTATCTAGGAATAGCAAGTTGTTTCGCTATCTATGATAAAAGCCTCCCCGTGTATGGGGAGGCTTTGTAGCTACTAGAGTGGTTGTTATATAAAATCAGCAATATCATCGCCGCGCGCCAGTGCGATAGTATCTTCTATATCCAGCTGGTCTAGGTTGTCGTGTGTGCTTGGGCCGGCTGCTTGTGTTTGCAGGTAGCCATCAACGAACGCATCAATATCCGCTAGGGATGGAGCAAATGTTAACGTTTCGCGATCGAACATATTGTTTACGTCACTCAGGCGATCGATGGTGGCATCGTGGCTGTAGTTGGATATCGGTATACGTTTCGGTATCCAGGTGACGGATGGCACCGCGCGAATCAAGCGCAAAATTCTTAGCCTGGGCGTCGCCATGGATGAAGCCATGGTTGTGGAGCTCTGCCATGGCACGGCCTGCTACCTGGTACATAGCCCGGCGGGTTTCTGCTGGGGTGTTGGGGTTCCACAGGTAGTTATCGAGCGTGTTGACGTTATGCTCGTAGCGGGTTAGTACGCCAACGCGCTGCGCCCCACGTGGGGTGTCTTCTGCCCGAATAAAGCCAAGCGGTGTATAGACTTTGTGCTCACCAAAGCGCTCGTTTACGGCTTTGGCTGCTAAGAACTCGCGACTAGCTGTAATGGGGTGTATGTACTTAACAGCTACAAGTTCGGTAGTGGTGCCAGCTTCTAACTGTGCCATGTGGAGCTGGCCAAAAGCAACCTTGGTGCGGCTATGCTGGCGGCCGCGCTCCAGGCCAGGCACTCGATTGAGACTGCAGTTGTGTAAATTTTGGTTATTCACCGTGGTGGTAATACCAGACAGCTCTGGTGATAACAAGAGTAAATCACCTGTTGTAAGACTACCAAGCTTACGGATGAGTCGTTCATTACGAAAATCGCGCTTTGCGGCTGTTTCGCTGGTGGGAATATATTTCTTTTTAAGGTAATCAACGGTGTTGATCTGTTGAATGGGATCACCATCGATAATTAAGGTGGGTGCTATCTTCTCACTCATACTGTATATTTACCATAAAAATAAATGGATAGTCAATATATGCGTACACACCTCACCACCTCTGCAACATCTCTGCAGGTGTTCGCATCTGTATGCCTAAGTGTATGCGCTCTTTATTGCTCGCCAATCTTAGGATGAGAGAATGCGTTGTGTGCTGGAGACCCCAGAGGGGCGGAAGCGGCTTGATGATCTTCTTGAATTCCTTATACGGGAAGATGAAAAAGAGCAGCGTTCTTGGGAACGACAAGACTGAAGTGATAAAGTACTTTAAAGGTATCAAGTAACAAAATTTCTAGGCTCTGAATCATATCACTGTATAGTGATATACCCATCTATGCCGCCCGAAACTCATACACAAATGCACCCGTCTTCTGTGAGAGACAGATGATATCTAGGTCGGGCGAGCCGTGTTTGTCTGGGAGTGTTTGTCCAAGATAATGGAAGCGAATGATACACGAGCTATCTGGTGTAGCGGCTGAGTTTAGCAGAGCACGCGCGTGGCCAGATACCTGCTCTGAAGAATCAAGTGGCAATGTGCGCTCAAGCCGCGAATATGCCATCCACCCCGTACAACCAAACGTACAACTGCGAAACGGCTGGCTAGCGAGCAGACGCTGACGTGCAGCGTAGTCGGTAATAGTGCCGATGACGATGCCACCTGGCCCATCAATATTGATAAACTCACCGCGGCTCAGGGTAATGTCGAGCGACTGCGTGGCCTCGCTCTTTACTCGCTGCGTGAGCTCCTTTGTCGCATTCGTCCAGAGTGGTTCGGGTCGCACTGCGTGCAAGACAGCGCTTATGCCAACGCCTGCCACGATGAGCAGGATAATTACCATAAGGGGCAGCCACATATGGCGGAGAAGAGTGAGAAGCTTGGCGAGTATATTGCGCATGTATTTCATGCATATAGTATATAGTATATAGCAGGCGCTGGATGCTTGCAATGAGAGCAAGACGATGTAATAGCTAAAGATATGTTGTCGCGCTGCGTGCGCTATTTTGTGCCGGCGAGGTAGATTTCTTGCACCTGAGCATCATTAAGCGCGGTGGTGTGGACAGCCCCAAACTGCATCATACCAGTGAAGAATATATTTGTGCTGTTGATAAGTGTGCCATCACCATTACGCCACTCGCTAAAGCGCCCACAGCCAAACTTCCAGTAGCCGCGGAAGTTTTGGGCCTGCGTGACACTTGGGTCGTGAGCAACCAGTGCACCATCGGCATAGAGCCGCATACCTTGCGGTGAGAGTGAGGCAGCAACGTGGTGCCATTTGCCATCGGCGTAGTTTTTGCCGGCTGGTGAGAATATTGAGCGCGTGGCATTGGGCCACACCGCAAAGGCAATGCGCCCTTGCTTGTCGAGAAAGAGGACGCGGTCTAAGCTTGGGTCGGCACCATTGTCTGGTGTACTAGCAAAGCCGGCGATGCGCCCATTATTGAGCCCATATTGATTGGTATTGAACCAGACAGAGAGGGTAAAAGGGTTGGGGTTGTCGATGAGCGTAGGGTAGGCAAGGCAGGTATCTTTGAAGAGGGTGCTGCGCACACGGTCGCGGCGGCAGGCATATGACTGTGAACCATGAGCGGCGGCCGTGTGAGTGAGCCAGGTACCCTTATTGTTATTGCCAGATAGATCGCGCTCGGTAGTGCTAGTATCGAAGTACGTCATGCCATAGATGAAGAGTGCCTGCGTAGGAGCAGTGAGCTTGGTGGCATCAGCGCAGTTATATAGCACGGGGCGCGCGGTATTAGCACTGTTGCGGATCGTACCTGAAAACGCCCCGCTCGTTAGATAAAAATTATGAAAGATAATAAAGCATACTCCTACTAGGGTTACAATTGCTGCGACAATAACAGAGGTGATGGGTAGTGGCTGCGGTGAACTATCTGTGGTAGTAGGCCGAGATAGCTGGCGAAGGCCGTAGAGCATGATCCCAAAGGGGATAAGACAAATGAGCATAATGCACAGGATAACCCATGCTGTGTAATGAATCGTTGGTGTGAAGAAATACTGACCGTGGCTATTTTGTACCGAGACGGTAATGGTGGCATCTTGGCCGGGGTAGAGCACTGTGCCGACTGCGTCAATCGGGAAGACACCAGTGTTGACGATGTGCATAGTGGCACCTTCATTGGCTGGCAAAACACTGAGCACGCTAAAGTTGATCCATGGATGAAACCACAGCGACACAGCGCAGAGCACTAGTGTCATACCAATAATCCGATAATACCAGCGCCACGTTGGGCGAGCTCGGCGGGTAGCTAGATGAATAATGAGCCAGCCTATCACCACCCATGGCACCATTAGCCATACCCAGCCAAGCCATCGGTTGATGAAAATTGCTTTGCCAATGATGGCGCTGTGCTCAATAGGAAGTGGGTCGGCCGCATGGTTGAGGTCGCCCTTGGTGAGGATACGCTGGTTGGTGGTAGATTGAATCCGATGGGTATACGTCCGGCCGTGGCGCTGAAAAGTAATGATGTCGCCGGTGTGATAGTTGCTAGCTGGCTGCGTGACTACGAACGAGCCAACTGGTGCGGCAGTGGCCATACTCGGTGTTGTGACAAAAAAGATACGCATGCCAAGTGCCATCATCACGGCAACGAAGCCTCCAAGACAGAGGCTCAGGATGGTGATGATAATCATTCGTTGCCGAGGCATGCGTATCGTCCTACTCCAGAGGAATTACGCGCCAAATGTCCACGTCAGTGGTTGCGAGACCTGCAAGCCTTGGTGGGTTGGACCAGCACTGGCGTCGAGTGATACCTCAAAGGTGATTGGCACACTCTCGCCTGTGTTGATGGTTGCTTTGCTGAGCTTGGCGAGTAGGTCGATAGCACCGCCTGCTTGCAATTGTGCGGCAGTGCCCGTAAAGAATGTGCTGCTGCCTGATTTGATAGCTACCTTGACTTTGCTACACAAGTCTGTTGCCGAACCCGCTATTGAAGCACCAGTGACCAACGATTGGCTACATGTGCCAGGGTTAAGGCTAAAGGATGTTGCGGCTACGCTTCCGGTGTTTTGCAGGGTAATGTTGGTTGTTTGGGCTGGCCCACCAGCAACGAGTGGCGTGCTCGTGCCACCATACTTGTTAATAGTGGAGCAGGTAGCCGAGTTCGTCGTCGCACCGGCGCCATCTGTGCTATTGCAAGTGTAGGCGCCTGATGTTTCCTTCATGGTGAGTGTACCGGTTGAGGCACTGTTGATGGTGTTTTGGATGCTTGCCGCAAAGCCTGCAAAGGTTGGCGTAAAGGTAAAGGCGACCAGCAGTGCACCCACAATCCCCGTTGAGATAAGGCCAATCCGCTTTTTGCCCTGGCCAGTTTGAGTTGCAATCATAAAAATCCCCCTTATGGTTATATTAGCTATCAGTGTACCAAAAACATGAACGTTATACAAGACGGTAGATCGCTGTTTGTTGTATATACTGTTATATTAGCTATCCCTCCTTTGAGGCAATACCAGGATTGATTTAGTATTTTCTGCGAGTTGGTCTCTTCCGTTGATGCCAAAAGTCTGATGAAGGAGGCAACAGATTTTTCTCGATGTATAGCAGAGTAGCGAGAAAAAGGTTGCTGCACCAGATCATGCTCGTATGGATATAGCATGGCTACACCTCTGTTTTTACTATAGGCTAATGCGAGAGAGCTGGTTGCTATACACCCTATTACCAGTCTCGCTGCGCAGCCGTTTCCAAACCTGCTATAATAGAATATGAGTAGAAAGTAAAGAGGCGTTATCGTCCAGGATAGCGCGAGCGGAGGTCGGAGCGATATGGCAATCAGTCAGGCGAAACTAATTCAGGCAGCGCGGCGGGTCTTTGCCCAGGATGGCTACAAGACGGCATCAATTGTGGAGATTGCTCAGGTGGCAGGTATTGCGGTCGGCGGCGTGTATTTGCTCTATCCGTCTAAGCTGGAGCTCTTCCTTGCGGTGTATCGTGCAGAGGACGAAAAGACAAAGAACCGGATTGTTGGACGAATCGATTGGTCGCAGCCGCGGGCGGCTTTTGCAGACTATCTACGCGCCACAACACAAGCAATGCGGCGTAATAAAATCCTGGCTGAGTGGCAGAGTGATGTGCCTGGCGAGCAGGTGCGCCAAGCTTACCATGATAATGCGAAGCAAGCAGGAGCGAGTAATAGCCTGGCAATGCGTGGTGAGTTCTTTGCCGAGCAGGTGCAACAGTGGCGGCGCGATGGCGTACTGCAGCCAGGCGCAACCGACCAGATAATAACAGAGCTCTTTACTGTAGTGGCAGTGATCGATACACTAGATGACGTTGCACCAAAGACAATGCGGTTTATGGTTGATGCGGTGCTCGAGCAGCTGTTTGTAAGTGAGTAGCTGCTGCGATACGCTGCTACGGCACCATGAGCAACGCAGGATGCAGAAGCGAAACTGGCATATTAGTTGCAATTATGACTGCTTCATCGTATACTTATCACTAGTATGTTGCAATATCTTCGTTCGAGTGAGGCAGATCAGACGATTACGCCGCGCGGTGCGCTGCGGATTGGGTCGTGGCTGCGCTGCGAGAAGCCCAGCAGTGAGGAGATCGACAAGCTCCTGGCGCTTGGTATGGACGAAAATATTATCAAAGATGCGCTGGACCCACACGAGGTGCCGCGTATTGAGTTTGAGGATGAGTGGACGTATTTGATTGCCCGCTTGCCTGATACGGACGATGATTTTAATGACTTTACGACGCCAATATTGTTTGGTATTCACAAAAATTATGTCGTGACACTTTCGCGTGATAGCCTGGGCCGGCTCTGGCAGCCTTTTGTTGACAAAACGCGGATGAATACGGCGCGGCGGATTGAGCTCGTGGTGGCAATGATTGAGGCAGTGTCGCTGCAGTACCAGCGACGAGTAGCAACGATCAACCGACAAATGCGAGCAGCAACAGATGACCTCCATACGCTGCGGGCGCGCGATATCGTGACGCTGACCGAGTATGAGCGCAAGCTCAACGATTACCTCAACGCACTAGTGCCAATGAACTGGGCGATTGAGCGCTTGATGGCAAATCGTAGCCTCCGCCTCAAGGAGGATGATAAGGATGATGTGGAGGACATCTCGATTGACTTGGAGCAGGTGATTGCACGTTGTAAGTCGCTTCTGCGCACCATCACTAATGTGCGTGATAGCTACCGTGCCGTGATGGACACGCGCCTGAATGAGACAATTCGCTTACTAACGGTGATCACGGTAGCCCTGACCATCCCAACGATGATCGCTGGGCTCTATGGCATGAATGTGCCTGTGCCAGGGGCGGATGACCCAACGATGTTTTGGAAGATTACCACCGTGAGTGTGATAGCTGCCATGGCAACCGGGTATTATTTCTTACGCCGGCGGTAGGGGCTATTGCACCCCACCTGCTTTAAGCAATGTCTTCAGTCCGTGCTCGCCGCCACCAAAGCCGCTAGTGGTGTAGTCGTTAACGATCATGTAGGGGAGGCCAGTGACGCCGAGCTTGAGAGCGCGGTTGGTGTTTGTGGCAATGTCGTCTTTGTGTTTCTCGTTTGCGACGCAATCGCGGAAGGTCTCGACGCTGAGCCCAGTAGCTTCGGCCGATGTTTCAAAATAGCTGACGGGGAGGAGCGGAATTTCTTTGGGCACGGCAACACCTTTGACACCAATACCTTTATCGAAGTAGTCAGCTTTGATGCGGGGCACAATGTGGTGTGTGTATTCCCAATATTTATGCTGATCGGCTGCGCAAAATGCTGCTTCAGCGCCACGTTCAGTGTTAGGCACGATATCTTTGAGAACGGCAACAATCCGGTGCTCATAGCGCAGTTTGCCCGACTTGATATACTGCTGGAAGTCTGCAGTGTTCGTGGCAGCCTCAACCTGCGCACAGAATGAGCAGAAATAGTCGGTGTAGTCAACAAAGACATTGGGCGCAGTATGGCTACCTTGCGACATGGCGCTCTGCCAGGGCTCACCTTTGCCAATGTGCTTATTAGGTGGACGGTTGACGAGATTGTAGGCGAAGAGGCTGATGATTGTGACGACGACAATCCCAAGCATGATATGGATCAAGCTAACCCCTGTTTGTTGTGACTGCATGATGCTCCTCCTGCTGAGCTAATGTTATGTAGATGGCGGCAATCTGGCCTGATCGATAGAGCGAAAAGAGGCTGAGCCCAAGGGCAATGATAAGCACAATGGTGCTGGCAACCGTCGCGGCCGAAGCGGCGGCTGCTCCCGAGAAAAACACTGCCACGATGGGGAGAATGAGCGATGTGCCACAGGGCACACAGCCCAGACCAATTGCCGCCGCGACGGAGGCAATACCGCTGAGGCCGAGCTGCTGGGTGGTTTGCTGGTTGCGCTTGTTGTGCCGGGCAGTGAAGATAATAAGCGCGAGCGATACTCCTTGCAGTATTGAGACAAGCACGAGCAGCGCGCCCGTTAGCGATGTCGCGGCCTGCCGAGCGATCTCCGCGAACATCGTCCCAATGACGCTAAGTTTATCGACAAGCGGCAAGCGAGACATAAGCAGCGCGCCATAGAATCCACCATTGGTCAGGAGAAAAATCAACCAGGCAAAGCCGAGCGCACCAACTAGCGCCCCTGCCGCATAGCGTGGCTGGCGCAGCACCTGACCAATGCCGCTTAGGGCGGTGAAGGTGGTATGACGTAGCGAAGAAAGGCGATGTTTCATTAGTGTCTTTATTATACCACTGAGCACTGCAACCTTCTGTGGTTATCCTAGTGATGGCTACTCTGTAACGCCATAGCCAAGTAGGCCAGTATAGTTGCGCTGCTGATTGGCAAAGACGCGTATCTTGTTATTCTCATTGCCGCCAACAGTGGTGAGTATGCCATCGTCATTGCGTAGGACAATGTGCGTATGGTCGCCAAAGACGGGCGAAGCGCGGTAGATTGCTACGTCACCAGGGCGGGGCTGGTAGCCGCTATCGGCTGGCTTGAAGCGGCCTACTGACTCGTAATACTCACGCAGCGTGAAGGTGCCTGGGATGCGCCAGCTACCAGTGTCTGGGTTCTTGAGCGGCGCACCAGCTTGCTGCATCGTCCAGCTGACGAAGTCGGCACACCATGCCTCGCGTGCTCCTTGGCTATATTTCGTACCAGCGGGCTGAGCGGCAAACTCCGCTTGGGTAAGCTGGATGACCTTGCGGCGAGTAGGGCTGAGGGCTTGTGTGTTGACCTCAGGAAATTGCGTCAGCCCTGGCGAACGATCGAGCGTGGCCACATGCGACGTACCTTGGAGCTTGTAAAGGATTTTGCGCCAGCCAATCGCTGTACCAACAATACCGCCCAAGGCAGATGGTGATAATGGTTGCTCGGTAGCTAAGAGGGAATAATCGTTTCATATGTATAGTATACACCGCATGGTGATGAGATGCTTGTTAGTTAATTGCTGTTTGGATGGCAGGAGGGGTGTTTTGGGCCATTAATAATGTGTGTTTATTTGCACACTACTTATAACTCGGATAAATCAGTAAGTTCTTGCGCATTACGATACCCGAGTAACTGAGAAATTTCCTCATTCTTGAGCTCTGCGTAGGCCTTATCAGCTTCTCGCTGTGCTGTTTCCTGTGCCTTTGCTGCTGCTTCTGCTGTTGCTTCGTCTTCTATTTGTTTTTCAGTACGAAATCGTTGTTCGGCGTAGATTGCGGCAAGAGGAAGGTCAATCGCCTTTCCCAATCTTGCTTCAAGTGATTTCGCAAGAGGGTATGATAGCTTTCTATTCTCTGGGGATGTTTGATTCTTTTGGTAGGCAAGAGTAATATCGCGATCATTATCCATAAGGTAGTCAAGAATTGTAGCAATAGCTCGCTTTCTTTCACTATAGGAGAGTCGATATGGAGGCATTGTTGCTTGGTTTTGTTTATCGATATGTCTATAGATCTCATAATATGTGCTGGTAACGGCTTCGTGATTTGTTCCAATCAACTTCTTGAGCCGGTGGGTTTGATGGCGAGCTTGCATACGAATAATAGGGTCATATTCCTTGGCTGTATCTCGTGTGATTCCTGCAAAAAAGCCACCGAAGCCCCCAGGGATTGTGCTGAGTAGACTAGCCGCAAAAATAGTAGGAGCTCCTGTTTCTATACTGCTTACACTACTGTAGGCAAGGCCACCTGCGACACACATACTGAGTGCTATTGATCCGAGTGTTATCTCACCAGCGGCGTCATGCTTGAATAATTTTGTAGCCTCTGGCGAAACCTTCCCATTAACGATATAGCTTGCGACAGCATCTGGGCCAAATTTAGCAACATCTTCCTGAGTGCAATCCGCCCAATAGTAGTTAGTGTCTGTCGTGTAATCTTCGAGATCGCTGTCGAAATGGGTGTATCTGTGTGGTACAAGTGCCATAGTGGTTTCCTTTTGATAATGTGAGATAACGTTATAATCTATCGTAGAAGATGGTTGCGTTACTGTCAAGGTTATATATTGTTCATCTTTCGCTTTCCTTTTCTCTATGCTATAATCAGGCCCAACGGATGGTTGGTTGGCTTATAACAATACAATGCCCTGGGAGTGATTTAAGTAGAGGCCTGTTTAGGTGTGGGGCTTGTAGTATAAGAAAGGAGTTTTATGACTCAAACCAAACCAATTATAACGGTGGATGGCCTAACCAAAGCCTATGCCGGCACGCCGGTGGTGGATGGGATATCCTTCACAGTTAAGACGGGCGAGATTTTTGGCCTGCTGGGGCCCAACGGCGCTGGTAAGACCACAACGCTGGAGATGCTCGAGGCGCTGCGGCCGATTGACGCTGGCCGGGCCACCATTGACGGCATTGATGTCGCCAAGCAGCCCAAGCAGATTAAGCAGATCATCGGCATCCAGCTGCAGTCGACCACCTTTTACGATAAGCTCACCCTGCGCGAGCAGTTACGTATGTTTGCGAGCCTCTACGGCCAGCGCGTTGATGCTGATGCTTTGCTAGAGAAGGTGCAGCTCAGTGCGAAGGCGGGCAGCTATGTCGAGCAGCTAAGCGGTGGGCAAAAGCAGCGCTTTGCGATTGCCGCAACGCTTGTGAACCAGCCCAAGGTACTCTTTTTGGATGAGCCGACTACGGGTCTGGACCCGCAAGCGCGGCGTAACCTGTGGGAGCTGATCAAGACGATTCGCGATGAAGGCATTACCATTGTGCTGACCACTCACTACATGGATGAGGCCGAGCTGCTGTGTGATCGCCTGGCGATTATGGATGCGGGCAAGATTATCACCATCGATACGCCGCAGCATCTTATCGAGCAGCTGCTAGCTCGCGGCTTTACCAAGCAACAAACGGTCGAGCCCGCCAACCTTGAAGATGTGTTTATTGATTTAACTGGCAAGGCCATTCGGGAGTAGATGATGCGAGTCAAGTCATATTGGATTGGAGTATATGGGCAGGTGCGTGCCCTGCAAAAGCGCTTTATGCGTGATGGGACGTCGCTGTTTTTTACCTTCTTGTTCCCGCTGATATTCCTCTTAGTGTTTGGTGTGATTTTTAATAACCAAACCACTAGCTTTGATGTGGCGATTATTAACCACTCGAAGAGCGAATTTGCCAAGCAGTTTGTGGAGCGGGCCAAGGCAAATAACGACACGACGCTCAAAGTAAAGGACGTCAAGGATATGCAGGAAGCGCGTGAGAAGCTGAAGCACTCGGAGCTGAGTGGCATCATCGAGCTGCCAGCCGACTTTGGCAATGTGACGCCAGCCCAAGCGGGCGCCCCTGGCTAGGGTAGCAGCCAAGTGGTGCATAGTGAAGTCCAGCAACCTGGCACCCCTCAGCCCGGGCAGGGCAGTGCCGCTGGCCAAACCCAAGTGCGTCCAAGTGGCACTCTGCGTGTGCTCTACGCCAAGGGCTCGGAGCAGTCTGGCAACACGCTGATGGCTATTATGGGGCAGATCATTGACGGTATTAATAAGGGTATGGGTCAGCCCGAGCCACCGCTAAAGGTTGCTGGCCAGGCTGTGGGCGACGAGCAGCTCAAGACCTTCGACTATACCTTTACTGGCCTGCTGGCCTTTAGTTTGCTGAGTATGGGGATCTTTGGCCTGGCCAACCAGATGCCGACGGAGAAACAAAAAGGCTCCTACCGGCGCCTGCGGGCGTCGCCCTTTACGGCGGGGCAGCTGATCCTGGCAATGGGCATCCACTACACGATTGTATCGCTGCTGAGTGCCGCTATGATGCTGGTGGTGGGGATGAGCGTCTTCCACTTTACTATGCGGGGCGACTGGCTGCTAGCCGTGCCGTTTATTACCTTAGCGGCGCTGCTGATGGTAGGGTTTGGCCTGCTGGTTGGTGGCTGGGCCAAGAACGAGAACCAGTCGGCACCGCTGGGTAACCTGGTGGCCTTCCCGATGATGTTCCTTTCTGGCACCTTCTTCCCGTCCTTTATGTTCCCGGAGTGGCTGCGCACGCTGAGCCAGTTTGTCCCGATGACACCTGTGACTGATGGTCTGCGCCTGATTATGACCGAGCATGCCAGCCTGGCAGAGGTACTGCCATACGCCGGTACCATTGGCCTATGGATGCTGGTGGTGTATGTAGCGGCGATCAAGCTGTTCCGGTGGGAATAACGAAATAACGAACAAGAGGAGATAATATGACGTATCAATTTATTCAAGATGCCTACCAAGCGCGGCGTGGTGGGTCGTCGCGGGTGCTTGATGTGTGCTGTGAAGGCTGCACTAAGCATGTGACGTTTTACCAAAAGGATGGCCCAGGTTCGCTGCGGCGCATGTATGTCGACCGTTTTATCGATATGACTCCAACTGGTGATGCATTGCGCTGCCCGCACTGCCAGCGCGTCCTTGGCATTCTCATCACGTATGCCAAGGAAAATCGCCTGGCCTATCGGCTTTTTGTCGATGCGGTGACGAAGCGGATTGTACCGCGTCAGCAGGTAGGGCGGTAACCCTACCTGTGCTGGTGCTATACTGAATACTATGATACATACCACGCTTTATTTTGTCCGTCATGGTCAGACAGATGCTAATATCGTAGCAGCGCAGAGCAATGAAGCTTATGATAGTAACATGCCACTTAATCGTGTTGGGGCGGGACAAGCTACTGCGGTTGCGCGTGAGCTGGAGAAACTTACTCCGGTGGCGATCATCACCTCACCATTGCTGCGCGCTCGTCAAACAGCCAAACAGATTGCGATGTATCACCCGATAGTCCCGCTAATAGAAATGACATACTTAGCGGAGCGATCGATTGGCACAGTGGCCAATCGCAGTTGGCACCGGCTGTTTGATGTTGATGAGAACATTCAACCAGAAGGCGGCGAGTCGGTGCGGGATTTTTTGACGCGGATCTACTGAGCCTATTGCTCAATTGACACGGATTATGCTGGTCAGACGGTCATCGTTGTGGCTCATGGCGGTGGGCATCGTGCTTTGTATGCCTATGCGCACGATCTACCGTGGCGCGGCAATATGCGCCGCGAGCTGCTTGATAATAGCGCGGCGGTATACAATTTGGCCGCACGCTACGCCAACGTGTAGTAAACTATGAGAGCCAAAGCGCTTGATCACTGGGTGTGTTCTAACCACTGTTTTAGTACGACTGCCTGGTTGTGCTCTGTATCCTTTGCGCCGTATACTAGCGTCACAACAGGGTAATTGGACCAGGCATTTTTTGCTGCAGTGGCAGCTAGATTAGTATCGAGCTCTTTTTTATAACATGCTGAAAACTCTGTAAACTTTTCTGGATCATGGTGAAACCAGTGGCGTAATTCATCAGTTGGTGCAATGTCCTTTGCCTACTCATCGAGTGCCGCGTGCTCTTTGCTGATGCCTCGTGGCCAGAGTCGATCGACCAAGACACGGTAGCCATCGCGTGGTGTCACTGATTCGTAGATTCGCGTAATTTTGTAGGTGGTCATACTACCTCTCGTGCTATTGTAGCATAGAAGGTGAGACGGTGATTATATGGTGAGTAAAGCTTATTTATCGTCCTTGTTTGCGGTCAAGGTGCGCTGGGGCAAGAAGAGGGCAACAAGGAAGCCTGTGGCCATAAGCGCGGCGCTGATGATAAAAATCTGGTGCAAGGAGTCGCTAAAGGCGTTGAGAATGCGCGTCGTGTAGTCGTCTTGCTGTTGGCTCAGCTGTTGCTGGGCACGTGCGCGAGCTGGAGCAGGGAGGCGGGCCATGCCTTTGGCTACACCCTGGCTGATGGTATCGCGCTGACTGTTGATGCGGAGTAGGGTATCGGCGCTGAGCTCACCATCGAGCTGCCGAGCGGCTTGTGGTGCGTGGTGCAGCGTCTGGATGTAGGGAATCTGATTGACATCGCCAAGGCTGTGCAGAATGCCACTAGTGAGCACGCCCGCAAAGATAGCCGTTCCCACCGTCGAGCCAAGCCCGCGAAAGAGTTGTACGCTCGAGGTAGCAGCACCAAGATCCTGCTGGCGGAATTCATTTTGTACGGCGAGGGTGAGGATGGGCATACACATCCCCATGCCAAAGCCAGTGAGTGTCATGATGATCGCCTCGTGCCAGTAGGGTGAGGTGGGCTGAAGCGTGATAAGTGAGAGAATACTTGCTGCGGTGATGGCGCAGCCAATGACGATATAGCGCTTGTATACACCTGTCCGGCTGATGATTTGCCCTACACTGATAGAGCTGATCATCATTCCGCCTACCATTGGCAGGAGCATAAGGCCAGCCTGCGAGGCAGTCGCACCAAAGACTTGCTGATTGAACTGCGTGAGGTAGAGAATCGCCCCGAGAAAAGCGGCACCAAAGAGCAGGCTAATGAGCATAATGAGACGGTAAGTGGGGTTGCGGAAGAAGCGGAGAGGGAGGATGGGCTGGGCGGCTTTGCGCTCAAGCCAGAGGAAGATACCACTTGCAAGGGCGGCAATAGTCAGCAGCACACTTTTGATGAGAGTAAGGCTCGTGCCACGGTCGATGACGCTCTTAAAGACCATCTCCGTATTGTCTACTGCCAAGACAAGCGCCGCTAGAGCAATGGTGATAAAAAGAGCACCGAGGTAGTCTGGCTTGTGCTTGCTGTCGTGCTTGATTTGTGGGCAATAGCGGATGATGAGAGCGGTAGCGATAATGCCAATTGGCACATTGATAAAGAACGTCCAGCGCCAGTTGGTTGTGACACCAAAGATGGTTGCACCATCAGTTAGCCAGCCACCAAGCAATGGCCCCGCCACCGAGCTCATACCAAAGGTCGCACCGATGAGCCCTTGCCAGCGGCCCCGCTCCTTAGGCGTAAAGAGATCGCCGACAATAGTAAAGGCGTTGGCGGTGATAATGCCGCCACCAATTCCTTGCAGCGCACGCCACGCAATGAGCCATTCTACGGTTGGTGCGATACCGCTGAGTAAGGAGCCAATGGTAAAGATTGCCACACCACTGAGCAAAAGTGGCTTGCGGCCATACATGTCGCTTAGCTTACCGGCTAGCGGCACCGTTACAGTGGTGGTGAGCATATAGGCAGTAACGATAAAGCCAAGTGATGAAAAGCTATTGAATTCCTTGACGATTGCGCCTAGTGCCGTCGCCACGATGGTTTGGTCGAGCGCTACGAGAAAGAGGGCGCTCATCACGGCAAGTATGACGATGAGTTTGTGACGTTGGGGCAGATGGTGGAGCATAGAATTCCTTGGTTTAGTGATTTAATATTTCCAGTGCGAAACAGGGCAATTTACTCGCCTAATGTTTGGTGGGAGCTAGCCGTCGTTGAGTGATTAGAGAACTACTGGCCAAATATGTTATGATACGCCGAAGAGAACTGTTTGTCAATTCTATGCTAAGGAGCTTAGGCATTGCACTGGTTGATCGTGCGCGATAAGCTGTGCCAGATCAACCTCGGCAAGGAAGCGAGGCAAGATTGGGTACTGCTGCGGGCTAATGAAGCCGCACTCGGCGACCTCTGCTAAACCGTGCGTTGTAGCGGCAAGGTCAATTGACTGGTAGTCTTGCCAGTTGGTGATGTGAAACAAGAACTCAAGCTGTTCGTGTGGCTCGCCATCTGCTGGCGCTGCGATAGTAAACTGCTGGACGAAGAGCAGTCGACCAATTACTGGATCGACGCCAGTTTCTTCGATCATCTCTCGCTGTAGGCCATCCAGTACGCTCTCACCCAGCTCTAGCCCACCGCCTGGTGTGCACCAAAAATCTCGGTCATCGCCAGTGCGCGCTGTCAAGCGCTGGCAAAAGAGCTCGCCCCTGTCGTTAATGATAATTCCGCGTACGTTGACGTGTCTGTGCATGGTGTCTCCGATGATTGATATGACTTATGGATGATGTCCTGTATTTATTTTACTATTTTACGCTAAAAAATGATGTGTTGCGTGCTTATGTAGCAGGCTTACTCACCTCTTGATTTTCCCATTAGCACTCGCTATACTAGAGTGCTAGAAGCGCCTTAATTGATATGGGCGCGGTGATAAGTATAAGAAAGGGGTAACCAATGAGTTCACCAATCAAGCCAATGGCGCATTTCGTCGTGGCAGTTAAGGAGAAAAAGCCAGAGAAGACTGCCAGCGGGATCTTTTTGCCCGAGTCAGCTCAGGAGAAGTCGGAAGCTGCTAAGGTGATTGCTGTTGGATCGGCAGTAGAAGATGTCGCAGTCGACGCACGGGTGGTCTACAAGAACTACGCAGCTACCACCATTAAGCTCGACAAAGAAGAATATTTGATTATCAAGGACGAGGATATCCTCGCGACAGTAGAATAGGAGAACTAGTCTATGGCAAAAAAAGTATTTTATGATGAAGATGCGCGCCGCCGAATTTTGGGCGGGGCAGAGATTCTCTACAACGCAGTGAAGACAACGATGGGGCCAAAGGGCCGCAATGTCGTCATTAGCAAAAGCTACGGTGGCCCAAGTGTCACGCACGATGGTGTGACAGTAGCTAAAGGTATCGACATCGAGGATGTTGATGACGAAACACTGGGCTTTAAGGTGGGGGCAGAGCTTATCAAGCAAGCCGCTAACAAAATGAACGATGTAGCTGGTGATGGTACAACTACCGTGACGGTTTTGACCTACCACATCCTCAGTGAGGCGAACAAGCTGATTGCTGCTGGTCACAACCCAATGCTGCTGCGCAAGGGTCTGGAGCGGGCTGCGGCAGAGGTAACAGCGGCTTTGAGCGAGCAGGCAGAAGACATTCGCAATGACGAAACACGTGTCGCAGAGGTGGCAACTATCTCGGCGGGTGATGACGCAATTGGCCGGCTAATTGCTGATGTGATGGAGAAGATCGGGCCCAATGGTGTGGTGACGGTTGAGGAAGGCCGCGGCCTTGAGCTAGAGAGCGAAGTGGTCGAGGGCTTTACCGTTCAGCGCGGCTTTGTCAGCCCATACATGGCGACAGACACGAAGCGAATGGAAGCGGTGTACGACAAGCCAGCTATCGTTATTACCGACAAGAAGATTTCTTCGGCGCAGGAATTTGTCCCACTGCTTGAGATGATTGCCCAGAGTGGTAAGAAAGATCTCGTCTTGATTGCTGACGATGTGGATGGTGAAGCGCTTGGTCTGCTTGTGCTGAACCGTCTCAAGGGTGCCTTTAATACCCTAGCTATTAAAGCGCCGAGCGATAAGGATGTCCTCTACGATATTGCTGCTCTGGTGGGCGCAACGGTTATTACCGAGGATACTGGTATGAGCTTTGATACGGTTGGGTCTGATGTGGTGGGCTCGGCTCGCAAGGTGATTGCTACTAAGGATTTGACAACGATCGTCGAAGGGGCTGGTGCGAAGACGGCAGTTGATGCCCGGATTGACCAGATTGCCGTTGAAATTGCCAACAGCACAAGTGACTACACCAAGAACAATCTTGTTAAGCGCCAAGCTGCCCTGACTGGCCAAGTGGCGGTGATTAAGGTAGGTGGGGCAACCGAGACCGAGATCGAAGAGAAGAAATACCGCGTTGATGATGCGGTGGCTGCTGTTAAGGCTGCTCTGGCTGAGGGCGTTGTACCTGGTGGTGGGGTGACACTGGTCAATCTTGCGACGAGCTACACCCACGCTGGTGATGGCGATGCGTCAGTAACCGCTGGTGAGGATTTGCTCATCCACGCGCTGGAGCAACCATTCCGCATCCTGCTGACCAACTCTGGCCTCAATGCTGATGAGTGGCTGCCACAGGTGAAGGCGGCGCAGCCTGGCTTTGGTATTAACGTCAATACACCAGGCGAGCTGATCGATCTCAAAGCAGCTGGCGTGGTTGACCCTGTTCGCGTTACCAAGGAAGCACTGCAAAATGCGGCGTCTATCGCTGGCACCGCAATGACGATGGGTGCGCTCGTCGTCGACTTGCCTGAGAAGGAAGCGGCAAGCCCAGCTGGCATGCCTGGCATGGGCGGCGGTATGGGCATGTACTAGGACTCATCCTGCCTTGTTTTGCAAAAACCCACCACGTCTGTGGTGGGTTTTTATGTGGGAGAGAATCGGTTGACAGATACCCCTAGGGGGTATACCATAGGAACATGAGCAAAGATATTACCAGACGAGCATTACACCGTATCAAAATTATGAAGGGCCAGCTGGAGGGGTTAGAAAAGCGTGTGGCCGATGATGCCTACTGCATGGACATCATCATCCAGAGTCTGTCGATCCAGAAGTCGCTGGCGTCACTCAACAAGCTGATGGTCAAGCAGCACCTCGAGACACATGTGGCCGAGATGCTGGCGTCAAGCGATACGAAGCAGCGCGATAAGGCGCTCAAAGAGCTCGACCAGCTTTATGATCTGACGAACATCCGCTAATAGTACGCAGGGATAAGAAATGGAAGAATAATAGTGGTGCATTGCACCAAGGAGTTTGCTATGGATACAAAACAGTCACAGCACCATGAGCAGCATGCGACGGAGAGTTGTGCTCATCATGAGACGCATGGACAAGGTGGCCATTGCGGGCATGATGCGGCTCAGTTTCGGCAGCGGTTTTGGCTGTCGCTGCTGATAACGATCAGCGTATTGGTGTGTTCACCACTGCTACAGCAGTGGCTCGGCTATACACTACCGGAGGTGGTGAGCCGGTATGTGCCAGCCGTGAGCGGGACGATACTGCTGTGGTATGGTGGCCGAATTTTTATCCGGGCAGGGTGGCAGGAGCTACGGCAGCGCCAGCCTGGCATGATGCTGCTGATTGCTCTGGCGATCAGTGTGGCGTATGGTTACAGCCTGCTGGTGACCAGTGGCGTGGTAGCAGGAATGGATTTTTGGTGGGAGCTTGCGTCGCTCATTACCATTATGCTCCTTGGGCACTGGCTCGAAATGGCAGCGATTAAGCGGGCAACGGATGCCGCTCATACCTTAGCTCAGCTCTTGCCTGAGATGGCAGAGGTCGTGACAGAGCAATCGATTGATACAGTGCCGCTTGATCATCTGGCTGTGGGGATGACCGTGCTGGTGCGCCCGGGTGGGCGCGTACCAGTGGATGGCCAGGTGATAACTGGCGCGTCGCAGGTCGATGAGTCGATGCTTACGGGTGAGTCGCGCCCCGTTGCCAAGCAGTCAGGGAGTCTTGTGACGGCAGGCACGATCAACGGCACTGGTGCGCTTCATGTTATGGCCCAGCACATTAGTGATGATACAACGTTGTCGCATATTATGGAGCTGGTGCGCCAGGCTGAGCAGCGTCGGTCGCGAACGCAGGTGCTGGCGGACCGGGCAGCGGGCTATCTTTTCTATGCGGCGCTTGGTACTGCGCTGGTGGCGGGTGCTGGCTGGGCGCTGGCTGGTGCATCGCTGGGTGAAGTGCTGCAGCGAGTGGTGACGGTGCTGGTGGTGGCGTGCCCACACGCTTTGGGCTTGGCGGTGCCGCTGGTTGTATCGATCTCGACCGGGCTTGCGGCCCAGCGCGGTATTGTGGTGCGTGATCGCCGCGCTTTTGAGGCCGCGTGGCACGCCAATGTGGTGTTATTTGATAAAACGGGTACGCTGACGACTGGTCGCCTAGCAGTGGTTGCAGTCCATGGTGGGGACGACGCGGCTGTTCTGGCATTAGCGGCAGCAGCTGAGCATGAGGCAGAGCACCCGATTGCAGCAGCGATTCGCCATGCGGCAGCTGATCGCCATGTCGCGATACCTGTGGTGCGTGACCTCCAGACGGTGCCGGGTTATGGCGTGCAGGCTGTGGTTGATGGTGTGCCGACGTTAGTAGGCAATGCAGCCTTTATGCGGCAACATCAGATTGATCGAGACGAGATAACGACGGATCACACAGTGGTTTATGTTGCCCAGGCTGGACGCGTCTGTGGTGCGATTGAGCTTGGTGATGCGCCGCGCCCTGGTGCGGCAGCGACAGTTGCAGCGCTCCAACGCCGCGGTATAACGGTTGCTATGGTAACGGGAGATGGTGCGCGGCCAGCCGATGCAATTGCTCGCCTCGTTGGTATCACTGAGGTCCACGCTGAGGTAACGCCAGCTAAGAAGGCGGCGATTGTCATGACGTACCAGCAGCAGGGGAAGCGAGTGTGCTTTGTTGGTGATGGTGTGAATGATGCACCAGCGCTGGCCCAGGCCGAGAGTGGTGTCGCGATTGGGACAGGGACTGATGTTGCCGCAGCGTCAGCCGGGATTATGCTGGTTGGCGATGATCCGCAGGCAATTGTCTGGCTGGTCACGCTGGCCCAGGCGACGTACCGCAAAATGGTGCAGAACCTCTGTTGGGGAGCGGGTTACAATGTGCTGATGCTTCCCCTCGCAGCTGGAGTGCTTGCGCCAGTTGGGGTGGTTATTTCGCCTGCGATCGGTGCGGTGGTGATGTCACTTTCGACGATCATTGTTGCAGCAAACGCACAGCTCCTGCGCCGCACGGCGGTGTAAGCTGTTAGTCTCGTTATTGACAGGTCTTGGCTATCTATGTCATACTAGCGCGCAGTATGCTCTCATTCTTAGGAAATTTCACCGCGTCGTTTCGGGTGGCGCTTGTGATGTGGCCGTTTGCTGCATTTGTGTTGACACTACCACTGTTATTGGTGCACTATATCCGCTTTCGCCGGGTGGCATTTGGACGGGTGGTCATGACGTATTTGGTGGTGCTCTATGGCTTGGCGCTAGCTGCCTTTACACTTTACCCGATGCCAGATAATGCGGCGCGCTTTTGCGGGAGTCACCATATCCAACCGCAATTAGTGCCACTGGCGTCAATTTTTGATATCTCGCACGAGGGCGTGCGGGCGTTACTGCAGGTGGTGCTTAATATTATCTTCTTTGTGCCACTGGGGGCGTTTTTGCGGGCGATGTATCGGGTGCGCTGGTGGACGGTGGTGGTGATTGGCCTTATGACGTCGGTAGTGATTGAAATCACACAGCTCACGGGGGTGTTTGGCGTGTATCCGTGTAGCTATCGGTTGTTTGATGTTGATGATTTGCTACTTAATACGAGCGGGGCACTGTTGGGCTTTTGGTCGGGTTGGTTGCTGCCAAATCTTCGTGATACTGAGCGTGGAGCAACGACGATTCGCCAGCCTGGCCTTGTGCGGCGTATCGTTGCCTTTGTTGTTGATATGACTGGAGTAGCGATTGGCTCAACGATTGTGATGGCGGCGCTCACGCTTCTCAATGTATTGCATTCACGGCAGTGGACTGAACAGATGCAGATGCTGATGCAGATCGTTCCGTATGGCTTTATTGCGCTCGTGCATGCCATCCTCCCATTGGTGGCACAGGGGCGGACGCTCGGTGGCTGGCTAACGGGTATTTCGCTGGATGATCGGCTGCGGGGGTGGTTCCACCGCGTGGTATTCTATGCGGTGCGGCTGCTCTATATTGCGGCGCTGTCGATGGTGCATCTGCCGTTTGTGTCATTGATGACGCTGCTTGTCACGATCGTGCTATGGCATCGGTATAAGCAGCTGCCCTATGCAGTGCTTGATCGGTACTGGCCAACGCGTCACACACCAACCACTGATGACAAGTAACCTATACCACCTCACACTTTACCTATTCTGGCAAACGATATAGACTAGAAGGAGACAGGTGGCAAAAGCAAGGAGGCGATATGCGGACGGCAATGGTGAAAAGTGTGCTCAGTGTCATGATGATAGCAGTCGGATGCCAGCTGATGACTCCAGTATCAGCTCAGGCTGCGGAGCGGAAGACAATCTCGGTCTATGTCAGTGACGAGAATCTCCCAAAGGTGACTGACGACCATCTGAAGATGATCGATCGGCTCATTGTCCATTTTGGGCGTATTGCAGCCGATGGACATCTAACGCTTAATACGTTGCCGCACCTTAGGCAGTCAGCCACGCTGCAGCGGATTCGGGCGGTTAATCCGCGTATCTCCCCTGTTCTCTCGATTGGTGGTGGTAATGATGCCGCGCGAAGTGAGTTTGATGCGATGGTGTGCCACGCAAGTACCCGGCAGGCCTTTGTGAGCTCTGTTAAGGAGGCGCTGCAGGCTCATCAGTTAGATGGGGTGGATATCGACTGGGAATTTCCAAAGGGGAGCCAGCAGGCTGATTTGATTGCTCTCTTGCGCGAATTGCGCGCGGCAACGACCACCAGTGGACGCCGACCGAGTATTTCGATGACCGGTGCACCGGCCAAGTGGTATGCCGAGCAAAATAAGTTTGCTGAGTACCAGCAGTATCTTGACCAGATTGCGATCATGACGTATGACATGCGGGGGTTTGGCTCGTTCAAGACGCACGCTGGTCACCATGCCGGACTCTATACCGCGTCGGATGACCCGCTCGACCAGAGTGCCAACTCGGCGGTGCAGCACTACCAAGCCCATGGTGCGCCAACAAACAAATTAATGATTGGAGTGGGGTGGTATAGCCGGCGGTTTACCTCAGTTCCTGAGGTGAATCATGGGTTGCACCAGCCTGTGGGAGATACCCAAAAGGCTGGCGAGTACCACACCACGTATGACCGGCTCGAGCGAGAGTATATTAACAAGAATGGCTACACTCGCTACTGGGACGACGCAAGCAAAGCGCCCTATCTCTATAATGCTGCGCGGCGTGAATTTATTAGCTACGACGATGCGGAATCGATGAAGTACAAGGCAGAGTATGTCCAGCAGCACAATTTGCAAGGGATTATTGTCTGGCGCTATCTTTCTGATCCGCAGAGTAATGATGCGTTGCTGCGGCAGCTTGACCACACGCTGCATGGCAGCACTGCGTCATCGTCGATTCAGTCGCAATCAAATCAGTCACAGAATACTACGCTGCCACCAAAGGTGATGCATATCTCGCAGGTTGAGCAGTCGCAGCCAAGCCAGCCGCAGCGAGAGGGGGCATTGGCGGCTGCCGGTGATAATGTTCCGCTGCTCTATTATGGCGGTGCGGCGCTGGTTGTGCTGGGTGGAGTTGGCGCGGCAGTGTCTGCCAGGCGTCGCCGGCGCGCTGTGCGGCGTTGACAATAAATAGTTTAGTAAGTAAACTATTAGAGCATGACGATAGAAGTACCCCCGAGCGCGCAGTCGCAGCGTCAAGAATGGATTGAGCACATTATGAGCTGCGTGTTTCAGTTCAAGCAGCGCCTAGCCCATGCCGCGCGCCAGACCGACCAGCAGTTTGGTTTGACGCCAGTCCACTGGTACGTGCTGAGTCTGCTGCATCGTGGAGCTATCGAGACAATGGGTGATGTCGCGGCAAAGCTGTGTGTTTCTAAGGGCGCGGCGACGCAGATTCTTGATGCGCTGGTGGCACAAAAGCTCGTTCAGCGTACGCTTGATCCGCACGATCGACGGGTGGTGCGTCTGCAGTTGACGACGCAGAGCCAGCTAATGACCGACCGCTTTCAGCAGTATATGACGGAGACTGTTGCCGACCTCTTTGCGGTGCTGAGCGATGCTGAGCTGGCGCAGCTTGGCCAGCTGATTGATAAAGTGGCTCAGGGCTACCGGGCGGAGCGAACATGACGTATATCTGGCGATTACTCTGGGGATATTGGTGGCAGCTGGGGTTGCTGGTTGCTGCGACGTATGGCTCAGTGATGGCAACGCTTAGTTTGCCAGACTTTATGGCAGCGATTATTAATAAGGGTATCGTTGGCGCAGATATGGCCGTTCTGTGGCATAATGGCTGGCAGATGATTGTGGTAACGCTGGCGGGTGCAGTGGGGACGATTGTATCAGTTTTCTTTGCAACGCGGATTGCGACAGGCCTCAGTCAGCAGCTGCGCGATCAAGTGTTTGCCCGGGTGGAGGATTATGCTGTGGCGGACTTTAACTGTTTCTCGACAGCGTCGCTTATAACTCGCTCGACCAACGACACCCAGCAGATCCAATCGACAGCGATTATGCTACTGCGCATTGCCTTGATGGCACCGATTATGGCTGTGGCTGGCCTGCACAAGGCGCTGGCCAATGCACCGAGTCTGAGCTGGATTATTGCCCTGGCAGTTGCCGTGCTTTTGGCAGTCATTATTGGCTTGTTTATTGCGGCGATGCCTCGCTTTCAGCGGCTGCAGAGCGTGGTGGACAAGCTGAACTTAGTCGCCCGCGAGAACTTGACGGGCCTGCGCGTCGTGCGCGCTTTTCATACCGAAGCGGTCGAAGAAGCAAAATTTGATGCCGTCAACCACGAGCTGACCAGGCTCAATCTGGTGGTCAATCGCCTTATGATGGTGATGGAGCCAGTGATGATGTTAATAATGAATCTCGCGAGTGTGGCAGTGGTGTGGTATGGCGCGCTGGCAATTGGTGATGGGCGCCTCGCAATTGGCAATATGATGGCCTTTTTGCAATATGCTTTGCAGGTGATTATGTCGTTCTTGATGATCTCGATGGTGTTTATTATGGCACCGCGCGCGGCTGTGTCGGTGCGGCGAGTGGCAGAGGTGCTCGATACCGAGCCGTCGATCACCGACCCGGCTGAGCCTCAGCCGCTCACGCCGGGTGGCACGGGGCGGATTGAATTTCGCAATGTTACCTTTGCCTACCCAGGGGCAGATGAGCCAGTGCTCAGTAACATTAGCTTTGTGGCGGAGCCTGGCCAGACGACGGCGTTTATTGGCAGCACGGGCTCGGGCAAGTCGACATTAGTTAATCTGATCCTGCGGTTTTATGATGTGTCGGCCGGGCAGATTTTGCTTGATGGGGTGGATATTCGCAATCTGAGACTCAAGGATTTGGCTAGCCAGATTGGCTATGTTCCACAAAAGGGTGTGCTGTTTCGGGGTAGTATTGCCAGTAATATTGCCTATGGTGCGCCTGAAGCAGATAAGGCGGTGATTGCTCATGCGGCAGAGGTGGCCCAGGCGAGTGACTTTATTGCCCAGCTTGATAATGGTATGGAAAGCGCGGTCGCGCAGGGCGGCACAAATGTCTCGGGTGGGCAGCGCCAGCGCCTAGCGATCGCCCGGGCGTTGGCGGCGCAGCCCCAGGTATATATCTTTGACGATTCGTTTTCGGCGCTTGATGCGCGGACGGACGCGGCGCTGCGCCGCCGGCTGACACAGGAGGTGGCGGGCAAGACGGTGCTGATTGTCGGGCAGCGGATCAATACGATCGCCCAGGCGGATACAATTATTGTCCTTGATGAAGGCCGGATTGTTGGCCAGGGGCAGCACCAGGAACTGATGAAAACCTGTGCGGTGTACCAAGAGATCGCCGCGTCACAGCTCAGTAAGGGCGAGTTGGCTGTGCTTGAGCGGCCTGCTTTGCTTGGCACCGCCGCGCAAGGAGGGGCGTTATGAGCCAGCAATCGTCTGCACGGCCGCGCTCATCGGGAGTGCGCCGCGGCCCAATGGGTGGGCCAGTCGCTGGCGGCGGGACGGAGCGAGCCAAGGATTTCCGTGGGACGGTGCGCACGCTGCTACAGTATCTGCGCGTCTTTCGTTGGCAGCTGACCCTAGTCGTTGGCTTCACGATAATGAGCACGCTGTTTGCAATTGTTAGCCCCAAGCTGCTTGGCAATGCGACCAACCAGATTGTCGATGACTACACGCGCCTGCGTACGTATGATGCTCTCCACGAGAAGCTTCCTGCTGGCGTGACGATCCCTGCGGGCATGACGGGTGAGCAATTTATGGCATCGCCCCAAGGTAAGCAGCTCGTTGAGGCGCTGCCTGTTTCGACCCACGACACAGTCAAGACGCTCGATCTGGGCACGCGCCCTACCTTCCATTACGATGCAATTTTGCAGATTGTCCTTTGGCTGATTGGGCTCTATGTGGTCAGTGCGCTGTTTCGCTATGGACAGGCCTGGCTGATGACGAATATTACCCAGAAGCTGACGTACCAGCTGCGCCGCGATATCTCAAAGGCGATCAATCGCTTGCCGCTGCGCTACTTCGACACGCAAACGCATGGCGAAGTCCTCAGTCGCGTCACGAATGATGTCGATACGGTGAGCCAAACGCTTAACCAGAGCTTGTCGCAAATGATGAGTGCGGTGGTGATGCTGATCGGGATCTTGGGGATGATGTTGTCGATTAGCTGGTTGCTCACTGTAGTGGCACTCTTAGTTCTACCGCTGTCGATGGGACTGATCATTATGATTACCAGGCGCTCACAAACGCAGTTTATCCGCCAGCAAGATGAGCTAGGCGAGCTCAATGGCCACATTGAGGAGATGTATGCTGGCCACCAGGTGATGCGTGCTTTTCGCGGGCAGGAGCGTTCGCTGAAGACGTTTCGGCAGATTAACCAGCGGCTTTTCTCGAGCGCGTGGCAGTCGCAGTTCCTCTCTGGTTTGATGTATCCAGTGATGAATGTGGTGGGGAATATTGGCTATGTTGGCGTGGCGGTGCTCGGTGGATGGCTGGCAATTGAGGGGCGGATTAAGATTGGCGATATTCAAGCCTTTATCCAGTATATGCAACAGTTTAACCAGCCGATTACTCAGACAGCGAATATTGCCAATGTGCTGCAATCGACGGCGACTGCGGCTGAGCGGGTCTTTGAATTTCTCAAAGAACCAGCCGAAGCACCTGACCCAGTGCCTGCTACGACGCTGCCAGTGGTGCGCGGCGAAGTGGAGTTTCGCGATGTTGTCTTTGGCTACGACACAAAGACGCCGGTTATTAAGCACCTCTCGGCTCACATTCACCTTGGCCAGCGGGTGGCGATTGTTGGGCCAACGGGCGCGGGCAAGACAACGCTAGTCAATCTGTTGATGCGATTTTATGATATTGATAGTGGCCAGATCCTGATCGATGGCGTGGATATTGCTCAGATGACGCGCAGCAGTGTCCGGCAGCTCTTTGGCATGGTGCTGCAAGATACGTGGCTTTTCCATGGGACGATCCGCGACAACCTGCGCTATGGTAACCCTGAGGCGAGCGAAGCTGAGCTGTTGGTGGCGGCGCGTGATGCGCATGTCGACCATTTTGTCCGGTCGCTGCCGGGTGGCTACGACATGGTGCTAGACGAAGCGGCGACTAATATCTCGCAAGGGGAGAAACAGCTGCTGACAATTGCCCGTGCTATGCTTGCCAAGACGCCTATGCTTATCTTAGATGAAGCGACTAGCTCGGTTGATACCCGCACTGAGGTACTGATCCAGCAGGCGATGGATAGGTTAATGCAGCACAAGACAAGCTTTGTTATTGCCCATCGCCTGAGCACGATTCGTGACGCCGATCTCATCCTTGTGGTGAAGGACGGTAATGTTATCGAGCAGGGTACACATGACGAGCTACTCGCCCAGAATGGCTTTTATGCGGAATTGTACCAGAGCCAGTTTGCGGAAGACGTCGATAAACCTGCGTAGTAAGCTGTCTAGAGCTAACTGCGTCATGTGTTTATAGATATACCTAATTTTTTCGTTCTCTCCGATGTGTTCGCTCATCCCGTGTGGGTCGCTTGATGCGTGCAGCAGGACAGCCTGATCGCCATCCGTTCTTTCGAGGACTTCAAGGATTGTATAATGACCGGTGTTTAATTTCTGATTAAGCTCTGGCAAGCCTCGACCATCCATGTCATCGTGTGTGCCGTTAATTTTACGGATAACTAATTCCTCGATCTCGTAAATGACGCGACTTTTGCGCCATGATACAACCGCAACCACGACAGAGGCGATTGATATGAACAGAGATAGGAGTGCGATACTATCGGGTAGAGACATTGGTTTATAAGGTTAATTAATCGCTTGTTAGCGCAAATCGAATATATCCAGCGCGCCAAAGTTCCCCGTTAGCATGGTGCGCTCGATGATGTGCGGAGCGATTGCTTTGGAGAATTTCTTGGGGCGTGTTTTGGCGGGGAGGTCAAGTACGGTATTGAGTGCATAGACAAAGAATTGGTAGCGATGCGTGCCGAAGGCGGGGTGTGGGCCGCCCCAGCCTGGCTTACCCCAGGTGGTAGTACCTTCGATGGCGTCGTGGGGGAGGTAGTCGCTGCCAATTTCTGTAGTGGTGGGTGGGAGGTTCCAGACAATCCAGTGGTAGAAGCCACCAATGAAGGGTGCGTCGGGGCTATAGCACACCACGGCGAGACTTTGGGTGCCGTCAGGGACATCGCTGATGGCGAGAGGTGGTCGCTGGTTGCCGCCGAAGCGCGAATAGATCTTTGGTATTTTGGTGTTGTTTTTGAAGGCGGGGCTGGTGACTTTCATGGTTATAGTATACCGTATACTGGTCATGCTCGCCAGAATAATTTCGATCAAATGGCATACAAATGGGATTTGTATATGAGAAGGCGCTAAAATGAACCAGGTCATAGCATCATAGGCGATTATTTGCTATAGTGGGCCAATAATGATCACCGACCAACTTCTCCGCACTTACCCAATCATCTCCGACCAAGTGGACGAGCGTGAGCTGCGGGTTTTGCTGCGTGAGCTCGAGCGGCTTCTGAGAGCTGGCTGTCAGGGGTCAGTTGTTGAATTTGGCTGCTATGTGGGGACGACAAGTTTGTTTATTCGGCGCTTGCTCGATGCGTATCAGCACGCGGGAGCCTTTCACGTCTATGATTCGTTTACTGGTTTGCCAGAGAAGTCGGTGCAGGATGTGAGCGCAGCTGGTGAGCAGTTTGTAGCAGGGGAGCTTGCTGCAACGCGCAAGGGATTTCTCCAGCAGTTTAAGAAAGCTAGGCTGCGCCCACCGATGGTGCATAAGGCGTGGTTTGCTGAGCTTATGCCGCATGATGTGCCGGAGGATATTATGTTTGCCTTTCTCGATGGTGACTACTACCAGTCGATTATGGACTCGCTCCGGCTCGTGACGCCGAAGCTGACTCCTGATGCAGTACTGGTGGTGGATGATTATGCCAATGAGGCGCTGCCTGGTGCAGCCCGGGCAGCCGATGCGTGGCTGTGGGCGCATTCTGGATTTCGCTGCCGGGTGGAAGCGAGTTTGGCGGTTATGACTCAAGCGGTGTAGCAGCAAGCAATCGATAGAGTGATTGGTAAGGTGCCGCTGCATGTTTGTTTTGTGATACTCTAGTTTGCTCAGAAAATACCGCGGATATATCAATACAATCGGCAACACTCGCAGTAAATTAAAAAGGCCAGAAACAGCGGTAGGTCGAAACCTTAGGCTTGTCTGGCCATGGTGATGTCTCCTAGTATAAGGCATGACAGTGGGTGGTATCAACATAGCTTGTTTGAGCCAATGTGACACCTGTTATCCATTGCACTTACCTCAGAACATGCTACAATGAAAGCATCAACTATAAGCCACACAGGGGGAAAAGGTGGACGATCCAATTCATATTACATCAGAAATTGGCCGGTTGAAGACAGTGCTCTTGCATCGGCCGGGTGAGGAGCTCGAGCATCTCACGCCAGAACATTTGCAGCGCCTATTGTTTGACGATATTCCGTATCTTAAGGTTGCGCAGGAGGAGCATGATCGCTTTGCGGAGCTGCTCCGCTCGCGTGGGGTCGAAGTGTTGTACTTAGATGAACTTGCCGCCGAGGCACTCGCTGACGAAGCAGTGCGGCGGCAATTTGTTGTTGAGATGCTGGTGGCATCGAAGCAAGACAACCAGCGAGCATCACGGACGCTCGCTGAGTATTTGCTTGGTATGGAGCCGCGCCAGATGGTGCGCAAGCTGATGGCAGGGGTGCGCAAAGATGAGATTAGCCTGCCACCCGAGCAGCAGCAGCTTCACACGATGGTAGCGCATGAGCAATATCCGTTTTATCTTGACCCAATGCCGAATCTCTACTTTACGCGCGACCCAGCAGCGGCGATTGGCCAAGGTCTGACGATCAACAAGATGCACTGGCCAGCTCGGCGGCGTGAGTCGCTCTTTATGCGCTATATTATCGACTTCCATCCACGCTTTGCTGGCAAGAACGTACCGGTCTGGTATGATCGCAGCCAACCATTCTCGATTGAGGGCGGTGATGAGCTGGTGCTCAATAACCACACGATGGCGATCGGTATTAGCGAGCGCACCTCACCAGAGGCGATTGAGCTGATGGCGACGAAGCTCTTTGCTGAGTCGAATTTTGACACGGTGATTGCCCTTGAGATCCCCAAGAGTCACGCCTTTATGCACCTGGATACTGTCTTTACGATGATTGACCATGACAAATTTACTATTCACCCTGAGATTCGAGGCTTTGAGGGGCGGATGAATATCTTCGTCTTGCACAAAGCAGACGGGCAAGCCTACCCAACCATTACCAAAGAACATAATCTTGAGCAGGTGCTCAGTCAAGCCCTTGGCGTGCCGTCGATTACCTTGATCGAATGCGGTGGCGGTGATGATATCGCTGCAGCACGCGAGCAGTGGAATGACGGTAGTAATACCTTGGCGATTGCTCCTGGGGTGGTGGTCACCTACGACCGCAACTACGTCACCAACCAAAAACTGCGTGAGGCAGGCGTCGAAGTGCTGGAGATTACTGGCTCGGAGCTTGGCCGGGGCCGTGGCGGGCCACGCTGCATGAGTATGCCATTAATACGAGAGGATGTGTAAATGAATCTACCAGCCAATCTAAAAAATCGCTCATTCCTAGCCCTCAAGGACTTTTCGTCAGAGGAAATCCGGCAGATGCTCGACACTGCGCACGAGCTCAAGAAGCTTAAGCGCGAGGGTGTGCCACACCGCTTGCACGAGGGCAAGCAGGTCGCGCTCTTGTTTGAGAAGAACTCGACCCGTACGCGCTGCGCCTTTACCGTGGCGGCCAATGACCTTGGCGTTGCGCCGGAATTTCTTGGCAAAGACGACATCCAGCTTGGTAAAAAGGAGTCGGTTGAGGACACCGCCAAGGTACTGGGCCGGATGTTTGATGGGATTGAGTTCCGCGGCTTTAAGCACTCGACAGTGGAAGACTTGGCTAAGCACGCTGGCGTACCGGTGTGGAATGGCCTGACCGACCAGTTCCACCCGACCCAGATTTTGGCTGACTTTATGACGCTTGAGGAGCACATTAGACCGCTGGCTGGCACGAAGCTGGTCTTTGTCGGTGATGGGCGCAACAATATGGCCAACAGCCTGATGATTGGTTCGGCCAAGATGGGTGTTGACTTCCGCATCTTAGCGCCAGCTGAGCTGCACCCGAGCAGTGATCTGGTTGACCTCGCCCGGGCAATTGCCGCCGAGACTGGTGCGCAGATTACTGTGACAGATGACCGCACGACGGCTCTGGAGGAAGCTGATGCGATCTATACCGACGTGTGGGTGTCGATGGGTGAGGAAGCGCAGTTCGCTGAGCGGATTGCTCTGCTTAAGCCGTACCAGGTAAACCGTGCGATGCTTGACGAGACGCACAATCCACACGTTAAGTTCTTGCACTGCTTGCCAGCCTTCCACGATCTCAATACTGAGACGGGGCTGAAGATCTACCAAGACTATGGCCTTGAGAGTATGGAGGTGACAGATGAGGTGTTCCGGAGTGAGCATAGCGTGGTCTTCGACGAAGCGGAGAACCGCATGCATACGATTAAGGCAGTTATGGCACTGACGTTATAACAAGTAACTGAGGCATAGGGGGCCTCACGTATGACAACACAACAAACACAACAAGAGAGCAAGCTGGGGTGGCGATCACTCACCGGGC
Source organism: Candidatus Saccharimonadota bacterium (assembly GCA_030528025.1). Taxonomy (GTDB): domain Bacteria; phylum Patescibacteriota; class Saccharimonadia; order Saccharimonadales; family Saccharimonadaceae; genus Saccharimonas. The sequence goes on from JAUMZP010000002.1 coordinate 53,977, forward strand.
TTGTTATCGGCAGCATGATTGGGGCTGGTATCTTCAATCTTGTCCGTAATACCGCAGAGTCGGCTGGGCCACTGGCAACCATCATTGCCTGGCTTGTCACTGGGGTGGGGATGGTGTTTCTCGTCCTGAGTTTTCGTAACCTTGCCGAGAAGCGCCCCGACCTCGATGCCGGTATCTATAGCTATGCCGAGGCAGGGTTTGGCAAATATGTTGGGTTCAACTCAGCTTGGGGGTACTGGATCTCGGCCTGGATTGGCAACATCGCCTATGCTGTAACGGCCTTTTCGGCGCTTGGCTATTTCTTTCCGCAGCTGTTTGCTGACGGCCAGAACTGGGCCTCGGCGATTGGTATGTCGATCCTACTCTGGGGCGTGCACTGCCTAATTCTCAGAGGCGTGCGCACAGCGAGTGCGGTGAACTTGCTCATCACGATTGCCAAGATTGTCCCGCTGATGGTCTTTTTGGTGGCGATCATTGCTGCCTTTAAGCTCGATATCTTCTCGAAGGATCTCTGGGGCCTGGCTGGTAGCAATCTGAGTCTTGGGTCGGTGCTCAGTCAGGTGCAGAGCATGATGATCGTTACTGTCTGGGTGTTCATTGGCATCGAGGGTGCGGTTGTGTTCTCGGGCCGGGCTAAGCAGCGCAGCGACGTCGTTAAGGCGACCTTCATTGGTTTTGCCGCCGTGCTTGCGCTTTATGTCTTGATGACCGTCCTCGCCTTTGGAGTGGCAACGCAGCCAGAGTTGGCTGGCCTTAAAGACCCAGCGATGGCGCTCTTGCTTGAGAAGGTGGTTGGGCCGTGGGGTGCCTGGCTGGTCAATATTGGCTTGATCATTGCGGTGCTCGGTGGCTGGCTGGCCTGGACGATGTTTGCGGCTGAGCTGCCCTACCAGGCGGCAAAGGCTGGTACCTTTCCAACATTCTTTGCAAAAGAGAACAAGGTTGGCGTGCCAAAGAACTCGCTGCTGGTGACCAACCTCCTCGTGCAGCTCTTTATCTTGACGATACCGCTGACAAGTGGCTCGGTGTATAACATTGGCATTGCCATTGCGACATCGGCAATTCTCGTGCCCTATGCCTTAACGGCCTTTTACCAGCTGAAGTACTCGGCTCTGGAAAAGCCAGAGACAAAGGGCCGGGCGGCCAATATCTTGATTGGTGTGATGGCCAGCGTGTATAGCGTCTGGCTGGTCTATGCCGCCGGGGTAGAGAACTTACTGGTGACAGTGTTCTTGTATGTACCGGGTATTGTGGTCTACGGCCTGATGCGTAAGCAGCAGGGCAAGAAGCCGTTTACAGTGCTTGAGTGGCTGCTTGTCGCGGCACTGCTGGTGGCGCTGGCCTATGCGCTGCTCCAGCTGCTGACTGGTGGGCTGGATAAGACGCTGGGTATTACGATGCCCAAGCTGTTTAACTAATAAGGAGCCATGCGGTGTGCCAAGAAAAGGGCGCACCGTATTGGCAATAAGAGAAAGGAGTGTGATGTTTCATTACGCGATTACCCGCCGGCCAAGCCGTAGCTTGATCAACGGCATTAGCCAGACACCGGAGAAGGGGAAGCCAGACTACGAGCGAGCAATGCAGCAGTACGATCAGTACGTTGCGCTGCTCCGCCAGTGCGGCCTTGAGGTGACGGTCTTGGAGTCCAATGAGGAGTATCCAGATAGTGTCTTTATTGAGGATAATGCTCTGTGTACGCCGCATGGGGTGGCGATTTTGTCGCGGCCTGGGGCAGCAAGTCGGCGCGGCGAGGCGAGTTTGCCGGATTTGCGCCAGGCGCTCAGCCAGCATTATGATACCATTGAGCAGGTCGAGGCACCGGGTACTGTCGACCCCGGCGATATTATGATGGTGGGTGACCACTACTACATTGGCCTGAGCCACCGCACCAACCAGGCGGCGGCCGAGCAGATCACTGCTATCCTTGAGCGCTACGGTATGACGGCCGAGACGGTTGAGGTGACGGGCATTCTACACCTCAAGGATGATGTGGTCTACTTAGACAACAACAACCTGATCGTTGCGAAGGCGTATGAGCACCACCCAGCTTTTGCAGCATTTAACAAGCTAGTGGTGGATGACGATGAGTACTATGCGGTTAATAGCTTGTGGATTAATGGTACGGTGATCGTGCCGCAGGGCTTTCCCAAGATCGAGCAGCAGATCCGCGACTGTGGCTACCACGTAGAACTAATTGATACCAGTGAATTTGAAAAAATAACCGGCAGTTTGACCTGCATGTCGTTGAGGTTTTAGGATGAGTACAATTGTGATTGCATTGGGCGGTAACGCCCTCCAAAAACAAGGTGAAGCAAGTGCGGCTGCCCAGCAGCGAGTGGCGAGTGAGACGGCAGCTCAGCTGGTGCCGCTGATTGCGGCTGGCCATCGGCTGGTGATCGTCCACGGTAATGGGCCGCAAGTGGGGAATATTGTGCTCCATGAGGAGGCGATTAATACCCCTGAGGTGCCGACAATGCCGCTTGATACGTGCGGCGCAATGAGCCAAGGAGAGATCGGCTATTGGCTACAGCAGGCGCTGACGAACGAGTTTGCCCGCCGTGGCATGCTAAACCACGCCGTGACGATGGTGACGCAGACGGTGGTTGATGCGGATGACCCGGCGTTTGTAAATCCTACGAAGCCAATCGGGGTCTTTTATGCCTCCGAGGCTGAGGCGCAGCAGTCGGCGGCGGGGCGCGATTTCGTCTTTAAAGAAGATGCGGGGCGAGGCTGGCGCCGCGTCGTGCCATCACCTCGGCCGCAGCGCGTGGTGGAAGAAGGTGCGGTGCGTGCCTTGCTTGATGCTGGCTTGACCGTTGTGACAGCAGGCGGCGGCGGCATTCCGGTGGTTGAGAATGAGGCGCAGGGTATGGCCGGGGTCGAGGCGGTGATCGACAAGGACTTTACCGCTGCGGTGGTGGCTGATGCGATTGATGCTGAAGCTTTGGTGATCCTTACGGCTGTCGATAACGCGATGGTCGACTATGGTACGCCGCAGGCCCGTGCGATTGGCCAGACGACCAGCCAGGAGATGCAGGCTTATGCCGAGCAGGGGCAGTTTGCGTCGGGTAGTATGCTACCGAAGGTGCAGGCCGCGCTCAATTTCGTGGCAAAGCCTGGTCGGCGCGCCATCATTGCCAACCTAGAGCATGCTGCAGCTGCCGTGGCCAGTGAGCAAGGGACGATTATTGTGTCGTAGGATACCGCGAGGAGAGAAACAGATAGACACTGGTGCACAGAGCGCTGGTGTCTATTTTTGATGGCATTATTCTGTGGTGAGTGCGATGTAACCAGTACTTTATTTCTTAAACTACTTGACATTTCAATATACCTTGTATAGCATAGTACCAGGCAATAACAATAATATAGTAAGGAGTATCGAATGAGGAGAATCGATATAATCAAGCGAGCAGGGCGGAACCTACGCCAAGCCAAGGCTCGCACAGCACTAACAGCACTGGCGATGTCAGTGGGAGCATTTACAATTGGTCTGGCGCTGATGCTGGGCAATGGCGGCCGGGCTTTCTTGACCTCAGTGATTGATAGTGCCGGTAGTGCCTCAACGGTGTATGTGACGCACGCCCGTGATGAAAAGAAATTACCTGAATATGGCAAAAATAAGGCAGTGAATGAGAGCGGCACCCTCGTGCTGAGCGATGATGATGTCGCCAAGCTCAGCAAGCTTGATCACGTCAAGACGGTGCGGCCGTATGCGAATGTGACCCAAGTGGTGCGCTATGTAGAGAGCCCAGCTAACCACAAGCGGTTGATTGCCTCGATCAACGTCAAGAACGAGGGCAAAACATCGAAAATTGTGGCTGGTGAGTTGACGAAGACTGATGACGGTACAGACCTCGTGCCTGGCCAAGCCATCCTTGCTAAGGAATATCTGGCCGACTTTGGCTTTGCCTCGGCCCAGGATGCAATCGGCAAGACGGTTACGCTCCATGCTCAGGGGCCGGGCGGGACGCATGATGTGCAGCTGAATATTGTAGCGGTCGAAACAGCCGGTATGGCCTCAATTGGTTACCAGCCTGGTGTGACGATTGCGACCGATGATGCACTGCTTATCAACCAAAAGACCAAAGCCCCCGGCGCGGCTAACCAGTACCCAAGCGTCGTGATACGAGCAGACAGCGATGATCATGCTGCTGCTGTGAAAGACGCAGTCGTCAAGCTCGGTGGTGGTACCTACCAAGCCCAGACCTTTACTGAAGCAAAAGAAGGTATGCTCAGTCTCATCAATGGGGCACAGTATGCTCTGCTCGCCTTTGGTGCCCTCGCCTTGCTGGCTAGTATGTTTGGGATTATTAACACCATGTACATCTCGGTGCTGGAACGAACGCAGCAGATTGGCCTGATGAAGGCGCTGGGGATGCGTAGCCGTGATGTTGGTAAGCTCTTCCGCTATGAGGCTGCGTTGATCGGTGTCATCGGTGGTGCGATTGGTGCGGGCGGGGCCAGCCTACTGAGCCTGCTCAACCCGTGGATCGTTGAGAAGCTCAAGTTTGAGGAGGGTATGCAGCTGCTTCTACCCGAAGCCTGGCAGATGGTCGCCCTCGTGGCACTACTGGCCATCCTGGGCATTATTGCCAGCTACTTACCAAGCCGCAAGGCAACCAAGCTTGACCCAATCGAGGCACTAAGGACAGAATAGAATAAGGAGAAGGACATGATTGAACTACGGCATATTACCAAAACCTATGGCAAAAAGCACAACCAATTTAAGGCACTCAATGATATCAACCTCACCATACCTGGGGGCGCGAGTGTAGCCATCCTCGGCAAGTCCGGCTCGGGTAAGTCCACCTTGATGCACGCGATCTCTGGCCTCGACCGGCCGCAGACGGGGCAGGTGGTGATCGGCGGGCGAGATATCCTGCAGATGAAGCCACGGCAGGTTGATGCCTTCCGGGCGCGGACGATTAGCTTCATCTTCCAGAGTTTCTTTGTCGAGGGTAACGATAGCGTGGTGAGCAACGTGATGCTGCCGCTGGAGATCGCTGGTGTGCCGCGGGCGCAGCGCAGTGCTAAGGTGAACCAGGCGCTCGAGGCGGTCGGCCTGGCCAGCAAAAAGCACAATAAGGCCAAGGATCTATCCGGTGGGCAGAAGCAGCGCCTGGCGATTGCCCGAGCAATCGTGGGCGAGCCGAAGATCCTGTTTGCTGATGAGCCAACTGGCAACCTGGATAGCGAGACGGGTATCCAGATCGAGGAGCTGCTCTTTCGCCAGCAGCGTGAGCATGGCACAACGCTGATTATTGTGACGCACGATGCGGATCTGGCTAAGCAATGTGACTACCAAGTGGTGATCAAAGACGGGCGTGTTACACGCCATAACATCCCAGGGGGACACTGATGAATGCAACTGACTATGCCGAGGCGCTGACGACGCAGCTGCGCAAAGGCTTCTTATCGTACTGCGTGCTGGTGGTGTGTGCCAAGGAGCCACGCTACACCAGCGAGATCATCCAGCAGCTCCGTCAGGCTGACCTGATGGTGGTGGAGGGGACGATCTACCCATTACTGAGTCGCTTGCAAAAGGACGGGCTCTTGCAACACGAATGGAAAGAAAGTGAGCAAGGGCCACCGCGCAAATATTACACGGCCACACCATTTGGCGCAGAGGTAACCAAGCAGCTCAAACACAATATTGCGGCACTAAGTAGTACAATAGAGAAGTTGTAAGGAGGACATGTCATGAAGGAAATTACCAACATACACCTCGCCAAGACGCCATTTCGTGTTGAGGTTGAGGCAAAACACGCACTGGGAGCGTATCTGACGTCGATTCAGCAGCGGATGCATGCCGAGCCAGAAGCAATGCGTGAGATCGAAGCGCGGATGGTTGAGCTGCTTGCCGAGCGCGGTGTGACGCGCGATGGTGTAGTGACTGCTGAGGATGTCACGGCGCTGCGCGGTCAGATGGGTGAACCTCGAGAGTTTGCCAGTGAAGCCGAGACAGGAGATGACGATGCTGCACTGCGAGATGCAGCTGAGGCGGCTCTCGCGGACGGGGCACCCAAGCAGCTGATGCGCGATACAGATCATGCGTTGATCGGTGGGGTGTGTGCTGGGGTAGCGGCATACTTTGGGATCAGCCCGCTGTGGATTCGCTTGCTGGCGATCGTCTCACCTTTTATGACGTTTGGGACGGCGCTGCTGATCTATATCGTGATGTGGCTTTCTATTCCACCAGCAGTTACCGCGTCGGATAAGCTGCGCATGGCTGGTAAGCCAGTGACGTTTGATAGCTTAAAAAAAGCCGCTGCCGAGCCTGTCAGCGGTAGCCAAGCGGCCCAGACTGCTGCGAAGGTGCTGCGCATTATGATCGGCTGTGGGGTCTTGATGATGGCGCTGGGTGCACTCGTCGCACTGATGGTCGGTGGCGTAATGAGCGCTACTATGGTCTCAAGCATGGGCGACTTTGCTGCGCAGAGCTGGCTGTGGTTGGCGTATGGCTGTGCAGTGCTCGGCGGCGTGGCGCTGACTGCTTTGCTCTCACTTGGTGCATGGAGCATCTTTGCCTGGCGGCTGAAGCGGCCGGTTGGTATTGCGATGCTGGCGATGCTCCTCGTTGGGGCGGTTGCTATCTCTGGCCTAGCGGTTGGTGGAATGAATGCGGGGATGAGCTTAGAGCGCCAAATGCGCGACGTGCAGCGCATCAAGGTGGTTGACGTCGCCGATGCCACTACGGTGCGCGTCGATGGCACCGACAGGGTGAGCTATGGTGGCTACGCTGAGAAGCCGCGTGTTGAGATAGATTATCTGCAGATGAAGGGTGTCAAAGAACCAACAGCGACGATTACGAAGGAAGATAGCAGAGCTATTGTGACCGTGCAGCATGATGCCTGCCGTGATCGCCATAACCTCTTCTCGACGTGTACCTACTCACCCAAGGATTATGTCAGTGTCCGCGTTTATGGGCCATCGCCGCAGATGATGGAGGTGGATCATCGCCCTGATGTGGTCACTGATCGGTCGTAGCTGCGGTGAGGATAGGCACTAATGACCCGCTTGGATGAGTGGGTCATTATGTATTTTTGTTTTTTGCGTATAGGAGAAGGGTGGAGCGTAAAACGGGCCATGTCTTCGTCAGTATGGTGATTTATGACACCTTTGCTATACTAGAGGTATGAGTCAGCCATCGTCTTCCCAGGTTTTGAGTCCATCGGCACTTGCGATGGTAGCGCAGCACTGCAAGGTGGCGCGCGATCAAGTGCGGGTGGCGCCGATTGAGGGCGCATCGATGGGTTGCCGACGAGCTGTTGCACTGACTGGAGCGCAGGCGGTGTTTGTCAAGGAAGCCGATCCAGAAGCTTCAAACCACGCTGCATTGGCAGCGGCTCTGAGCAAAGATGATGCGGTAATTCGGGCGCTGCAGCAGGCCGGTTCGCCGTTGGTGACGGAGTTTATTCAGTATGATGATGAGCGGGTGATTATGCTTAGCCAGGCGTATATTGCTAAGGACGGCTGGCAGTGGCAGCCGCCTGATGCGGCGGATAAGCTGGCTAGTCAGCGCTATATAGCGGCGGTGCTGCGGGCGATTGCTCAGCTTGAGCAGACCGAGCTGCCTGCGGCGGCAGCTGAAACACTTGCGCTGCATGCCACGGTGTTTGACCGAGTGATGCAGTGCCAGGGGCTTCGGTTACTTTGCGATGATGCGACACGGCGTGAGGAGCTTCAGCGGACGTATCGCTCCTGGGCCGAGCAAGCCAGTAAGCCAGTGATTCGCCGGCGCTACGAGCAGTTTTGTGCTGTGCTTGATAATACCGAGCGCTTGGCTGATCTCGCGGCATTGGCTCAGCAAGTGGCCGACCAGCCGTGCGATCGGTTGAGCCATGGCGATGTGCGGAGTGAAACGATTGCCTACCATGCCGCTCAGGATGTCGTGAAGCTGATTGATTGGCAGTGGGCAGCCTATGTGCCAAGGCAGTGGAGCGCAACCGAGTTCTTGCTCGATATGGCGCGCCGTGGCTACGATGTGCAGGCCTGGCAGGCCGAGCTGAACCAGCCACTACTTGCTGGCCTAGTAGGGTATTATGCCGTGTGTAGCGCTCAGCCCGCTCCTGAGGCAGCTCAAGCAGTGCGGCGGCTCCAGGCCTATATGGCGGCCACAGCGTATGATATGCTGGGTAATAAATAGCTAACCAGGAGGCTGAACGCGCTATTACTCAGGCGTGTGCTATGATGGATGCCACTCAGCCGCAGTATACGTCTATTGCTGCACTGGTTGCAGCGATTGATGCAGAATCGTGACGTGAACCCTTTGATATGCTATGAGAAGACGACGATTCGTAGTGGCGCTAGAAGAGAAAGAGGCTAGGCACGTAAGAGAGGCGATAACGTGTTTTGGTTATAGCGAATAGTGGAATACTGGAGTATGCCTTCTTTTTCTTCATCTTCTGGCGCAGTATATGGCCTGGATAAACAAGTTCAGGTTAGTTGTTCATGAAACAAAATAATCACGTCAGAGTAGTACGGGTAAGGGGAATATCTACTAGTGATTTGGTTGCTTTGCTCGCTCGTTTTGTACTTGTCCTGTCATGGGGAAAAGGATAGCTATGCAAGGAAAGAGTACGCGGTATAACCTATACGGGATGGCGTACCCGTGAGAATATGGGTTGTTTTGTTATGTGTGGGGTATATTACAGATGATGAGAGTATCAGTTGTACCAGCTCAAGTTACCACGGTAGAGGATCGAATTATCGGTTGCCTTGGTTTTATGAAGATCCTTATTTTAGTGAGTGCCATATTATGTGGGGCTGGCCTTGGAGTAGATGGTGTTACTAAGGCTGAGGTGTATGATAAAAGTGACCACACGATTCGATTTATGGTGAAGGGTTTTCCGGGTGACAGTCCGTACAGTAATAACTATTGGGATGGATACCCCGATATGATATGGGAAAAACACCTCAAAAAGGATATTGATCCTATGATAAAAACGTATTTGGTGCCGACGCATCGCTCGCATCAATAGAAGTCTACAGTATACCTGCAGTGAACCAAAGGATAGGAAAAGAGATACCATTGTATCGTGATGCCTTCCAGCGATTTGGTAAAAATATACATGTCGCTGTACGTATAAAGAGTAGGGTTGTCCATAATGATGTAGCCGCACAGATATACCAGATAATCGTCAAGCTGCGAGAGCTTGGTGTGTCGCTATCTATTAATTATGAGATTATGAGAACCCCATGGTATATGTTGCATTAGTCGAAGAAGCAAGTATACGCGGTATACACTCACCGCAGGATGTAAGGAAATATATAGAAATGAAGGAGAAAAAGCTATGAAAATAGAACAGTACTTGGCATTAAGCATATTATCTTAACAGTAAAATCCCTAAGTAGTTTTGCCTCCAGTAGCGAGGAGCTATCTATTGAGGCGCTCATAAAACAGGGAAAAATTGACAATTATCGCCACAGTGATGGATCTATTTCTCTCGAACTTAAGTCTCTCTCCTCCCTCGCATCCTGGCACCTCATCAACACTATAACCACTTCATCTGGTATGTCAGCTATTGCTGTGCAAGATCCAGCCACCAAGGACATTGTCTTTGCCTACCGCAGGACAGATATTGATAAAAATATCTGGGAAGCGATGAAAGATATTGAGTCGGATCTTGCGATTGCATCGAGTGGAAATGTTTTTGTACAGGATGGGCTGAACCAATTCCACGATGCCTACACCTTCTACACCAAGACGATCAAGAAAGTTGGCGGTGGTTCATGTAGGCACCAAGAGCTTCACCGGTCATTCACTCGGTGGTAGGCTAGATGGTTTGGGCTACTTTTTCAATATTGGTGCTTAGGCAGCATACTCGCTTTTATAATTTCCTAGAGGAAGAATAAGACAGCGAGAAATAATAAATGGGCTGATACGCGCACGTCGCTTCTCTAGGAGTCTCTTTAAGCTAGCTTTCATCTCCCTCCTGCACAATACCATACATGAAAACAGCAACCATGACCCAATCAGCCGCAGTGGTCGCTTAATCCGCGGACGCTCAGTATCGATATTGTGCTGCCGGTGCTTAATGAGGTGCATGTTATTGCGCGCTCGGTGAGCACTTTGCACGCGTATTTATCACAGCATGTGCCGCATCGCTGGCGCATCATCATTGCCGACAATGGCAGCACGGACGGCACAGCGGACGCGGCGCGCCAATTGGCGGTGCGTTATCCTGAGGTGCAGCTCATTCAGCTTGCCGAGAAAGGCCGTGGCCGGGCTCTCAAGCAAGCTTGGCTACAGAGCTCGGCCGATATTCTGGCCTATATGGATATCGACCTCTCTACCAACTTAGACAGCTTCGTCCCGATGATTACCCCGCTGGTTATGGGTGAGGCAGCTGTGGCGACGGGCTCGCGCCTGATGAAGCAGTCGCGCACAACCCGCGGCTTCAAGCGCGACACTATCTCGCGCTGTTACAACTGGATTATTCGCCGGACGATGAAGACGAAATTTGTTGATGCTCAGTGCGGTTTCAAGGCGATTCGGCGCGATGCGGCACGCAAGATTCTACCTCGCATTAAGGATACTGGTTGGTTCTTTGATACCGAACTGCTCGTCAAGGCAGAGTACGCTGGCTATACCATCCACGAGGAGCCAGTTGAGTGGGTCGAAGACACCGACTCGCGCGTTCATATTATCAAGACTGCAACAGATGATCTCAAGGGCCTTTCGCGGGTGCGGCGCGAATATGGCAAGGCGAGCTTTGGTGAGCTAGCAGCTGTGGCTGGACTTTTGCTGCTAACGAGTGTGCTCTACTTCTGGAACTTGACCATCAACGGCATGGCCAATAGCTACTATGCTGCCGCTGCTCAGGCAGCAAGTACCGACTGGACGGCCTGGCTGTTTGGCAGCCTTGATGCAGCAAACTTTGTTAGTGTCGATAAACCGCCCATCAGTATGATGATCATGGGGCTTAGTGGTCGGCTCTTTGGCTTCTCGTCGTGGAGTATGCTCATGCCGCATGCGCTTGCGGGGGTCGCAACAGTTATGCTTATCTATGCAGTAGTTAAGCGGTGGTATGGTGCCAAGGCAGGGCTCATCGCTGGTGTGGTGATGGCGCTGACGCCAGCAGCTGCCTTGATGTTTCGCTTTAATAACCCCGATAGTTTCTTGACACTCTTCTTGACGGCCAGTGCCTACGCCTTCCTCCGCGCCTTTGAAAATAAGAAGCCAGTGCTGTGGCTGAGCCTTGCAGGGCTCTTTACTGGCCTGGCCTTTAATACAAAAATGCTGCAGGGGCTACTGGTGCTACCAGTGATGGCGCTGCTCTATCTAGTGTGCGCCCGACCAAAGCTCGTGACACGCCTCTGGCATCTTGGCGTGGCCGGTGTGGTAGCGGCTGTCTCGACCTTTTGGTGGAGCGTGCTTGTGTGGCTTACTCCGGCGGCTCATCGCCCGTGGGTGGGCAGTACCAATGATAATAACATTTGGAGTTTGATCTTTGGCTACAATGGCTTTGGGCGCTTGTTGGGCAGTGGCGGTGGCCCTGGCAAAGCGCCAGGTAGTGGGGTAGCGCAGATGGGCCAAGCAGCGGCAACCACAACCCAATCTGCCGTGCAGCCAGCTGGCCATACAGCGACGCAGGCAGCATCTATGACGCCACCAACCGGCGGCGGTATGGGTAGCCACGGTGGTGGCCCAGGAGGTGTTGGCTTTGGCGGCGAGACAGGGGTGCTGCGTATCTTTAACGAAAGTTTTGGCCCTAATATTGCCTGGTTGCTTGTGGCAGCCGTGATCGGTGGCGGGCTCGTGCTGTGGCTGCTGCACCGCGCGCCACGGCACAACAAAGAGCGTGTTGGTGTGCTGCTGTGGCTGGGCTGGCTGCTCATTCATATCATTATCTTTAGTATGACAAGCGGGACGATCCATCCATACTACGTCGTGGCGATGGTACCGAGTGTTGCTGCCCTGGTAGGGATTGGCACGCCGTATCTGTGGCAAGCTTACACGCGGCGCACGAAGCTGGCCTGGCTTGTGCCACTGACAATACTGCTCACGACGATCATTGGTGTTATTATGCTTGGCTATAGCAATACCTGGCCGTGGCTTACATGGCTTGTCATTATCACTGGTGGAGTAGCGGCTATGATGACGCTTGTGCCACTAATAACACTCCCTCGGTGGTATGCGCGGACGGCTCTTGCTATGGCTGTGCTGGCTGGTATGGCTGCACCAGTAGCCTTTAGCTTGAGCACAATAGCGACAGCGCATAGTGGAAGCATTCCTACAGCGGGTCCGGGTGCGACGGCAATGAGCGGCACGAATAACGAATCAGCCCAGGCAGAAGCCGCTCTTGTCTCGTACCTTGTAGCGCACCAGCAGAATGCAATATGGCTTGCAGCAGTCAACAGCGCCAATGAGTCGGCACCAATCCAGCTCTCCACAGGCAAGGCGGTGATGGCAGTCGGTGGCTTTAACGGCAGCGACAGCACGCTCACGCTCGAGCAGTTCAAGCAGCTGGTACGTCAGGGTAGTGTGCGCTACTACGTGGTGGGCCAGCATGGGCCAGGTGGGCATGGCGGGCAGCAGTCGACGCAGGCAGGAACGAATTCATCGGCTGCATCGACTGCAAAATCCTCATCAGACCAAACACGAACCACCCATCATCATGGTGGGCCGGGTGGCAACTCTGCTATCGCTACCTGGGCGGCGAGTGCTGGCACTAAGGTTGACTACGGTGGCACGCAATACACCGTGTACGATCTCTCGCAGGCAGTTTAGATCGTATCGTAACAGAGATAGAGAGCCAGTCTTTGGGTCTGGCTCTTTATTATTTTTTCAATTAACGCAAAGCCTACTTGTGGCGCATTGCCAGGCCAGCGCGAAGTGTTTCATGATAAAACGGTAGCAGTGGCAGAGCATCGATCTCGGTGAGTGAATACCACGTCGCTGCGCTATTTTCGGTATTAAGCCGAGGTGTTATGCGCTGCGCACATTCAACGAGTACCGGATACACATACCACTGGCGGCTATGCGCTGCATCGATCTGCATCAGGGGCTGCTGTGCCACCACGATAGTTGTCACTCGCGGGTCAATACCTAGTTCCTCGGCTAATTCTTGCCCGGCCAGTACCGTAATGCTCGTATCGGTTCGATTGATGAAGCCGGAGACGCCATTGAGCATACGCGGCTGCTCCATCTCTTGCTGGCTACGCCGTGCCAGTAAAATCTCATCACCGTAACATACCACGCAGTTGAAGACAAAGCAGATGGGCTGGCTAGTGTAGTCGATCCTTCCATCGGGTAGGCGAGGATAGTCTTTGGTTTGGTAGGCAATCATCGCAAGCGGATTCATATGATTAGTATAGCATAAGAGGAATGAACAGAGGTAGAAAATACTAATGCGTAAGTCATAATATACCTTGATATAGTTGCCTTTTTGTCTATACAAACCCTTGAGTAATGGTGTAATGGAGTGAAAAATCAAATTTTAAGACTGCCCTAAGCCACGTCGTGCATACTACAGATACAACCATAAACAAGGAGTATACGACAATGGCACAGCAACCAACTCTCACCACAGATGAAGCTCTCGTTTTGCAGCAGATTAACGAGCACGGCGAAGATGATGTGATCGGCCTAGAGCAGAGTCTGCGCATGAGCCGCCCAAAGCTTATGGCACAACTCACTCACCTCAAGAACAAAGGACTTATTACGGTCAAGATGACGACTGGTGATTGGTGGATCACCGTCAGCCGCCGCGGCCAACAGATGATGCGCCGCCTATGGCCCGAGGCAGCACTGGGGTACTAGTCTGCAATACGAAGGACGAGTATCGCCACTATGACACTAAGAGGGTGAGACAATGTGACTGACACAGCTTATGTAATATGTAATGATAAACTTGAATATTCTTGGGAAATATTCATTTTAGCGCGCCATCGGATATCCGAAAAGAGAAGTCTAGGGCGGTGCAATAAAGATTCATAATGATGAATAACACGGTATAATAAGGATATGAAACTATTAGTTGTTGATGATGAGCGACGCATTGCCGAGTCGATAAAACAGGGGTTAGAGCAAGAAGGCTACGCCGTCGATGTTGCCTTTGATGGTGAGGATGGTTACAATGCTGCATGGGCCGATGAGTATGATGCGATTATTCTTGATGTAATGATGCCAGTGATGAATGGCTTCGAAGTGGTGCAGAAGCTTCGCAGCATGGGCAACCACACACCAGTGCTGATGCTCACAGCTAAGGACCAGACACAGGATATTGTGGCGGGGCTTGACCACGGCGCAGACGACTATTTACCCAAGCCTTTTTCCTTCGATGTGTTAGCGGCTCGCGTGCGTGCCCTGCTACGGCGTCCCCAAGAGGCGCTCGGGACCGTGCTGCGCGTGGCCGATATCGAGCTTGATACCGTCAAGCAGACCGTGACGCGAGCTGGTCAACCTATTGCGCTCTCGGCTAAAGAATTTGCCATCTTCGAGCACCTCCTGCGCAATAAGAACCAAATCTTAAGCAAAAATAACATAATGACTCACGTTTGGGACTTCGATGCTGATATCTTGCCAAATAATGTCGAGGTTTTTATCAACTACCTTCGGGGTAAACTCGAGAAGCCATTCCCAGATAGCCGTCCAATTATCGAGACAGTGCGGGGCTTTGGCTACATCGTCAAGGACGACCCAGCATGAGGCAGTACCAATGAGCTTTCGCACCACAACACTCCGGCTAGCTGGTACCTATCTTGCGATTATTATGGTAATGAGCCTCGGGTTTAGCCTGGTATTTTATCAGACGTCGGCTGCGCAATTGGAGCGGCAGCGCCCACCGAGTGAGGCTGGCAGAGAGCAAGAATTTCATTTTACCGATCATAGCGTAAATCGCTTCCTTGAGCGGCGAGCGGCTGAAGCGCGGCAAGAGCTGATCGCTCAGCTGGTGCTCGTGAATCTCGCGGCGCTGGCAATCGGCAGTGTAGTGAGCTATCTCCTCGCGGAGCACACCCTGCGGCCGATCCGCGCCAATATGCACGCTCAGACGCAGTTCGTTAGTGATGCCAGTCATGAGCTGCGCACGCCGCTGACCGCGCTGCGCACTGCGAACGAAGTAGCACTGCGCAACCCTAAGCTCACCCTCGCTGAGGCTCGCGCCGTCATAGAAGCGAATGTGACCGATGCGACGCGGTTGCAAACGCTGGCCAATACAATGCTTGGCTTGCTTCGGCACGACCGCTCGGTGGTGCAGCTGCAGCCAGTTGCTTTACAAACTGTGGTGAGCGAAGCGATGAACTTAGTGGTGGCACCTGCCCAAGCGAAGTCGATTGCCATTGATGACACCACGCCATCTCTGATGGTGCGGGCTCATCAGCAGCGTCTTGTCCAGCTCCTTACCATTTTGCTCGACAATGCCATCAAGTACAGCCCGGAGCATACCACCATTACCATCACTGCTGAGAATACCAATCGCTGGGCTAGGGTTCGGATCATTGACCAAGGCATCGGAATGGACGCCGCCACGCAGCGTCAGATATTCCAGCGCTTCTACCGAGCCGACCAAGCTCGCACTGGTGGACAAGGCCAGGGCTATGGCCTTGGGCTGGCGATTGCCCAGCAGATTATCACCGAACATGGCGGCAAAATTACTGTCAACAGTACGCCTGGTAGTGGCACGACCTTTACGGTGGGCTTGCGCCTTGCTGGCAGGCAGAGTACGCAGTAGATAGCATTTTGTAGAAATAAAGAGCGGATGCTTGATAAAAAAGTAATGACGCGTATCAAACTAGGCTTGGACTAGCTGGTAGCAAGAGTATATGAGTTGTATTACTTTTTGAGATCAGCTAAAAATTCTTCGGCAGAGTTAAACGGCTTGCTCAAGTTATTACCAGTTGCTAGCGATGGTTAAATTTCAGTAAGCAGTGCTTCGAGTTGCGGCGTCGTTAGCTCAGGGGTATACGGCTCAATATAGCGAGTTGCAACGACTTGCGTGAGGTAGCTGTTAATTAACACGCTCAATGTTAGGCCAGCGCTTTTTGCAACTTTCTGGGCTTGGCGCTTGATATTTTCATCTAATTTTATACGCGTTGTCACCATAATCATACTACTGAGCATGTACAAAGTAATATACTGCGTCAAGAACAGTGTTCTTTTCTTGCATCCTATTAGATAGCACACTCGGACGAAGCTTATGCAAAAAATAGCGTGAACTGAGCACGAGAAAAGCGCGCGGCAATGCGATGGGTCTGCAAGATTTCACTTTAAGCTTCTTTTAACACCTACTCCCTATACTCGAACCATAATAACGAAAGGAGTATGTATGAAAATAGAAGATGGCTTTGTAGCGGAGAAGCGTAGTGCGTCGCCAATACCCCCATCGTCCACACAAGTGCAGGCCAAAGGTACGGCCAACTCTGGTTTGATCGCGGCGGTGATCGGCGGTGTGATCGTGGCGGCAGCGCTCGGATTTCTTGGTGGTATGCAGGTCAATAGCCGCAGCACATCGAGCCAAAATGGCCCTGGTGGCCATGGTATGATGGGTAGTCAAACCAGCCAGGGGAACATGTCGCCACCAGGCCAAGCAGGGCAGTCGACGGGCAGTAGTAACCAGCCAGGCGCACCGTCAAATGGAGCAAATACCACTACGCAAAACCAGCAAGGCACCACCCAACAAACCACGCAAGATACAACCAAGAATACCTAATACTGATAATAAAACCACCTCTGATATGAGGTGGTTTTTTGGCTTATTGGAGTAAGGATTATTGTGGCAAGGAGACGCCCTTTTCTTTGAGGGCTGGCTCGATGACGAGCTTGCCAAAGGCGTCGGCATCGGCCCACACTTGGCGTGCATCTGAGCTGCCTGAGGTGGTGAGCTTGCCGTCCTTGACGTATTGATTGGTCACATTCTTGCCATTGACAAGAATAGCTGGTGTGGCGCTGGCGGCATTTTGAGCGCCAGCCAGGGATTTATCGAAGGCGATCTTTTTCTTGATCCGGGCACCTGAGCGGTCGGCCTCGGCGAGGTCGGTCTTGAAGCGGTTGACATCAAGGCCAAGCCCCTGTGCAGTGGTGGCGAAGTAGTTGGTGCGCTCTGTGCCATCGAGTGACTGCCACGAATTTTGTTCGGTGTAGAGCTTATCGTGCATTTCCCAATATTTACCTTGGAAGCCAGCTGATTCGGCTGCCGCTGCTGCCGCGAGTGCGTTGGGGTGGATGGACGAGAGAGGGTTGTTGCGGAAGATGAGCTGCACGTGATCCTTGTATTTCTCAGTAACTGCCTTGAGTGCAGGCGAGGCCTGCGAACAGCCAGGACACTGGAAGTCTCCATATTCGATGATTGTTACCTTGGGTGATTTGCTCCCGTGGGTATGGTCGGCGATGTCGCCATTTTGGCTACTGGCGCTTTGTATCTGCAATGGGTCGACGCCCGATAGATTGATCGACTCACCTTGGCGCGACAGCCATACGAGCCCACCTAAGATTGCGAGGCAGAGCACTGCAAAGATCAGCCATGATTTTTTTGTCATAAATGAAACATTCCTCCTTATTCTTGCATATTATATCGTGCCCGAGAGACCGAATCAAGCTGACAGAGGTGCTGCACAGGCCAAAGCATTGAGCTGATCAGGTGAGTGCGCTACAATGATGGCATGGAAATGCTCATGATCATCATCTTTGCTATCTTTGTGATTGCCCTCATCCTGGCTGGTAGTGTATGGCCTGATATACCACCGGTGAGCCAATACGAGCTTGAGCGGCGTCGCCAGCAGAATAATCGTACAGCGATCCACCAGTTGCGGCGCATTGCTGTCTATGATGATCTTGTTTCGCTCCAGCGCTGTGTGGTGGCGCTGTTGCTGGTACTGATGGTGATGGCGAGCATTGGCGCGTTTGACTTTGGTGGTGGTGTGCTGGTTGCGCTAGCGGTGGCACTGCTCTATGGTGGTGTGGGGCGGGTTGGCTGGGTGCATGCGATTGCCCAGCGACTCTATAATGCAGTCGAGCCGAGCTTCGTTAGTTTTGCCGGGCAATTCCCGCGAGTGGTGCGCATTGTCCGTTCGTTTGTGCCACCAGTAGAGACGAATCTTCGTCTGGGATCGCGGGCTGAGCTTGAACATCTGGTGCGTCACGCTCGGCCATCAGTCTTGCCACCAGTCGAGCGTGAGCAAGCGCTGGGGAGCTTGACCTTTGCGCGTAAGACGGTCGAGACAGTTATGGTGCCGCGCAATGCTATCAAGACAGTCGAGCAAGACGCTATGGTGGGGCCGCTGTTACTCGATGAATTGCACCGCACCGGGCATAGCCGCTTCCCAGTGGTGGATGGTGACATTGATCATATTATTGGCGTACTACACACCCGCGACTTTATGTCGCTTAAGGAGGCAGTGTCGGCTCAGGTGCAAACGGTGATGGACCCAAATGTATACTACATCGACGGGGCGCAGTCGCTCGAGCAAGCCTTGGGTGCATTTATTAAAACGCGCCAACAGGTCTTCATTGTCGTCAATACGTATCGTGAGACGGTAGGGATGGTGACGTTGGACGATTGTATCGAAGCCTTGCTTGGCCATGCTCCCACAGCGGATGATGACGAGGTGTATAGCCAGCCAGTGGCCTTGCCCGAACCCACGCAGCCGCGCGCTCTCCCCATGGGCGAGCAGAATGATGCCTGAAATTGTGGTATAATCTAACAGATATGACACAACGAATACTTGCCAACCAAACGCCGGATTACACCGGTCAAACCATCACTGTGGCCGGCTGGGTACACGCACGGCGTGACCATGGTGGCCTGATTTTTATCGACCTGCGCGACCATACTGGCCTAGTGCAACTGGTCGTCAGCCCTGAGCAAGCTGCGGCCTTTGCCCTAGCGGAGCATGCCCGCGACGAGTATGTCCTGCGAGTCCGCGGCGAGGTCCGCCAGCGTGGTGAGGGCCTAGCCAACCCCAATATTGCTAGCGGCAGCATCGAGCTAGCCGTCAGTGAGCTAGAGGTGCTCAACAAAGCCAAGACACTGCCTATCCAGCCCTTTAGCGAGACTAACCAAGCGAATGAAGACCTGCGCTTTGCCTACCGCTACCTGGACCTGCGCCGCCCCAAGCTGCAAACGATGCTGCGCCACCGTGCCGATATGTACCGCCGTATGCGCCAGTATATGGACAAGCATGATTTTATCGAAATCCAAACGCCAATCCTTGCGAATTCCAGTCCCGAGGGTGCGCGTGACTTCCTGATTCCCAGCCGCTTGCAAGAGGGTAAATTCTACGCCCTGCCACAAGCACCGCAGCAGTTTAAGCAGCTGCTGATGGTTGGTGGCGTGCCGCGCTACTACCAGCTGGCTGCTTGCTTCCGCGACGAAGACCCGCGCGCCGATCGTCTGTATGGTGAGTTTTACCAGCTGGATCTAGAGATGAGCTTTGTGGAGGATGGTGAGCAGGTCCGCCAAATGATGGAACCACTCATGCAGCAGCTGGTGACGGACTTTGCTGGCAAAACACTGCTAGACCTCAGCAACCTCCCAGCTGGCGATGGCCAGCCTATCCCGCGCATCCCGTACCAAATCGCCATGGAAACCTATGGTAGCGACAAGCCAGACTTGCGCTTTGGTATGGAGCTGGTTGAGCTAACGGACGTGTTTGCCGGGACGAACTTTGGCGTCTTCCAGAATGCAGCGTGTATTAAGGCAATCTGTGTCAAGAACGGCGCATCCCTGAGCCGCAAGCAGATCGATGGCTTTACCCACGTCGCCAAAGCTGAGGGTGCGGGTGGTCTTGCCTACATTACTTACCAAGATGGCGCGGCCAAGAGCCCAATTGCCAAGTTCCTGACCGAAGAAGAGCTGGCCGCTATCCAAGCCAAGACGGGGGCCAAGGACGGCGATGCAGTCTTCTTTGGGGCTGATACGCGCTCAGTGGTCAATGCAGTGCTAGGGCGGCTGCGTAGTGAGTTTGCCGAGCACTTTGGCCTAAAGGATCCGCAGGTGGTGGCGCTAGCCTGGATTATCGATTTCCCATTCTACGAGTGGGATGAGCATGCGCGTAAGCTTGATTTTGGTCACAATCCCTTTAGCATGCCAAAGGGTGGGCTCAGCACTTTGCAAGCCGCCCAGTCCGATGACGATAAGTTAGCTATTCTGGCCGACCAGTTCGATATGGTGATGAACGGCTACGAAATCTGCAGCGGCGGTGTGCGTAACCATAATCCGGCCGTGCTGTATGAAGTATTTGGGTTGCTCGGCTATAGCCGGCAGTATGTGGAAGAGAAGTTTGGCGCTATGCTGCGGGCCTTTACCTACGGCGCGCCGCCACACGCGGGCTGCGCCTTTGGCATTGACCGCATCCTGATGGAGCTAATCGGCGAGCATAACGTCCGCGAAACCCTGGCCTTCCCTAAAAACGGCAGCGGCGTCGACGTCATGATGGACTCACCCGCACAGGTAGAACCTGGGCAGCTGAAGGAATTGGGGTTATAAACAAACGAGCGATGGCTCGCTATCGTTACGAATCTGGTGCAAGTGAAACAAACGTGCACAAGGAGACAATGACCCCATGAGCTGGGATCTCACCGCAATCAAAACAAAACGTCATATCCAGTCGGTTAGTGACCTGACGGAGGAAGACTGCGCGCCGCTCGAGCGTCAGCAGATGATTGCCGAGCTAGAAAAGGCTGCCAAAACATGTGATGCACATCTAGACACAAGCGATCCGTCGTGGCTTGTTATGCAGAAGAGGGAATGGCTGATTGAATTTAGCTTGGGCAAACAGCCTAGAGAACGACTCATCACGATGGGGCTCCGCGTCAGAGGTAGCAAGGAGCCAACGGAAGTGTTTGCTTATCTCATTCAGGAGCTTGGCATACGGCTGGTGGAATGGAGCACTGGCGAGTTCCTGGATCTATCAAAGCAGAGCAGCTTCGGGCACTGGCAGGAGTGGAGTGAGCGGGTGCTGCGAGACCTTGTAAAGTCACGAAAATCATAAGCGTGTCGCGCGTGTGTAATAAGAATAAAATAGAGACTAGCTAGTTACGATAGCTCTATCGTTTCTATCCGCTGATACTTCACTCCAACCTCAGCTGTCGCTGCTGTGCAAAGTGTATCAATCAATCCCTTGCCAGCGTCACTCAAGATGGCGTCATGAACAGGGAAGACCAGGCGTGGCGCGATGGCCTGCAAGAAACTACGTACCTCGGAGAACTTGAGCCATGGCGCAGCCACAGGCAGGGCGAGGACGTCGATGGGGCGCTGAGGCAAAGCGAAGGAATCACCGGGGTAATAGATACGATTGTTGATCAGCACGGCAAGGTTATGAAGGCGTGGGATGTCTGGGCTTACTACAGCGTGCTTGCCGCCAAAAAACTCAAGCGTGAATGGCCCGACCTGGTGTGTATCACCAGGCACCGCGGCTATTGCATGGCGGACAGAGAGTGTGCCTTCTGGCAAAGATATCGTTGTACTATCTACAATAATATCATGAACACTTATAATCTCTGCTTCAGGAAATGCCTGTATAATCCGCTTGATGAGCGCAGGGCTACAATGGTCGGGATGCGCATGGGTAATGAGGACTGCCGCTACCTGCTGCGGCATAGCAAAGTCGTCGGTGTATACACCTGGGTCGACGACCAAGCTCTGGCCGTCAATTGTAATGGTAAAGCAAGAGTGGGCGAATTTCGTCAGTGTTGTCATACATCTAGTATAGCAGAGAAGAGAAGAGGGCGAAGCGATACCATGGATTCGTTATCATATGTGCTTTGTCTCTACATCCTGCCAGTCGCTGTTGTGCCGTAGCTCGGCGTTGTAGCCAGCGAAGACTGCTTTTGCTTCGGTATTGTCGCTCAGCGTCCAGAGGAACCAGGCGGTCATGTAGGCATCACCATATTCCAGCACGTCTTTGTGACCAACGGTCTTGCGCCGCGCGATGACGCTCGGCTTGTCTGTGCTAAGAGCGCGGAAGTTCTGTTGCAAGTCGCCCAGTGGGCTAATGGCGAGGTTGTCGCTTGGGCCAGTGCCAGCCATCATATAGGTGGCTGTCTTGATCTTGCTAGTGTCGTAGTGCCAGTTGTTGCCGTTTGCAGTGTCATGGCCGACGGCGCTAGCAGTGTAGAGGGAGATATAGTGGTTACTATTGCCGTATTTTGTCGCGGCATTGATAGCACCGGCTCCGCCTTGGGAGTGTCCAGCAATACCGATCTTGCTCGTATTGATGAATCCCTTGATGGGGCTATCCTCTGCAGTATTGAGCTCTAGTGCAGCATCAAGCGTGGTCGATGTCGTTGCACCAGTGCCTGTCCAGCCGTCCTCATTGCCAATGACAACAAAACCCCAGCTGGCCAAATGCTCGAAGATTGGTGTATAAGTAGACGCGTAGGTGGCGGTGCCATTGACCATCAGCACAAGCGGGAAGGTTTGGCCCGGAGTGGTGCGTTGCGGGGCATAGATATGATATTCTTTGATGGCTGTGCTATCGCTGTGATGAGTGTGGTGCGCAACGCGGTAGGGGCCTGGCTTAGTATAACGCTGCTCTAGCGTGCCACTGGGGCTCAATCTCGCAGCGTAACCCTTTGCCACGCCGTCATTGCCAGTGATACTTTGGTTGAGATAGTTCATATAAAGCACAAGCAGCACAAAGCACACGAAGAGTATTGCTATGATGATACCTAGAATTTTCAGAAGCTTTTTCGCCATCGGTATGTCCTT
Source organism: Candidatus Saccharimonadota bacterium (assembly GCA_030528025.1). Taxonomy (GTDB): domain Bacteria; phylum Patescibacteriota; class Saccharimonadia; order Saccharimonadales; family Saccharimonadaceae; genus Saccharimonas. Next base: position 76,629 of record JAUMZP010000002.1, read on the forward strand.
ATTCGGTTCAATAATACTAGTAATATTATCTACTATACACCGGGTGTATAGTAATGGCAAGGGAGAGTGATTGCTTTTTTGCTCGGTATATTTTGGCTATGTTAGTAAGAGATCAAGTGGCTTTACATCTCAGCTATAGCAATGAAGCGCCTAAGCATTGCACTCACAAGAGCCAACGGTATATACTGATGAGCATGTACGAACAAGAACTTCATACCGCGCAGCGGATTGCTCGCGAGGCGGGCGATATTATACGCCGCTATTTTGATGGCGACCAACAGCGTCAGACCAAGGCGGATGGCACGCCAGTGACAATTGCCGATACAACAATCAACTCGCTGGTGATCCAACGCCTCCACGAGACCTTCCCGGACGATGGCGTCATTGGCGAAGAGGAGAGCACGACGGGCTATGGCCTCGGGCGGAAGTGGCTGTGCGATCCGGTCGATGGCACGAAGGCCTTTACCTGGGGTGTGCCCACAGCGATGTTTTCGCTCGCATTGGTAGTTGATGGTGTGCCAACCGTCGGTGTTGGCTATGAACCAATGACAGATCGGCTCTACTGGGCAGTGCGTGGCCATGGTGCCTTTTGCAACGGTATCCGGCTGCAGGTGAATCGCCAGACGCTTGCGGAGGGGATTTTTGCTGCGTCGTGTAGCTATGTAAATATTCGCCGCCATGAATACTATGATAAGCTGATCGAACGCAAGGTGAGCACAGCAAGCATTAGTGGTGCAGTGGCCAAGAGTGTTCGCGTGGCTGAGGGGCGCTTCGTTGGGTATTATGCCGAGAAGGTGAATGCGTATGATATGGCAGCAGTGCACGTTATTGTTGAGGAGGCTGGCGGTAAGATGACGAGTGTATCGGGCCAGCCGCTTAATTATGCGCAGCCATTTTGTGGTGCGCTTGTGTCTAATGGTGTCGTGCACGATGAGCTGATGGCAATAGTGCACGATGAGTACTCATAAATACCGCACGCTACCAAATGGTATTTTGCGTTTCATCTGCGTGGCAATGCCGAGAGTATCGGCTGGCTGGACGGTGTGTGGACCGTAGAATTGGTTGATCTCGTCGATTGCAACAGTGAGAGCGTGGCGAGCTGATAGGTCGTCGAAGAGTGTGAGCTGTGCGTCTGTCTCGCTCGTGAGAAGATAACACGACATGCCAATCTCATAGGCGGGCAGTGGCATTGATTGGGTGAGTCGCTTGACGATATGAAAGAGCGTGGTGCCATCACATAGTGGATGCTCGCGGCGCTCGTGGTTGTGCCAGCGGCCTGTTTGATAACTTTTAGCATAGAGGCGCACACCACGGGCACGCACGTATTGCTGCCGGAGCGCAGCCGCGATGTCTTCGCACAGGACGTGAAAGCGGCGCAAGACTTGATTGTAATTGAGGTTTGGCTGATCAAGGACGAACTGTCGCCCGACTGTCTTAAGCGGGCGCTCATCACTATCTACCTCCCAACCGCGCAGCCGCTTATACCAGTCGCGCCCTGGCTTGCCATGAAACACCATGTGCTCGAGCGTTGCTTCGTCTGCAGCCAGAAAGTCGAGTGGTGTCTGGATACCAACCTGGTGGAGGCGCTTGCTGTAGCCAGCAGCAATACCAGTGAGGTCTTCGAGCGATAGCGTAGCGAGTACTGAGTGAAGATTATCTGCAGTGATGCAAGTCAGGCCGTCAGGCTTATTGATACCGGCAGCAATCTTAGCTAGCCAGCGGTTGGTGCCAATGCCAACATTGCAGCGCATATAGTCGCCAACCTCGCTACGGAGGCGCTGCTTGATCTCCTGGCCAATCACCAGTGCGCCGCGTGCTCTGATGTCAGGTGGGCTTTGGCTTAGGTCGATCACTCCTTCATCAATGCTTTTCATGGTGGCGCAGGGCGAGTAGTCGCTGAGGATGGTTGCAAGTCGGTGGTAGACATAGCGGTACTTTGGTGGGTCACTTTCTAGCGGAACAATATCGGGGCAAAGTAGCCGCGCTGCGGGTAAGCGCATACCGGTGTGTACGCCACGCGCTTTGGCTTCGTAGCTTGCAGTGACGATAGTCGCATGCTGGTTGCGTCGATTAACGATGACAACTGGTCGGTGGCGGAGCAACGGCCGAGATTGCTGCTCGATCGTGGCAAAGCAGCTATTGAGATCGATATGCATCATCAGTGGTGGGGTGGGATTGATATTGCTATGAGACATGATCGGCCTCTCGTGTGAGCCGCCATACCAGTGTAATACTGTCAAACTCGAGGCGGTAATCAGCCTGCTCATCTGTCACATCGAAAATATGCACCGTACGTGCACCGCGCTGATGCTCGAAGCCCAGGCCGATTCGCCTGATCGTCACTTCCTGGCCATTGCCGCGCCGAAATTTGACTGGCTGACATGGCTGGTGCCCACACCGAAAAATCGCTACCACCTCCACGACTTCATCAAGATATAGTTCATCATCCATTGTTCTTAGTATAGCGCATGAGCTAGGCACGGTCGACGAGTGAAAACATAGTAACAGAGGTAGAGCGTGCGTATACATCAAGTGATGTATTGCTATGCTAATACCTCATACTACTCTCGCTTTACAAGAAAACACCCTATGGAAGTGAGATAAAACCAAACCTTTTACATAGGGCTAAGGGAAAATTACGCGCAGCTCAGAAAATTATTTCTGCTTGCGGCTCTCGATAAACATCATAATAAGCCAGATAATGACGACGATTGCTGCGAGCGAGAGTAGTCCGTTGATGATCCATGCGGCTAACTTCAGCACGGCACCAAATAGCCACGCAGCAATAATGACGATAGCGATTGTGAGAATAAGTCGAGATAGTTTCATCCTTCTAGTATACTATACTCTATGGATACAGCACAATTCCAGGCCATGATATGGCACAAAGCCAAGCAACTCTACCGCCCCATGCCGTGGCGCAGCCAGCCAACGCTGTACTATGTGCTAGTGAGTGAGCTGATGCTGCAGCAGACGCAGGTAGCGCGGGTACTACCTAAGTTTGCCGAGTTTACCACCCGCTTCCCGGCTATCGAGGCCTTGGCGGCCGCCCAGCTACCGGCGGTGCTGCAGGCATGGCAGGGTTTGGGGTATAATCGCCGAGCAAAGTATCTACACAGCGCGGCACAGGTGATTGCTGCTGGTACACCTATTGCGACGCAGGCCGACCTTGTGGCATTGCCTGGTGTTGGTGTCAATACCGCTGGAGCCATCATGAATTACGTGCATCAAATCCCAACCGCCTTTGTAGAGACCAATATCCGCACGGTGTATTTTAATCACTTTTTTGCTGGGCAAGAAGGCGTGACGGATAAGGATGTGTTGGCGCTGGTGACGCAGACGATGGATACAGCTCGCCCACGTCAGTGGTTTTGGGCGCTGATGGACTACGGCGCTAAGCTGAAGGCGGCAGGTAAGGGTCAGCTCGGCACCAGCCGGCACTACACGCGGCAGTCGCGCTTTGCTGGCAGCCTGCGTCAGATGCGGGGTGAAATTGTGCGGCGCATGGCGCAGGGGCAACCACTGAGTGTCATTACCCAGGAGCTGCAGGGTGACCCGCGTTTTGCTGCTGCACTGAATGGATTACGGAAGGATGGGTTGATATGAGTGAGTTAGCTCTCACGCGAGCAGAGGCTATCGCGCTATGTCACACGTGGGCGCGGATGCTCCGCCGAGAGTATACGATTGACACGCTGGTGAATGACTATGGCGATGGGGTGCTTATGTCTGACCAGCTTGCCTATCCGCTCGAGATGCAGCCATGGATCACGCCAGAGGCCGAGCCGCTCCTCTGTGCGATTCGCGACCATGCAGTAGACGTCGATATTGACCACACCCGGCGAGCTGATTGGGAGAAGTTACTGGAGCTGATTGATCAGTTACCAAAGAGTAAGTCATAAGATATGTGGAGACATTAGCGCCAGATAGTGCGTGACAATAGCAGCCTTTTTAACCTATGACTTGCACCTAGCTTCCTATGCAGACAATGAATATCTAATAGGTATATTCATTTTTATGAAAGGTAAGGAAGTCATGGTGAGACAATAGCCACATAACGAAGATTCAAGGCAATAAGACTCTTGACCACTCCTACAGCTGCACGCCAAGCCACCCAGCGAGCACTGTTCCAGCGCCATAGGCCAGAGCAGCGGCGATAGCACCGAGGGCGAGCGTTTGCAGGGCAGCAACGAGTGGATTCTCACCACCAACTTTGCCCTTGATATAGCCAATTGCTACAAAGGTGAGCGCCGTAGCTCCCGAGCTGATATAAAACAGCAGAGGATGAGCCGCGCTCGAGCCACGTGCCAGCACATGGGCGAGATAGGGGATGACAGGCACACTACCAACAACGACGAAGGCAGCAAACGTCATGAAGCCGATGATTTTTGGTGAGGCGCGTTTACTTGTACTCCGCGCCGACTCATCGTGCTCAGCACTGGCCGCGAGGTAGGCGCTAGCACCCATCGAGAAGCCATCGGCAATAAGGTTAGCTGCGCCTAGCACCAAGATAATTGCACTCGAGATACCCGCGCCAGCACTGGCTGCCACCACAGCAAAGGTTGTGACAGTACCATCGACTGCACCATAGACAAATTCAGAAATATAACGTTTGAGGACAGGTTTCATATTCATAACTTGATTAGTATAACACAGTGTGGTACAAACGCAAAAGCGAGCAGCCAGTGGAGGTATGATGAAGGTCACAAGATGGAGGCAATGGCCGTCTCACCACTAAAAGGATTAACGAATACCTGAACAGAATGTTCATTGTAACAGTGTGCAAGATAGGTATAGGGTAATAGATAAGCACAGACCTAGCTTACGACTAGTTTGATTGCTTAGGCTTGAGGAGGAGCTGGTTGCGCTCGGCAGTGCGCGTCCGCGCCTCATCTAGCAGAGTGCTACCTTCTTGCGAGCTAAGGCTAACGATCCGCACATACTCACCATCGGTCTTGTCGTAGCCCGAGACAGCAACAAAGCCGAGTTGTTCGTCGGCATAAATGACGTTCTCTTTCTCGCCGCTGTAGTCGATTTTGTTAAAGAGGCTTACATCTAGCAGCGCCGTACCGCGGCCATTGTCCCACGTGGCAAAGACACCAATGCGGCGCTGGGCTGCATCTGGATCAGTTGAGTCAAATGGCGTATCTTTATCGATATACTCGATGATTGGCGCAAAAATCAGTGTATCAGCCTTGGGGAGGATCGTCTTGAGTGCGTGGTCAGCGGGTAGTGAGTATGCTAGAGCAAAACGTTTGCGAAAGTCATACGAGAGCGGGTAGCGTCCATCGGTCGACGTGGTACACTCGACCTGGAGGCGCGGATCAAGGAAGGTGAGCTCGGCGGGCGAGTAGATTGGTTTGTGCTCCTCTGTTGCGGTAACCTCATTCGTTACTTGGCTCACTTTTGTATCTGCATCGGTGTAGACCATGGAGTTACCCATAACAGTGACGGGGGAAGCGTATTCATTCACGGCATCAGACTTATCACGCTTGCTGAGGCCGCAGCCCATAGCAAGCAGCTGCTGGATAGTATCGACTGCACAATACTGCATTACATTGCCTTCGGCGTCGGTGATGTGGCAGTCCATCACCATCTCGTGCCCCATGCCTTTGCCAAACTGCTTTTCCTTGCTGGAGTCGCTGTTTTTCTCATCATCTTTCGAGAGTATATGCCCAATCTCATGGCTGTATACGTTGCCACCAGTCTTGTTGCTCAGCACAAGCACCATCGGGCCGTTGCCGCCCTTGGCTTTGTCTTCGTCGGTGCTTTGGAAGGCGAGACCGAGTACGTTATTTTCCACGCCTGCTGTATTAACGGCCATCAGCATGAGTGAATGCTCACCATCCTGCACGTCTAGCTGCTCGCGGTATTCTTCGGCGATTTTTTTGATTTGGTCGTTGGAGTAATAGTATTCGGTTGTGCCATCTTCCTTGGTGCGAGTGCTGTCTAGTGCAGTATTGCAGACAAACTCGGTTATGTGAAACTGATATGCGTCGCGAGTTGTGTGAGTGATGCGGCCAGTGTGGACGCGCACTTCTTCGTATATTTCTTCGTTGGTCTTGCCGGGCTCGAAGCCAGCGGCATTAAGTGCCACAACGCCAAGCCGGACAACGACCGGCTGGAATGAATCATTCTCGTGGTCTTGGCACCGCTCTACAGAAGGCTGAGAGGTGTCGCCGCTGGGGAGTAGTGTACTAAACACTCCCAGGCCAGCCATCATCAATACCTTGCGGCGTGGTAAACCTTCTGGTGCTTGGGCTGAGCCATCTAGCATAACTTCAGGTTTTGAGTGATTCATACTAGCTATATTATATCACTAAAGAGTCAAAAATGTCAAACTTTGTAGACCTGCGCTGCGTGATTCTAGCTATCTGCCGCTTAAGAGCTTACTTCTCATTCTCTTGTTTTGCTATTTTCTCTTTTGTAAGCATAAATAACGCTAGGCATCTCTCGAAAATATTCAGCTGTCCTACAGAAGTAGAAGCAGATTAGTAGAAAGCTAAAACTCGCTTATTACTTAAAGCGAGTTTTAGGAGCACTGCCAGCATGAGGTGCTATTGCTGCTCGGCCGGTGCTTGTGTTTGTTGCTGGTTCTCGGTGTCGCTATTGGTAGAGAAGAGCTGGAGGGATTCATCGCTCAGCACGTTAGGGTCAAAGGTACCATCGGCGATCTTGCTGCGGCGCTGTTGATACATTTTTTTGAACTCGTCGAGCGATTCCTTCGTAACGCTACCTTCGGTTTTGTATGTTTCGGGCTCGGCATCGCGAGCGGCTTGCTTGCGCACCTCCTGGAAGCCAGGCCGACTGAGATCAACCTGTGCTGCGCCACTGGTATTGTACATATCCATAGCGATCCACACCATGATGCCTGCAATAGCAATCACCCCGCAGATCATCACCAAAAAACGGTGCTCGCGCATGGTGGTTAGCTGGTGCTCGAAGTCGATCTTATTGGGCTGGTTGGGCTGGCTGCTGGGCACTCGGTACCTCCTTTTTGGCAGGGAATTGCTTGCTATAAAATACGTCGAACTGTGAACCATATTGGCTCAGTAGCTGGTTGAGCCGCAAGGCGACATCGGCCACTCGTTTGCGTTGCTCGCGCACGGGCTTGATGTGGTAGTAGAACTCGACTGGTTGGTCGGTGCAGTCGATGCGTAGTAGCTCGGATAACTTCTCTTCGTATTGGCGGTATTCGCTGCGGAAAGCGGTAAGCTGGGTATTGTATTCTACCGTCGTCTTGGCAAGTTCCACGCCATCGAGTCGGTTGAGAGCGATGCGGCTGTTGAGTGGTGCCATCAGGCGGGTGGCAATTACCTCGTACTGCTGCCCTTGGTTGACCCGGACGAGCCCATCATTCGCGTGGATGCGCCGCAGGTTAGACTTGACGCGGACGCAGTTTTGTTTTATTTGAGTGAGTTGATCGTTGCTGAGTGGTGCAGCAGGCTCAGCATAGGCCGGAGAGCCAAGTGCAGCAGTAGCAATCATAACAACAGCAAGAAAAGTGCGCTTCATAGCTCCCCATTATGACGCATCAGAGGAGATTGGTCAAATGATTTGCTCTTAAAAATAATTACGTAATTACTGCTGCAATAAAAGCAATCAGTACTAACAAGATTGGTAGCCCAAGACCCAGGATGAGGGCAATGTTGACACCATTGTTGATAATGATACTGTCGCGCTCGAGGCCATTGACGAGCTTGGCGAAGGGTGCGTAGGCTTGGATGGCGGCCCACCACCAGTCGTAGTCGTTGTCGAGGGCATGCTCAGTGGTGTGATCATAAAGAACACCGCCAGTACCAGGCGACACCGCGGTACCAAGGCTAATCAACAATTGAGTGTTTACTCCGGCAAAGTCGAACTGGATGCGTTGGCCATTGACCCACATAATGATAAAACTTGCTTCGGCTGCTGCTTTGGTAATCTGTTGTGGATCAACATCGAGCGCCACGCCAACTATTTGGTTTGTTTGGGGGTTACAATCAATGGCGCGGATGCGGTTGGTCGTCGTCCATTCGAGAATGCAAGGAACTTGGCTCAAGATGGTGCGGTTGTGGTAGTGCGAGATGGGTGTTGCCATAACGAGTGGTGTGTCGTCGAAAACACTGCTGTAGTTGGCGTCCATCGCTGCTGGTGCAGGCTGTGGCGCTGGCTGCATAACAAGAGGAACAGGCTGCTGAGCGGGTGATTGCTCGGCTGGTTGGGTGAGGCTATCCTGGAGTGTTGGCTCTGATGACTGCTGTGGCTGTGTTTGTGCTGACTGCTGTGGATAATATGGTGGTGGCGCAGGCTGAGTCTGGGGTAGAGCCGCCAGCTGTGATCGATTAGGATAAGAAGGAAATTGCTGATTCATGAGCGTATTATACTATACTGGTAAATACGCGATGTGTCTTAACAGAGGTCATATACCTTGAGATCAGGGCTTCATTAAAGCATAATAGCTCAGCAGGATTATTCGCTATGCAGAATGAATTTTGGTTGTGGCGGGAGCGATACATACGCAATAGAGGTTATTTGTGCTTGCCTGGCGAGGCTGCACCGAGCTCGATGTGCTCCTTCTCAAACTCACGCAAGATCCGCCGCCGCATCTCGGCCGTGAGGGCCCACTGGTCGGATGGTTGGGTTTTGCCGGAGACAACAAGGCTAATCGACGAGGCATTGAAGTCACCAAGGATGTCGAAGTGCGGTGGCTCGATTACCTTGTGCTGCCATTTTTCCTCGCCAGAGATTTCCTCCCCGATCCGATTGATAATATCGCTGGCGGTACTAATATTGGTGTCAGGCGCAACGGTAATGGTGAAGTATACTTTGCTATAGCCCATCGTCTTGTTGATGACGTGCTGCACCACACCATTAGGAAAGAAGTGGACATTGCCTTCGACGTCGCGGATTACTGTGGAGCGTACACCGATCCGCTCGACCGTCCCGCCAAAGCCATCAATCTCGATAATATCTCCCACCCGATACTGGTTTTCGCTAATAATAAATACCCCGGAGAGAAAATCCTTAACGAGTGACTGCGCTCCAAAACCAAAGGCGACACCAATAATCCCTGCGCTCGCAAACAGCGGCGCAAGAGCTGCGTCATTGAAAAAATGAGTGAAGATAGCATAGCCCGCAATCACCACCACAATGATGCGCCATACATTAGCAAAGAGCCCACCTAGCGTCTTGTGACGCTTCTCTAGGTCCTTCTTGGGCAGTGTCCGCTGATATGTAGTAACGAAGGCATGCCGCGTCAGCCACATTACCACGCGCGGCCCCAACCAATACAGTGCAATCGCCACAATAATAATGATAATAATCTCTAGTGCAGTAATCTCAGGTGAGGTAATCGGCTTCATAATATGGTAGTATAACAGATGTGAATGATGAATTAAACCAGCTTGTGCTTGCCTTGCAGCGTGGTGGTGTGGCAGTACTACGGACTGATACCCTGTATGGCATTGTTGCCCGGGCAGATGACGAAGCAGCAGTGGCGCGGGTGTATCGTCTTAAGCAGCGTGACAGCAATAAATCACCCATTATCCTCGTGGTCGATGCCAGCCAAACCTATACCAATGTGCTCGCTTTGCCGTCGCTTAATACCTCCTGGCCAACAAGTATCTTGCTGGACTCACCCCATGCTCCGCGGTGGTTACGCCGCGCTAATGATATGTTAGCCTACCGCCAGCCGCAGCTGCCATGGCTCCAGGCGGTCTTGCGTCAGACTGGCCCGTTGATCGCTCCCAGTGCTAATCTCGAAGGGCAGTCGCCCGCCCGCACTATTGCTGAAGCTCGTGCTTACTTTGGTAGTGATGTCGATTACTATTATGATGGCGGCACTGTGCCGGCTGATACGCCACCATCACGCTTGGTGCGGGTGTTGCCGGGTGGGGGAGTGGAGCGGCTCAGGTAGGTTATAATAATCAAAGTTAAAATCTTAAAAGCTTGTTAGATTAATAGCGAATTCTCACACCTCACCCGAATAACGTGGAGCGTGGGGTTGCCCACGAAAGAGGCCGTGTGATTCAGGTATAATAGACTCATGACGTATCTTGATCCTCAGCAATTTATCATCACTCGCAAACGCAAGAAATATCGCTTTGCTAAGTTCCATAACGCCACCAACTGCTACGAGTATGACGAATGGTGCCATGCAACACCAGAGGTGTGGCAGAGTGCGACGGTGCTCGAGGTTGGCGCTGGCACCGGGGTGTTTAGTGTGGAGCTAGCGGCGCAGTACCCGGACGAGGTATTTGTGGCACTGGACGTTAAGGGTGATCGCTTGCAAAAAGGTGCATACACGGCGCTCGAGCGTGGCATCACCAATGTGCTGTTTGTGCGGGCTCGGGCCGATCAGATTGGCGAGCTCTTTGCTGCTCACTCACTCAAGCAGTTGTGGGTAACCTTTCCCGATCCACTCCCCAAGCGGCGCAGCGCTGGCCGGCGTCTTACTCACTCAACATTCTTGCGCCAGTACGCGCAGCTGTTGCAGCCTGGTGGTTCACTTTTGCTCAAGCATGACGATCGCGATTTCTTTTGCTGGAGCCTGGAGCAGCTCGTCACTCAAGAGTGGTCGATTTGTGAATTATCTTTCGATCTCCACGAGTCGTCACTGCCTGATGAATACAAGACGCTCACCGCCTACGAACAACGCTGGATGAGTGAGGGGAAAGCGATTGGCTGTGTGCGAGCGACACCTCACTGCTCGTAAAAAACCGGTATTGCACTACTAGTAGCCAGTCGCTTGTTTTTGAAGCGCCCATCTGCAGTGACATCGTGCTGAGCCCAGGCAGGAGTACCAAATGCGTCTGCTGCAGCTCGTGCTGCTGTTTCATCTTCGCCAGAAAATTCAACCTCGCCGACACACAAACCAGCAAGTTGGCCATGATAGATATCAAGCTCAAGTACAACTCCTTGATAAGGAATTTGATAGCACTCGTGCTCCTGCAGTGCGAGGCCACTGTGCTGCGAAATCCTCGCGGCTAAGAGGGGTGTTTTCCTCATCGCGGACGAGATCGCCACCAGATTCCATTGTGTGCTCAAAATACATATCACCAAAGCTTCGGGTGCGTTCTTCGCTCCCATCATCGCGAATTGCCAGATAACCTTGACGGAGAGTAGTATGGTCAAAATCATTAAGACTCTTTCCGGCCAAGACTTCTCTTGCGAAGGTGCTTGATGTTTGGTTGATAATGAACTTGCGTTCGATCTCTTTTGGAGGCTTTGCGTACTCTTGCTGCTGCGGTGGGGTGCCTTCACTTTGCACTCGTGCGGTGTATCCGATAGATTCTACAGTGGTAGGATAAGGTGAGCTGCTGGTTTCTGCCGCGTTGTTATATCCTCTATGCTCGCTACTTTGTTGACATTGTGGCATATTTCTCTCCTGGCTAAAGGTTGACCCAGCTCTAGTATAGCGTGCTACACTAGATGTGTCAGTTATAGTGATTTGAGTCAAACATGTTTGAGCAAGATATGATTAACCACCACATCCAAAGGCGTATTCTCAGTGTGCTGTGCTATCGTAAGATGGCTCGCTTTCGTGATCTGCGCCCGCCACGGGTGGATACCAATCTCTTTAGCTATCATCTCAAGGTGCTGATTCGTCACCAGCTTGTCCAAAAAGTGCCAGGTGGCTATAGCCTGGCACCACGTGGTTTGGCGTATGTCGATCGGGTTAGCACAGACACTATGCTGGTTCGAACCCAACCTAAAATCGTAACCATGCTAGTAGTGCAAAATAGTAATGGTGAGGTCTTACTCCAACAGCGCACCAAGCAGCCCTACATTGATACCTGGACGCTCCCCTACGGCAAACTCCACATTGATGACAGATCTATCCAAGCAGCAGCTCAGCGCGAAGCGGCGGAAAAACTTGGCGCTGTGGATCTAGTACTGCAGCATGCGGGCGAATGCTATATTCGTGTTTGGGCAGACAAGGCAATTCTCTCAACCACGCTTGCTCATGTATTTTATGGGACGACTGATGATATCACTCCGCACGAACGGCTCATTTGGGCACGCCCACACAAAATGGCGCAGTACACGCTTGCACCAGCAGTGGAGCAGATTATCGCGCGGGCATTCTTTCGCGATCCGTACTTTTTTGAGGAGTTTGACGACGTTTTAGATCAATAACAAGGAGGATATATGAAGATCGACGACTACGCACAGCAAGCACTCACTACCCTGAGCAGTGACTATGCCTACGGTGATGCTAATGCCCAACTAATGGGTATGGTGCTAGGTCTGGGCGGTGAATCGGGTGAGGTACTTGAGAAGTTCAAGAAGCTACTGCGTGATCAACAGGGCACAATAACCGAGGCAGATAAGCAGGCAATCATTAAGGAGCTGGGTGATATCTTGTGGTATGTAACGGCAGTGGCACACTTGCTTGGTTCGAGTCTTGAGGAGGTTGCTCAGCGCAATAACGCCAAGCTCGCCAGCCGCCAACAGCGTGGTCAGCTACGGGGTAGTGGGGATGACCGGTAGGTTGTGTATGGTTTGAGGATGCTGTAATCTATTACAGTTATCACACAGGAACTAACAGTAGGCGAATACTTGTCAATGATTCAGCTGCGACGGGTGTAGATAGCTTGAGGTAGGCACTTACCCCTCTTGTGCGATCTGCTGTCGTACCCAGCCATCAATCGTGCCTGCTCCCATGCAGAGCACAAGCTTGCCCTCAGCGCGGGCAGTTTGGATGGCGTGCCACAAGGCGTCATCGAGCTCGGCATAGTGAACACTACTACGGTTTGTTAGTTGCTCAGTAAGTTGCTGCGGGGTGAGGATGGATAGAGCTGGGTCTTCGCGGCTGAGGTAGGTTGGCAACCAATAGATTTGCTCGGCGCGCTCCATACAGTCGGTGTATTGCTGACGGATCTCATGCTGACGGACGTTTTGATGTGGCTGATATACCAGCACAACGTGGTCGGACAATTCTCGTGCCATTTGCAATGTTGCGGTGATTTCTACCGGGTGGTGGCCATAATCGCTATACAGCCCAGGCCCAAGCCGCTCAAAGCGTCGCTGCACTCCCGGGAAGGTATTGATAGCCGCTCGAATGTGCTCGGGTGAGCCAAGCCTGAGCTGTTTACATGCTGTTGCCACCAGTGTTGCGTTTGCTCGGTTGTGGGCCCCTGCGAGTGCAAATTGCTGCACATCCTCATCCTCCAAGACACGCGCCCGCCGCCGTGGTGGCACAACGCCTGCATCGGCATCACGCTGCCACATGATAGTATATTCACTCTGCTCAAGGAAGCGGCTAAAGGCATCAGTGTAATCCTGCTTGGTAGGATAGGTATCGGGGTGATCGTAGTCAACAGAGGTCAGCAGCGTGAGATGAGGATGGAATTGCAAAAAGTTGCGGTCAAACTCATCACACTCATACACAAAGTAGCGGCTGCCTGGCACATAGTGGCCACTGGGACCAAAACTCAATGTTGTGCCCACCGAGTAACTCACTGGCTCACCCAGCTGACGCAGCGCCCACACCATCAGGCCAGTTGTTGTTGTCTTGCCGTGGGTACCCGCGATGGCAATGAGCTGGAGGTCTTTTTCGTTGATGAGATAAGTGAGGAGCTCATCACGCTTAGCGGTATAGATGCCAAGTCGGCGTGCCAAGACGAGCTCGGGGTGATCGGGCGGCAAAGCTGCTGTATAGATAAACCAATCGATGGGGGTTTGCTTGTGGCGGTAGGCCAGATATTCGCCTGTTTGGTCTTGTGAGACAGAGATGCCACGCTGCTCGAGTTCTTGTGTCTCGAGTCCAATGTGACTATCTGAGCCAAGCACATGGTGCCCTGCATCGTGCGCCAACTCAGCCAATGGCCCCAGGCCCACGCCGCCGATTCCAGAGAAGTAGATATTCATACCTTCCATTGTACCGCCTCTGGCATAAAACCACCAGAGGTAGCTAAGGAGCGTGATCGCTCCACCTCGCGTTACTGGGTTCAATATTGAGGTTATGCTATACTAGAGCCAAAGCATAAGTGGGCATACGTAGGGTACATAGCATGGCAAACAAACAGCAAGTCAAGCGGTCGATGAAGCGGCTCCGGCGCATTAAGATGTGGCACTTGGTGCTACTGCTTATGGTGCTGCTCGTGCTGTCGGCAACCTTTTTGCGGCTCAATAATGTGGGAATGACTGAGCGGCGACGAGCAGTTCTCTCGGCTGACAAGGCAGGTAATATGGAGCAGATTCGCCAGCGCATCGCCGACCTTCAGCAGTATTCCTCTGCCCATATGAATACCGATACTGGCCCAATTTACCTGCAAGAGCAGTACAATCGCGACGTCAAAGCTGCGCTAAACGCCTCAATGAGCACTGCCAATCGCGCTGGCCAAACCGCCAATGCCAAGGCTGATGCAGTGTGTAAGCCACGGTTCCGCAGCTGGTCGATAGACTATGTGCGCTGTGTCTACGAGGAGCTTGGCAAGCTCAGTAGTGCCAATGCTGGCCTTCAGACTGCCAAAATGCCCGACACTAGCCTCTACCACTACAACTTCAGCGCACCACTATGGTCGCCCGACTTTGCTGGCTGGACGATTCTCCTCACTGGCGTGGTCATCTCGGCCATTCTTGGGCGTATCGTGGGGGTGATTATTTTGCGGATTATGCTGCGCATTCAGTATCGAGCGGCGAAATAAATCACCGAAAAAATAAAAAATTACAACATAATTTACAACACGTACAACACGCAAGATGGCCGTGAGCGAGCGTTCGCTAGACGCTCCATAAAATTTATGCTTGACCCCTGTTTATCGTACAAAAATAGTACCAACATCTATCATACACAATAACCATAAGCAAAAAACAAAATTGCTTACCCTTGGCCGTCATCTCTGTAAAAAATCGCTGCCAAAGTGTTGACATCCATTTTATGAGCATGTAGGCTAGGTTTTGTAAGATCAAATAGGAGGAGCACTATGGCTTACGAATATACTAGTTCGAATGGTACTACATACTACTTGCACACGCAAAAAGATGCGGTATTGCGCGGTGGCGTAAAGCGGACGATTTACTACTTTTGCAAATCACCAAACAACGGCAAGGGTGAGCCGTGTGACATGCCTGAGGGTTACTACGTGAAGGAGCACTCACGCAACAAATTCCCCTTTGCTGCCAAGAAAGACGCGGCAAAGCCCGCCAAGAAGGCTGCTAAAGCAACCAAATAACCCGGACACTTGTATATGAGAAAAAAGGCCTTTCTGTAACAGAAGGGTCTTTTTTTGTTGGACTTAGTGCAAGAGAGGGTTACACAGCAAGTAGAGTATGAGATGAAGTAAGCCGCGAGCCTATACCGCGTGACGATAACTAAGTTTGTACAGAGAAGGACGCTCTCGCACCACTCAGAGCACCAGAGAGCGGCGCTCAGTGTGAGCTGTGGTTTTCTCTTGTTTTGCGCCGTTCGCAGCGAGAGGAGGTGTGAGCGCATAAGCTGCTAGCGATGAGACATATCCACGACTGCCATACCTGGTACGAGATTGCGCTTGTCTTCTACAATTTCCACCCAGTTGCTGTCTGGGTCTTTGATGAAGCAGTAGCGAAAGCCAGTTCGTCCCATGACAATGTCAGTTGGCTCACTCCAGCTGAGGGCTGCTGCGCGAAACTCATCGAGATTATCAACACTGAGGCCAATGTGCTTGACGCCGACTGTTTCGAGATTATTGCCAATTGCTGGCTGTGCTTGTGGTTGGTGCGTATTGTGGGCATAGGCAAAGAGCTCGAGGATTACACCACTGGAGTTCATCAGCTGATGAACACTCAATGTGTCATCTGGTGCATGCCACACAACTGCCTCAGTGAAGCCAAGGCGCTTGTAGAACTGGATGCTTGCAGCAGCGCTGCGTACTGAGAGTGCGATGTGATGGAGAATGGGTATGGTGGTTATTTCTGCCTACTCTTTTGATTAAGCTGCACCTGAAGGTCAAACACTTGCTTGCCAAACGAGTCGACTGCACTGTGATAGCTGTTTTGCAAGGCTACGGCCCAGCCGATAAGTGATAGAAGACCGATGGTAAGCACCGCCAGCCATGCGATAATGATTTTATCGGATAATTTTTTACTCTTCATAGCCGTAGTATAGCAGAAGCTAACAATTATATGTAATGAAGTTTTGCAATAAGCAATAATATAATGTTGCTAATATAATCGTAAGATTCCTGGCGATTACTCCAACCAAGCTGTAAGGGTATTGCCTGCTGGGTCTTGAAGATAAAAGCGCTTTTGCTGTAGCCAACTCCATAGCATCTCGGGCTAGAAACTCGATATAGCTAGCTGCGTTGCTCATAGTCCTATTAATACCGTTTGCGCATACTAAAAACACGCCACTATGGGCGTGCTATGACTAAGCTTTGCAATGGTGGGGGCGGCTGGACTTGAACCAGCGGCCAACAGGTTATGAGCCCGCTGCTCTGACCACTGAGCTACGCCCCCAGATCCACTTGCCACATTATACCGTATTGTTGGCGTATATGCTACTAGTAGTCGAGTTTACTGAGACTCCGGACGCCTTCACCGGCAGCAGCGGAGCGCGAGTCAATCTTTTCCTTTGACTCATTGCGTCGTGGCCTGTTGCTGTGCTGAGCAGTGGCTTGAGAAGGGTGAGTGGCTTTAGTAGCATCACGCACTTTTCGGCGGTATGCAACGATTGTATAGAATTGCTCCGTCGCCTCAGTGCGGCACTTTTCATATTCTTGTGGTGACATGCCAAAGAGATGGTTGGCAATGGCGTGATCGAGCTCTTGCCAAGCATTGATAAGTTCGGGGGTAGGATGACGAGTGCGTTTGCGCTCAAGCACATTAACAGAGCGTTGTTGGGCAAGGAGATCATCAAATGTAGGCCGCTTTGGCTGCGTTTCAGAGGTAGAATCATCTGTGGTATGAGTGTTGGGGTGTATTGCGGGTATAGGTTCGGTTGGTTCATGATTGGCCGAATGAGGAATAGTGTTGTCATCAAATAACTTGTCCTGTATCGCTAGTTGGCCTACTCGTACTGCTGCATATGTTACAGCACCAAATACCGTTTTTGGTGGCGTTGAAGATTCTGAGCTGCGTCGTTGAGCAGCCTCTTGAGAAGGTTGTTTGTATGTCATCTTGCATTGGTTATAGCACAGAGGTCGACACCTGGCAAGTCTATGAGCGATTTTTAACCAAAATTGTGGTACGCAGCGTGTTTTTGCTGGCCCGCAGCTTTTGCAGCAACTGCGCAGTCTACGGTATAATAGAAGCCTATGAAGTTTGCGTTCAGCGACACTACCAAGCGCCACATCATCTATAAGATCAAGCATGATTATCTCCAGCTCAATACCATTGTGCTGGTGCTTGCACTCGTGATTGCGACATACCTTGCCTGGCAGTCGGTGGCACGTCTCCAGCAGAACTACACGCAACAGCGTGAGCTAGAGACGAAACGGCGGCAGCTTGTCCTCACCGAGCTTGAGACGCAAACGCTGCAATACCAAAAGAACTTCCGCGAGAGTGATGAATACAAAGAGCTTGCTGCTCGTGAGAAACTTGGCCTAGTGACACCTGGCGAGAAGGTGATTGTGCTACCTAAGAATAGTGCTGAGGCACACGATCCGCCAACCAACAAGCCCACTAACCCCGATACGCAGAGTAGTAACTTCGAGCAGTGGGTGACCTTCCTCTTTGGTGGTGCAGCCGAGCAGGCTCAGCAAAAGGATAAATAACAAGCGAGGGAGCGGAAATATTGACATTCAGGTGGTAAATCCTTGACAATCGGCATTCATCACTGGTAAAATAAGAACCGTAACGCGGGGTGGAGCAGCCCGGTTAGCTCGGTTGGCTCATAACCAACAGGTCGCAGGTTCAAATCCTGCCCCCGCAACCAAGGTAAAAACCCTACCACACGGTAGGGTTTTTACCTTGGATTATCTTGGGAGGGTAGAGATGGAATGAGGTTAGTATTAACCTCAAAACTATTCTTGGTGCCTTCACCGCTGGCGTCTAGTAGAGTGCAGTTTTTCGTTCAAATGAGTGGAGATTCATTACTGGCGCATGGGCTGGTAGGTACTGCTTACGCCTTCAATACAGTCAGCGGCTATTGTCTCTACTATGAAGACCGAAAAACAAAGAGGGTGTAATGTAAGTAGTGGCAGAGCTTCAGAGGTGACGCACAAAGTACGATACACATAGTTTCTTAGAATAAATAGTAAATAACGGGGGTAAATAAGGTAAAAAATAAGTTAAGAAACAATTTGTTTGTATTTCGTTCGTATATATGCTAGGATCGAGGTAGGTCGATAATGACAACACAAAAAAGAGGGTAGATATGCGAAAAAAGACGAAAGAAACCATACTCGCCACCTGGAATCGGTCGCGTAGTATGGCAGAGCTGCGGGCATTCATTGCCGCGCGCCACAGCAAATTAGCAGAGGTAGAGCTCTAAACGATCGAAAGCACCTTGGGTGATGCGCCTGAGGTGCTTTGAATATATCTCTATTATTATTCATCCCCGCACATCAGAAATAGGCTATAGCCTTGGATAAAAAACAAAACGGCGCACTCATCGTACGCCGCCTATCATATCTGGTAGCACCGACTGGGATCGAACCAGTGACCTCAGGCTTATGAGTCCTGCGCTCTAACCGGCTGAGCTACGGTGCCAAACATGACGCATTATAGCAGAGAATTGGTAAGAAGGCTAGAGCTCAGACGAGTGTTTTGGCGTTCTTTTTTGCCCAGGCCAGTGGTATAATAGAGAAAACGCCCAATCAGGAGTTAAGGAGAACCACCACATGATACGACGACCACGCTACGATTATGATTTGTTGGTGCTGGGTAGTGGTGCAGCTGGCAGTACTGCAGCTTTGGTGGCGGCCCGGGCAGATAAGAAGGTGGGGCTGATTGAAGCAGACACCTTTGGTGGTAGTGCACCTAATTGGGGTGATATCCCGATTAAGACGCTGCTGGGTGTGGCACAGCTCTATAACCGCATCCAACAGGGTCACCAGTTTGGGCTCGATACATCGCGAGTGGATTTTGACTACCCAGCCATCCAGCATTGGAAAAATACAGTGGTAGAGCGGACTGGTGCGGGCGATAACGAGCACTATTATAACCAACAAGGGATTGATACATTCTACAGCAAAGGCGTCTTACGTGACCAGCACACTGTAACAATTGGTGATCATGAAGTAACGGCAGGGCATATTTTGATCGCAACAGGGGCACACGTGACCCAGCCAGCGATTGCGGGTATCGAGACAATTGACTGGCTGACACCACGCACCGCCCTCAAACTGAGCCACCCGCCTCGCAGCCTGTTAATCATTGGTGCGACGACGGTGGCGATTGAGCTAGCGCATTTCTTTGCGACCTTTGGTAGCACGGTGTCGGTGGCAGAGCAGTCATCGCGCATTTTGCCGACTGAGGATGAAGAGGTAAGTGAGGCAGTGAGCAGCCTCCTGCAGCGCGACCAACCACTGTCGGTCCTAACGCAAACGACGATTCGCTCCCTCATGCGTGGCCCAAGTGGTAATGTGATCGTCCAATATATCCGTGGTGGTATTGAGCGGACGATGGAAGTAGAGCGTGTTTTGGTAGCAACCAAGCCAGAGCCAACCATTGATATTGGGCTTGATAATGCTGAGGTAACGTATTCGCCCGATGGTGGTGTTGAAGTTAATCAATTCTTCCAAACCAACGTGCGGCATATCTATGCGGCGGGCCACGTGCTGGGTAATGATGTGCCAACCCACACCGTCTTGAGCGAGGGCCGGCTAACAGCACACAACATCCTTCACCCCAAATCGCAAATGACGCTTGACTACGAGCTAGTGCCACGCGCTACCTTCATCTATCCAGAAGTGGCTAGCGTGGGCTTTAATGAAGATGACTGTATTAAGCGCGATCTCAAGATTAATAAAGTGTTGGTGCCGCTCGGGATGATTGCTCGCAGCAATACAAGTGACTTCCGTGAGGGGTTCGTTAAGCTGATTAGCGACAAGCAAGGGGTATTGCTCGGTGGGACGATCGTCGCTCCGCGCGCTAGTGAGCTCATCCAAGAGGTCACTCTCGCCATCAAGCACGACCTTACTGCTGAGCAGCTGGCCGAGCTCCCACATGTTTTCTTAACGTGGAGCGAAGCAGTGCGAACGGCGGCAAGTAAGCTGTCGCGTAAGTAGAGAGATCTGTTCTGTAGCTGAGGCATTTTCACCTTCTTAGTTTTGACTGCTTAACAATCTAGGAGTTTGAGCTTTTAGCTCGACACCATCGGATTAGTTTTTTATTCTCTGCTACTGGTACAAATTGTATAGAGCGTGGCCTATTGCTTTGCAGTGTATTACGAAGAAGTTTGCGAGACTCTAGAGCTTACAAGAAGCTCACTGGTGAAGACTCTGCCATGCCGGCTTGCATCAGCGTATTTAAAATAGCAAAGAGTATCCACTTTCAGCTCCATTTAAGTAAGACGGGGCATACTACCCGTAGTAGCACACGCTACCTCCTCCTCTATTATGCAAGCCGCCGTTCTTCCTCCCGGGCGGCTTGTTTTATGTCTTACGCCTAGCATATTACACATAATAAAACTAGTATTTACTCCTCTTGGCAAAATGAATATACTATTGCCATGGCATATCTTGTTGCAGTGTCTGGTGGTGTGGATAGTGTAGTACTCTTGGATGTGATGGTGGCGCAGGCGACGGAGCCGTTGATTGTGGCGCATGTCGATCATGGGATCCGGGGTGAAGCATCGGCGGCGGATGCGCGCTTTGTGGCAGCACTGGCGGCGCGCTATGGACTACCCTTTGTGTCTACTCAGCTTAAGCTTGGGCCGAATGCGAGCGAAGCAGCAGCGCGAGAGGCTCGGTATGATTTTTTGCTCGATACAGCAGCGCAGTACCAGGCACCAGTGGTAACAGCACATCACTTGGACGATTTGGTAGAAACAGTGGCGCTTAACTTGGTGCGTGGGACGGGCTGGCGTGGGTTAGCCGTGCTGAATCGCCCCGGGGTTGAGCGGCCACTACTGGGCTGGCGCAAGGCAGATATCCGCGCCTATGCATTGGCTCATCGCCTGGAATGGGTAGAAGATGAGACAAATGCAAGTGACCGCTACACACGCAATCGGCTGCGGCGCTGCATTCAGCGGTTCCTCACGGCAGAGCAGGCGGCGCAGATTACCTCGCTGCGGGATCGGCAACTTGCGCTACGCCATACGATTAATGATGAAGTGCAACACCTCTTGCCGCAGTTTGCGGCTGAGCGCTATGGATTTATTATGATCGACGAAGCAAGCGCTCAGGAACTATTGGGTGCGATGATCATGTGGGCGGGTGCACCGCGCCCAACCCATCCGCGGCTTGAGCGTGCGGTGCTAGCCATCAAGACTGCTCGTCCAGGCAGCCGCCATGTGGTGGGCGATGGAGTGTATTTACAGTTTGGCCCTCGGCAATTCACTGTAGAAGTGGTACAATAGATCAGATTACTGTGTGAGAATGCAAGCGAACGAAAGGAGTGAGTTCCCTGATGAATAAAAAACCGTCGAAAGCGACCAATGCCCTGCGTCTAGGGCTGTTTTGGGCGATTGTGGTGCTGGGTGTGCTGGCATTTTGGGCAATTAATTCGCCACAGGCCAACCTTAAGGAGGTGCCGCTCTCGGACGTGGTGAACCGAGCAAATAATGGCAAAATTGCCAAGATCGAGATTCAAGGCAATGACCTGACTGTTACGCCTAAAGGCCAGTCCAAGCCGACCGAGCGCAGCCTCAAAGAGAATGGCACTATCTATACCCAAGGACTCAAGCACGACAAAACAGAGGTAAAGGTGCAAAATGAATCACAGACGGGCCTGTTGTTTTGGAATCTCGCACCAATTGTCCTGTCGGTTGTATTGTTTGGCGTTCTCTTTATGTTTATGATGCGCCAAGCCCAGGGGCAGAATAGCCAAGCGATGGGCTTTGGCAAGAGTAAGGCCAAGCTGTATGGCCTTGATAAAGAGCGGGTAGTATTCGATGACATTGCGGGTAATGAAAACGCCAAGCAAGATTTGCAAGAGGTGGTGGACTTCCTCAAGCACCCTAAGAAATATCAGAGCCTCGGCGCTAAGATTCCCAAAGGGATTCTCCTTGTTGGTAACCCTGGTACTGGTAAAACAATGTTGGCGCGAGCGGTTGCAGGCGAGGCTAACGTGCCGTTCTTTTCCATCAGCGGCTCAGAGTTTGTGGAGATGTTTGTTGGTGTGGGGGCAAGCCGGGTACGCGACCTCTTTGCTAAGGCCAAGAAGAATGCGCCAGCCATTATCTTCATTGATGAGATCGATGCCGTGGGACGTAAACGTGGCTCTGGCATGGGCGGTGGCCACGATGAGCGCGAGCAGACGTTGAACCAGATTTTGGTAGAGATGGATGGCTTTGAGGCTGATACAAACGTGATTATCTTAGCGGCAACCAACCGGGCTGATGTGCTCGACCCAGCACTGTTGCGTCCAGGCCGCTTTGATCGCCATACGACGATTAGCCTGCCCGAGCGCAAAGACCGTGAGGCAATCCTCAAGGTGCACTTCAAGAACAAACCAACCGATGCATCGGTCGACCTCGACAAGCTTGCTGCCAAGACGGCTGGTAGCAGTGGTGCCGACCTCGCGAACATGGCCAACGAAGCAGCGATTATTGCAGCGCGCCGCGGCAAGAAAACGATCACTAACCAAGACCTGACCGAAGCCTTTGAGAAGGTGGCGATTGGTCCCGAGCGCAAAGCTAAGGTAATGACCGACCATGAGAAAGAACTCACGGCGTACCACGAGGCAGGTCATGCTATTGTGGGGCACGTCTTGCCGGATAGCGATCCAGTACATAAGGTAACCATCATCCCGCGTGGTGGCACGGGCGGCGTGACATGGTTCTTACCCCCAGAAGACAAAAGCTATACCAATGTATACGAGTTTAAGGATATCCTGGCCCGAGCGATGGGTGGGCGCATTGCTGAGAAATTGATCTATGGCGATGACGGCATTACGACCGGGGCAGGCAGTGATCTACGCAAAGCGACGGAGATTGCCCGTGATATGGTGATTGAGCAGGGTATGGGCGCAAAGCTCCGCGACCAAGTCTTCCATGAAGATAACGGTGGTATGGTATTCGATAAGATCACTCACGAGCGGCCATATAGCGATGCGACTGCTGAGGCGATTGACCACGAGGTAGAGGCGCTTATTAAAGAGGCTTCTCGCCGTGCTGAGATTGTCCTCTCGCACAACCGTCCAGCGCTTGAGAAACTCAAAGATGAGCTGCTTGCTCACGAAACGCTAGAAGAAGACGAAGCTAAGGCTGCGATGGCAGATGCCACTTTGCCAACGGAGGCCAAGCTCCATTAGGAGCAGGGAGGTACCAGTGGCACATGGAGCAAATCGTCGGCGTGTCCGCTCAGTCGTCGCCAAAGCAAATAGCAAACTAAACATCAAGAATGCTGCTGCCCTACTAGCAGGCTCAACGTTACTATCGAGCGTTTTAGGAATGTATCGTGAGCGGCTCATCAATGGTATGTATTACGACACCTACAAAGTGGGTGCTGATGCCTATACCGTAGCTTTTACTATCCCCGACTTCATGTTCTTTGTGCTGGTGTCTGGGGCGCTGAGTGTGTCCTTTATACCGGTGTTTAACCAGCGCTTAGCATCAGGCAACAAGCAGTCGGCGTGGGATTTGAGCTCGAGCTTGATCAATTTCTTGGCGCTCACAACCTTAGCGGCGAGTATTTTGATTATGATCTTTGCTGAGCCGCTTGTGAATGTTGTGGTGGGGCCGGGGCTCAGCGAGTCAGGGCGGAGCCTGGCAGTGAGTATGATGCGCGTGATTGCGGTCAATCCATTCCTCTTCTCTATTTCTACCGTTATTGCTAGTATGCAGCAGGCGATTGGGCGCTTTACCTTCTATGCGTTGGCGCCAACGATCTACAACATCGGTATTATCATCGGTGCGACCTTCTTTACCAACGGCATCAATATCTTTGGCTGGCAGGTGTTTGATGGTGGCATTATGGGTGTGGCACTGGGTGTGGTGCTGGGCTCGGTGCTGCAGCTGATCGTTAGCTCGGTCGGCTTGCTGGGGCTAGGCTTCGACTATCGCTTTATGATCAAGCGCAAGAACAAGAGCTTTCGCCAGGTGCTGCGTCTGCTACGAACGCGCTCACTCGACCAAGGAATCGATTATCTCAATGGCCTTGTGGAGACAAACCTCGCTTCGCGCATGGCTGATGGGACGGTACGGGCTTACCAACAGGCCTCGGCGTTATCATTGATGCCAGTGAACTTGATTGGTGTGGCAATTAGCAATGCCGCCTTCCCACAAATGACGGAACACCTCGGGGCGGGGCGCGAGGATCTCTTCCGCAAAGAACTGCAGGTGATGATCAGGGTGATTATTTGGTTGGCATTGCCAGTGGCGGTTATTACCTACTTTGCACGGGGCTATGTGGTGAGCTTTATCCATAACGGGGGTGACCCAGTGATATCTGGTTTTCTTGGAGTGCTTGTTTTGACGATATTTTTCCGCACGATTTATCATATTGCAGCACGTAGCTTCTATGCACAGCAAGATACCAAGACCCCGCTTTATATCTCGTTCTTTGCAATCGGGTTTAACATTATCCTGGCGATTATCCTGGTAAATCTCTGGTCCAAGAACCAGAATCCAGGCTATGGCTTGGCTTGGGCGCAGTCTATTACTGCCGTGGTGGAGGTGATTGTCCTCTTCTTCTTCATGGGGCGGCGTATGCCGAAGCTGTTTGACCGCAGCTTCGTTAATAGCATCTACAAGATGGTTATCGCTGCGGTGCCAACTGGTTTGGCTGCTTACCTGAGCGTGGTAATGATCCCCTTTGGCACGAACGACAAGAGTTTTTTTCTCGCTTTCCCGAAATTTATTATGATCACAGTTGTGAGCTTTGCGGTTTATATATGGTTCAGCCGGCGGCTGAGGCTTAAAGAGGCCGAGCCAGTGCTTAATCGGCTGCGGCAGATCTTCTTTGGACGAATTAACCTTGGCTGGAACTGGAAACGCTAGCGTATGGAACATATCCGTAATTTCTGCATCATTGCCCATATCGACCACGGCAAGAGTACCCTGGCCGATCGCATGATGGAGCTGACAGGCACCGTTACTAAGCGGGATATGAAGCAGCAATTGCTGGATAGTATGGATCTGGAGCGTGAGAAAGGAATTACGATCAAGCTAGCCCCAGTGCGGATGAAGTATGAGTATAAATCGGAAGCGAGCAGTATATCATCGCTCCCATCGTCGAAGATCCCCATGGAATCTTCACGTCGGTCGCTGGACGCGGGTCCTGTCAGTCGATCTGCCCCTTCTTCTGAAAAATCGGAGATTTCTTCAGAAGCGGGTGCTGCCCCGTCGACTGCCACCCGCTTAGTATCGCCTGCTGATTCAATTGATGGGGGCAAAAACACCGCACCCCAGCCTGGCACCTACGACCTCAACCTGATCGATACCCCCGGCCACGTGGATTTCAGCTACGAAGTATCACGTAGCTTGCAGGCCTGCGAAGGTGCGGTGCTGGTGGTGGATGCCAGCCAGGGGATTCAGGCGCAGACGCTTGCCAATGTGTATCTCGCGATGGAGCAGGACCTCACGATCATTCCGGTGCTCAATAAAGTCGATCTGCCAGCAGCCGATGTGCCACGCGTCTCCAAGCAGGTGATTAATCTACTCGGCTGTGATGAGAGCGATATTATTCATATCTCAGCCAAGACTGGGCAGAATGTACCGCAAGTGCTCCGGGCTATCGTCGAGCGTATCCCGGCACCAGTGTCGCCATTAGCGGTGCAGGCTGAAAGCATGGCCGCGCAGGGGGGCGATAGGCCAGCCGTACCAACGCGTGCCCTGATTTTTGATAGCTACTATGACGACTACCGCGGGGTCATCCTCTACGTGCGCGTGGTAGATGGCACGATACCGAAAGGTGCGGACATCACCATGATGGCTACCGGAGCCCGCGGCCTCGCCCTGGAAGTGGGATATCTCAGCCCAACTATGCAGTCTGATCCACTGCTTGGTACAGGCGAAATCGGCTACATTGTCACTAACCTGAAAACCACGCGTGAAGCGCGGGTAGGTGATACGGTGACACTCAAGAAATACTTTGAGTAGCTATAACATGTGCTATAGTTTACTGTATGATGGCTGCGATAAAAAAGTACGACAAATTCATCGCCATCTTGTTTGCTGGCCTGATTATACTATTCATCGCCGTGGCATTTACTACTCCGAGTTTTTGGGATTGGCTGTGGCAGCGGCATCACAACCAGCTTAGTTGGTATATCCGGCCGTTATTCTTGATACCGTTTTGCTGGTTTGCCTATCGGCAGAGCTGGGCGGGGATAATGATGGTGATATTACTTACCTTGACTAGTATGGGATGGTTTGCCCCGCCCGATGAAACGAATTTACAGGTGTAACAGTTTTTGCAAGTTGAGCAGCAGTATCTGCAGAGTGAATGGACATTTGGTAAGATTTTCTTCACATTGCTTATACCATTATCCTTTGTTTCTTTAGCAGCGGCATTGTGGTGGCGAAATATCTGGCTAGGTGTGGTAGTCATGGCGTTAATGGCTGCTGGTAAATTGTTGTGGAGTATAACTTTTTCTGGTGAAGCTGGTCTAGCGGTGATTGCTCCTGCGACAATTGGATTTGTCCTATGTAGTGGCTGTTTGTGGCTGATTACAGTGTTGTCTCGTCGTCGTATCCCTAAGGTTAAGAAAGTGAATTTTATTAAGAAAGGGTCAAATAGGTAAAGCTTATCCATATCTTACCAACAATGTCATCACACCACCTGCAAAAATGGCGTATGCTATCGTCGCGGACGCTCTTCGAGCACCCTCGGCTTACCGTCGCAGAAGATACGGTAGAGCTACCAAATGGAAAGACCATCCAATATATCCATTATCCCTACCATGGGCAGGGTGGGGTAATCGTGGTGTGTCGCCGAGGTAATAATATCTTGGTACAGCAAGAATATTCGTATCCAGTGGATGAGGTGTTGTATCAGTTCCCGGGCGGGAAGATTGAGGCGGGTGAGGATGTGTGCGCGGCAGCGCAGCGAGAGCTGGCTGAGGAGTCGGGCATTGCCATGACAGGTGTACGAGCGTGTGGCTGACTCTATGCCGACAATCGTCGCACCAGCGCGAAGCTCCACGTGGTTTACGGCGAATATGCTGGGACAAACCATCAACACCGGCCGGATGACACCGAGCAAATCATTTCGGAGTGGCTGCCAATTGCCACCATCCACCGCATGGTCGCTACTGGTGTAATCACCAACTACGCCATGCTCGCTGCCTGGGCCTTGCTCGCCAGTACCCTCCAGCAAGCAGGAGATTCTCGTGCGGACGAGTAGTGTAGAATTGCCATCGGCCAGTGAACTGCGCACAATGATGCGCCAAGAATCGCTACGGTTAGCTCGGCACCAGGATTATCTTGACGCACGGCCGTGGTTGTTTGCGGAGCTGAAACGGATTGCACATAACGCTGGTATCGATACAGCTGTTTTTGATCATTATACAATGTACGATTTTGATGATACTATATCGAAGCTTCATCGGTTCACAGTGCAATTTGCTGATTACTTGGCTCAACATGCTCATCATAGCGAAGCTGCTACACTCTATGAGGTGCTCGCGAAGGGTAACCCACCAAGGCCGTCGGATGCCATACTGGTGTTTGGCTCGGCAGAGAATCGGCGAATTGCCACTGCAGTGGAGTTGTATCATGCTGGTGTTGCTCCCAAAATAACGATTGCTGGTGCTTCGCCGCGCTGGGCAGTTGCCTACGGCAAAGATACCCCTATGGCCGAAGCTTGGCGCATGGCGGAGTATGCTCTAACTCATGGTGTCCCGGCAAGAGATATCATCATCGAAGATCAATCAATATCCATCCCAGACAATGTGAAGCGTAGTATTGACTGCTGGGAAGCGATGCTGTGGTGTCCACGACGCATTATATTGGTGACGAGCGAATTTAATGTTCGCTGTGCAGAGATGAATATGTATAAGTTTGCGCCGTGGCCAGTCGAGATCTTTACCGCAAGCCCTGAGCCAAGCCCATCCTTGAGAGTGAACACGTGGATAGCAACCGACCATGGCCGCCGCCTCATCCTCAACGAATATGCTAAAATCATAATAGAAAGTACCATTGATCATCTGCTGGCGGCAGAGAAGGGAGTGTGAATATGGGGTACGTTGGCTCGTATGTGTAGCAGTTGCGCCAGAAGGTTGGGAATAAGAAATTACTCACGACAACTGTTGATGTCTTGCCTGTTGATGAAACAGGGCGCGTCAAGCTCATCTACGCTAAAGCCTTTGATCGCTGGAGTACAGTGGGCGGCCACGTCGAGGAAGGTGATAGTTATGCCAGCGCGGCACTACATGAGCTGCATAAAGAAGCAGGAATCATTGCGCACGCCAGCGACCTTGAGCTCTTTGCAACGCAGTCTGGCCCAGGACGGGTGTATCATTATCCTGATGGTGACACACAAGCCTTTACTGTAGTGTTTTGCCTCAAGCAATGGCAAAGCGAGGCATCGCACACTGACACTGAGGAAGTAGTGACAGGCCAGTGGTTCTCGCTATACGAAGCACTGCAACTCAATACGAATGACGCCACACGCCAAATTCTCACTGCCTACCAGAGGTATAGCGAGACGGGTGTGGTGCAGATGATAGAGGAACGGTAATACTCTGCCTAGTAGATGACGCAAGAAAGGACCCCTACGACATATATCCTCTGCGGTGGCGCAGAGCGTTGGGTGGGTAACTTTGGTAGCTATTTGCAAAATTTCTTTGCGGATCGGCAGGATGAGCTTAGGATTCTTGATGTGTTCTTTGCTAGCCTCCATGAAGAATGGCAACTTCAGGCCAGATAGACCAAATCCTTAACCAACCACTGATGATGAGTACGATCGATGGCTATAGGCCAATGTTTTGCCTCTCGCCCGAGCAGTTCTCGCAGATTCAGCACTACCACGAAAAGCATCTTAATCCATCTGCAGAGCATAAGGGCTCCTCGCAAGAAGGATAATTCTCCTCTGTCGCAAAACTTGCTATAATATCAAATATGACAGTGATAACCGTCCAGCCTCTCCCTGGCTACAAAGAAGTCAAGCCCTTCGTCTACGCAGGGTTTTTCCCGGTGTCTAATGAAGATTATAATGACCTGAAGGAAGCGATTGAGCGGCTGAGCCTGAGCGATAGTGCGCTGCAGTTCGAGCCAGAGAATTCGCCGGTGTTGGGTTATGGCGTGCGGATTGGCTTCCTTGGCCTCTTGCATATGGATATCATTCGTGAGCGGCTTGAGCGCGAGTATAATCTGGATCTCATCGTCACCAACCCAAGTACCGACTACCAAGTGAGCTTGACCAATGGTGATGAGTTAGATATCAAGTCTGCCAGCGAATTGCCTGACCCAGCCCAGATCAAGGAGATTCGCGAGCCGTGGATTGATGGTGAGATCGTCGTGCCCCAAGATTATATCGGCGCGGTGATCCAGCTCATCGTTAGCAAGCGTGGGCGGCAAAAGAACCTCAGTTACATCGACGAGCGTGCCCTCATCTCCTTTGCGGCACCACTGGCCAATCTCCTGACGGATTTTTATGACCAACTCAAGTCAGTCACCAGTGGCTATGGCTCATTTAATTATGAACTGCGGGGCTACCAAGCGGAGGATTTGGTGCGCGTGGATTTCTACGTGGCGGGTGAGATGGTCGATGCGCTCAGCGTCATGTGTCACCGCTCGGAGTCGCAGCGGCTGGGGCGCGAGGTGGTGAAGAAGCTCAAGGATGTCGTGCCGCGCCAGAGCTTTGAGGTGGCACTGCAGGCGGCGATTGGCGGCAAATTCATTGCCCGCGAAAATATTGGTGCCTACCGCAAAGATGTCACGGGCTATCTCTACGGTGGTGATGTGAGCCGCAAGAAGAAACTCCTTGCCAAGCAAGCTCGCGGCAAGAAGCGTATGAAACGCTTTGGCAAGGTCGATATTCCCAGCGAAGCCTTTACGGTGATGCTCAAGCGAGACTAACAACTAACAGGAGCTGTGTGCGAGTGCAGATACGTTATGATCGATTGGTGGCCGATATAGACAGAGCACTAGTGTATGACAATGTGCCACCTGCAGAGAGCGCGCGCGATTATCGGTATTGGCGAGCAGTGAGCTTAGCGCGGCTTGCGCTAGAACTGAGCAATGGTAACGATGCGCTTACTCTTGATGGTATGCCAGTGCATTTTACTCGTCACTATGCAGACGCATGGCGCACGGCGCAGTCAATTGCCCGTGGCCTGTGGACATACCAAACGCGCGGTAGAGAAGAGGAGATTGTAGCAACGATTAATCATGAGTTTCGACCTGAGCAGCAGCTCCAATCAGTATTGATTATTGCACATTGGCAGTATCACGCTGTAATAAAACCAGATTATATGGGAATGCCTGATTGTGCGCGTATCGGAGGACATATGACAGATATCGATCGGTACTCCCAAGAGTTCCTGGAAGACTACTTTCAGATAAATCTAGACAATATCAAGAATAATAGCTAGCTTCTTACGCCACGGGTGAGAAACCACTCTCCGCGATGTGCTATCATAAATATGATATGACTATGACGAATCTTCAATCACTTATCGAACAGTATCAGCCAACTGAAGCAGTGCGCCACCTTGTATGTGACACAAGGATAGTGTTGCTCGTTGGTATCTCTGGGGCCGGCAAGGATACGACTAAGCAGCGGTTGCTCGCGAGCACCGAGTTTGCCGATATTGTCTCGTACACCACCCGTCAGCCTCGCCAAAACAAAGGTGTATGGGAGCAAAAGGGAGTCGACTATCATTACATCGACGAAGCAACTGCCGCAGAACTGTTGCAGAGCCGTGCCTTCGTCGAGGCGAAGTTTGTCCATGGAACGCTCTATGGTACAGGGGTCAGGCAGATTCAGGATATTCGCGATGCGGGTAAGATTGCTGTGACGGATATTGATGTGCAGGGCGTTGATGAGTATAAAAAGCTCTCCCCAGGTGTGGTCGCGATATTCCTCTTGCCGCCAAACTTTCAAGAGTGGCAGCGACGCCTCAGTGTACGCTATACCTCGCAGGCGGAGTTTGATCGTGAGTGGCCTAAGCGCTATACTAGTGCAATTCGCGAGATCACTCACGCACTCGAAGTTCCATACTACCACTTTGTCATCAACGATGATATCGACGAGACGGCGCGCATTGTGCGAGCGATTGCCTCCAAGCCAGATGTGTATAACCGCAAGGACGACGAGGCTCGCTTAGCGGCGCGAGATTTGCTCGATAGCCTCTTGCGCGAGCACCCGGAGCATGTATGAGTAAGCCAGCCACGCATGCTGCCGCTGAGCTAGGTGATGCAGAGCATAAGCAACGTTCATCTCTGGCGCTGCGTCGACCAGTGTGGTCACCCACGGCGTTGGTCGATCAAGGGTTCTTTATTTTTGCGGGGGTGGCGTCATTTTGGTTTGTTTGGCTGGTGTGGCGCGAGGGCTGGCACACTGGTGGCTGGTGGCTGGTAGGGTTCTTTGCTGTGGTGTGGGTGATTACGGCATATTTTGCATTGCCGCGCCTGCACCGTATCTTAAGTAGTATTTATGTGCCCAATTATTTCATTGGCCGGACACGCACTACAGATGGCCTCCTCGGAGATCCGGTTAATCTTGCCTTTCGTAGTAGTGAAGCCCAGTTGCACCGCGCTATGACGGCCGCTGGCTGGGCGCTGGCTGATGACGTGACGGTACGCTCGTCGTGGCGGATTATCCTCGCCACACTAACCCGCCGCAGCTATCCTAATGCACCAGTCTCGCCCCTAGTGCTGTTTGGCAGGCAGCAGGATTTTGCCTACCAGCAGGAGATCGATGGCAACCCAGGCAAGCGCCACCACGTGCGCTTTTGGCGCTGCCCCCAGGGGTGGTTGTTGCCTGGCGGGCATCAGGTGGACTGGCTGGCGGCTGGTACGTACGACAAGAGTGTGGGGTTATCAATCTTTACGTTGCAAGTGACACACAAGATTGACGAGAACACCGACATCGAGCGCGACTATGTCGTCAAAACGGTTACGCGCGCCCTTCGTTCGATTGAACTCACGGTGCTGGAGGATTTCTCGACGGGCTACCACTCGCGCAACGGGGGTGGGGATAATATTATTACCGATGGCGACCTGCCCGTTATTGAGCTTGGCCGTGTTCGCGCCAAAGCAAGTGAAGACGAGGACGTGCCTTCCGATCTGATTCTCGACGCAACGACGCACGAGACTATGCCTGATGAACACGCTACTCTCATGTCGCAATTTTTGAGCCGCCGCCCACCACAGATCGCCCTTGGGATTATTATGATTGGCCTTGCGATTGCTGTAGCCACGATGAGCACCTTCTTCGAGATTCTCAACTTTAGCCACTTGCGCATGGAAGTTGTACGGATTTTTCACGAGAGTGGCCTGCCGCTGCAGAGTATTGAGAGTGCGACGCATATCGTGGCGACTATCTCGGCCATTGTATCGACAACGTGGATTGGTATCGTGATTTTTCTTGCGGGGCTAACCTTCCGCGGTAGTGATCGCTCGCGTATTTTACTGATGAGCATTGCCAGCCTTGCAGCGGTGATTAGTTCATTTGGGTTGACGATCGGCAGGGTCACATGGTCGGCGGCTGGCACACTGCTCTTCATTGGTATCAACATCGTCATCGTGCTCATGTTCTCCACCGATGCTGCTCGGCGCTTCACGCGGGCACGCAGTGGGAAATGATAGCCCGGATTCATAGATTGTACTTGTTATTATTGTGCTGTTTCTACTCTGATGCGGGCGAGAAGGGTAGTTTATTGTATCTGATAAAGCTACTATCGATCGTAACAATTAACCCCAGCCTCAGGGATAAGAGCTGAATCCTCACGAATAATATTCATCCCTATCAATCCCTATTAATGTTCCAAGGAAAGGGTGATAACAACGAGAGGCGTGAGAGCTGCCAGAGTTTTGACAGCTCAAATTTACTCAGATTGACAACAGGGCAAAAAATCGCTACACTACCTGATATTGTGAAAGAGCGGTTTGATGATTTTGACGATATTGTCGGTGAACTTAGGACTGGCTCTGACCCTGATAGCTATATTCCTGAACAATGTCGAAAGTGCCCGCTCCTGGCAGGAATAATAGAAGCGCTCAAAATGGCATTAGCGCAGAAGGAAGCGCTGAAACGTACAGCGCTGGAAACGGCGGATAATATTACAACATGGCTACGAGCACAAGGCACACCCGAGGAAGAAATAGAGCAGATCCTAGAAGACCCAGAGCGGCTAGAAAAAGCACGAGCTGAGTATAGGAAAATCGTAGAGATGAAGCTTGCTATAGGAGACGCCGCGTTCAATCAGCTGCTACCAGGCATAGAAAGGCAAACAGCAGGCTGCCCTGGAATTATAAAATGCATAAGTCTAGATGAAAGAACAGTTGCAAAGGTGTGCGGCTCACCCACTATGTCTGACAGAGAGAGTAACGAGAGTAACGAAGTAGCGATAGTCCATCGTACTGGCGGAGATGAGCAGGACTCATCCGAATGAGACGCCTCCGACCAATAGCAGCCTATTTTGCCAATAAATAACGACAGAGGAATATACAAAACACCGATGGCATCAGATAAAGAACGAGAATTTTATGGCATTGTGGAGGGGCTTGATGAGCCAGATATATCTGCAGCTTCTTATATCCCCAAGCAGTGCTATGGCTGTCCACGAGCAGCCGAGCTGCGCCGCAGGATAGCGATGATGGCCTGGACATATAGTGAGCTCTGGAAAAATTGCTTTGACATTGTAGATGGTGACCCTGACCTAGGCAAGGCCATCGTGCGTGCTATGGATCGGCTCAAGCAGCAGAATCTGCAGGCAAGAAATGAACTGAGCCAGCTCGTTGCTCAGTGTGAGGAGCGCTAGTTGTGATAGGTAAAATAGTAAGAAGAAATAGCAAGGCAGTAGAGATAAAGATCACTGCATGTATGTCGCCATCGCTCCTGCATCGCGATCTCGACGACCAAGAAGCGGAGGGTAACTTGCTGTGACACGCCGCTGGCATACTGGACCACAATCGATCCAAGAGTGGTATAGCTCCACCCAAGAGCGGGGGTATGGCTATACGCTTGCTCGTGATGGGCTGGAGCTAGCACACGAAATTGCCGATCTCCCGAGAGTACAAGAGGCGCTGGGAAACGTCTGCATGCTTGCAACAACGCTGGACACGCTCCATGCCTGTCGTGTGACTCGCCGTGGTATACTCTCACCACCACGCGACTATCCGCACGGACAATGGCAAGAGCGCGATGTATATCCGCTCATTGCTGTACCTGCAAATGACTATGTACGATCGCCTATGCGCTATCCCGCGCCAACTCAGCGCCGTAATGTAGCAAGAGCAGCACAATATCCAGAAGCTATGGCAGACCTCTCCACACCACAGGCTTGGCCACTTGACGAAATACCGCCTGTCCAAGACGGGCAACACGCCATTGCCTATGCTGAGTCAATAGCCATTACGCCAGACTATCGCGCGTATTGTGGCCGCCCACACATTAGCCTCCGCAAGAAGCAGCCTGGTCGGCCTGATAGGTCGCAGATGCTTATGGCTGCACATGAGGTTATTCATGAGGTAGTCCACCTAAGCCATTTTGTTCATTATCCGATATATCATGAGGAAGAGAGGGCCCGATACCGCGCCATCACCGAGATTGTCGCTTTTAGCGTTAATGCGGCAGTGAGCCGAGCAATTGCACAGGGGTCACCGGCGATGCGTGAGCGATATCTTGCAGCAATGTCGACAGCGATGCGGGTTGATGCAGCCCGTCATTCTATCAATGGTCCGATCTCAAGTAACCACGCCTTTGCTAATATCGAGCAGGTTATCACAGCAGTCAAGCAGCAAGGAATAGGCTACATCTTTCACTAGCTCATTAGCACTCTATTGACGAGAGTGCCAACTCTACGCTATAATGCGACTATGACCGAACGGCAACAAGCGATTCTTTCTGCCATCATCGAGCAATACGCCGAGATTGCTGCCCCTGTGGGGAGTGTAACGCTGGCGAAGCTATTTGGGGTGTCTAGTGCAACTATCCGTAGCGAGATGGCTAAGCTCGAAGAGATGGGCTTCGTCAAGGCGCCGCACACTAGTGCTGGGCGTATCCCCACCAGTAAGGGCTATCGCTTCTATGTCAATGGCATCACTAACGCCCAGATGAGCGAGCTCCCTAGCGGGATTGACCGCAGCACCAAGGCTATTGAAGCGCATGTTAACTCACATCTTGATGCGGCTGATCGAGCCATTCGCAGTGCGGTAGATAGCCTCGTCGAGCTTACGGGCAACCTGGGCTTTGCTACCATTGGAAGTGAGCTCTATATGAATGGCATTAGCCGGCTCTTTAGTCAGCCAGAATTTCTTGAGGGCAAGCATGTCCAATCAGTGGCGCATTTGATTGACAATATCGAGCCGTGGCTGCGCGAAGCTCGGCCCAACGAGCCACTCAATGTCTTCATCGGCAGCGAGAACCCCATTGGCAAGAGCAGCGATGCGACGCTCATTATTAGCAAATTTCGCTCGCCCTATAGCGACCGCAGCTACATTGGTGTAATTGGTCCTATGCGTCAGCACTACCGCCGTACTATCGAGCTGGTCAAGCGCACTGGGGTGATGCTGGAGGAGATATTATAATGACACGACCACTGTTATTTGCGCCGCAGCCGTGCTATACTATGAAGGATAATGACGACTGAGCAGCCTGCTCAGTACCACAGGCAAAACCACTAGGCAGGAGGAATGATATCGATGACAAAACACAAGAAAGCGCCAAATACAACGGAGCTTGAGCAGCAGATTGGCGAGCTTACACAAGATTTGCAGCGCACTAGAGCAGACTTTGAGAATTATCGCAAACGCGTTGACGCCGAAAAATCCCACGCCAAGGCAGCGGGTGCTCAGCAAGCAATTCGCAAGCTCCTGCCTGTAATTGATACGATCGAGCGCGCCACTGCCAATGTCCCCAAGAAACTTCAGAATGATACCTGGGCGAGTGGAGTAGTAGCGATGTCGAAAAAGCTCGATGGCTTGATGGCAGAATTCAAGCTTGAGCCGATCGTGGTTGAGCTTGGCACGACCGAGTTTGATCCAGACCTCCACGAAGCCGTTTCGATGGATGATGAAGGTGGCGACAAAGAAATTATTAGCGAAGAGCTGCAGCGCGGCTATAAGCTTGATGGCCACGTCCTGCGCCATGCTATGGTGCGGGTCAGCCGGCAGCCGTAGGAGTGAGTGGGATGAGGCGTTGGCTGCTTGCAGGAACACTCATCATCATAGCAACACTTAGTGTTGGCAGTGCTCAGACTCATGCAACGCCACTGGCCAACCAAGCCGATATTACCGTGGTTAAGAGAGCGAGCACAGCCTATCAAGCCTTTACACGTGAGCTTTATGCCACTCAGCCCAAGAAGGACTCTATTGATGAACAAGCCAAGCAGGCCGCAGCAGCCTTTGCGGTAGTAGCAGGGCATTCATTTTCGGCACAGCTTGGCGATGAGTACAGCCGTCATGCGGCAGCTGTGAAGGAAAAAGCCTCAGCCGTCAAGACGCTTCTTGGGCGTGCTCCGCAAACCTTTGCTAGCAAAGATACGCAGGCTGCAGCAGTCTATTTGACAGATGTAGAAACAGCAGTGAGTCAGTATGACTCAGCCGTTGGTGTGCTTAATACAACAGTAGACGATGCTAACCAAGCGACGAATCGCCTCTACTTGTTTATGGTGATTAGTGCTGGGCTCGTGGCGGCACTTGCTGCAGTCTGGACCTGGCGCCAGCATACCCGGACATTTGCTAGTAAGCGTGTAGTGCGGGCACGCTGGGCGGTGGTTGCAGCAGCGGCTGCACCACTGGTGGGTGCGGTTTCGCTCTATGTGATATTTATCCAGGGGAGCGACACGCGAGTTGTGCGCGGCGTGGGCTACGCAGTGCTGACCGGTGGTGTGGCAGTTCTTATCTATGCAGTGATGGTGTATTGGCGTCTCCGGCGAGCTGAAACGCTCGCTGCGGCAATTACTGCGGGTGATGAAATCTATCAGTGGTGAGCAAAATCTATTAGCACTCTTGACAGCCGAGTGCTAGCTCGCTATACTAAACCTATTGGCACTCACCTCCAAAGAGTGCTAGAATAAACAAGATGTTAATAACCGAAACAATAAACTAACAATGTTGCGTCGCTGCCAGCAGGGCAGGCGCACAGGAGGAAACATATGGGTAAAACTATCGGTATCGACCTCGGTACAACCAACAGTGCCTTTGCGTACTTAATCGCGGGTAAGCCAGAAGTTATCACTAATGCTGAGGGTAACCGCACCACACCATCCGTGGTAGCAATCAACAAAAAAGGTGAGCGCCTTGTGGGGCAGGTGGCGCAGCGCCAGCGTGTGACCAACCCAAAAAACACAATCTATGGCGTCAAGCGCTTGATTGGCCGCAAATTCACTGACAAAGAAGTCCAGAAAGATCTCGATATCATGCCATACGAGATTGTCAAGAAAGGCAATGCCGTTGCCGTTAAGCTGGGTGATAAAGAATATACACCAGAAGAAGTGAGCGCTATGATCCTCAGCAAGATCAAGGCTGACGCCGAAGCCTTCTTGGGCGAGAAGGTAACGAAGGCGGTCATTACCGTGCCAGCTTACTTCGACGACTCGCAGCGCCAAGCTACCAAGGATGCCGGTAAGATTGCTGGCCTAGAAGTCGAGCGTATCATCAATGAGCCAACGGCGGCTGCTCTCGCCTATGGTCTTAATAAAGGTAAAGAAGAGAACATCGTTGTCTTTGACCTTGGTGGTGGTACCTTCGACGTTTCGGTGCTGGAGATTGCTGATGAGATCTTCCAAGTGAAGTCGACTAATGGTGATACTCACCTTGGTGGTGAGGACTTCGACAACGCTATCGTCAACTACTTCCTCGATGACTTCAAGGCCAAAGAAGGTATTGATCTACACAAAGACAACGCTGCCATGCAGCGCCTCAAGGACGAAGCCGAGAAGGCAAAGAAAGAACTCTCGACTGTTACTGAGTATGATGTCAACATTCCATTCATCACAGCTGATGCCGATGGGCCAAAGCACTTTGAGATGAGCCTGACGCGTGCTAAGCTCGAGGATCTGGTAAAGGATCTGCTCGACCGCCTCGATGGGCCAGTAGAAAAAGCGCTCAAAGACGCCAAGCTGAGCAAGTCTGATATCAACAACATCGTTATGGTTGGTGGTATGACTCGTATGCCAGCAGTGGTTGAGCGGGTGAAGAAGCTGTTTGACAAAGACCCAATGCAGGGCGTCAACCCAGACGAAGTAGTGGCCGTTGGTGCGGCCATCCAGGGTGGTGTGCTTGCTGGTGATGTCAAGGATGTGCTGCTGCTGGATGTGACACCGCTAAGCCTCGGCATTGAGACAATGGGCGGCGTATCAACCAAGCTAATTGAGCGCAACACCACTGTGCCAACCAGCAAGAGTGAAGTATTCTCAACCGCAGCAGACAACCAGCCACAAGTGGAGATTCATGTTTTGCAGGGTGAGCGCGAGTTTGCCAACGACAACAAAAGCCTGGGCCGTTTCGTGCTTGATGGTATTGCGCCAGCACCACGCGGTGTGCCACAGATTGAAGTGACCTTTAACATTGACGCTAATGGTATCCTCAGTGTTACCGCTAAGGACAAAGGCACAGGTAAAGAGCAGTCGATCACCATCCAAAACTCTGGCAACATGAGCAAAGAAGACATCGAGAAGGCACAGAAGGAAGCTGAGCTTCACGCCGACGAAGACAAGAAAAAGCGTGAAGTAATTGACGCCAAGAACCACCTCGAGAACGCCATCTACCAGGCAAAGAAAATGCCCGATGAGTTTAAGGACAAGATCTCAAGCGACGACAAGAAGACGCTGGAAGATGCCATTGCCGAAGCCGAGAAGCACAAGAACGCAGAAGACAAAGACGAACTCGAGGCTGCCACCAAGGCACTGGGCGACGTGACGATGTCTATCGGTGCTAAGCTCTATCAACAGCAAGCTGAGGACAAAAAAGCCGAAGAAGAAGCTGATGCTAAGGCGAAAGCTACCGACAAAAAGCCTGGCAAAGACGAACCCGTCGAAGGCGAAGTTGTCGACGACAAAAGCAACGACAAGAAGTAGTATAACGCTATAGTTACAGCTGCATTGCAAATAGCCATCTGGAAAGGGTGGCTATTTGCTTAGTGTTATGAGTGCCCATAATGACAAATATCAAACGCCTCAAGCGAATCTACAAAGAAAACAAGAAGCTCACCTAGTATGAGCTTCTTATTGCGCGCTAACCCCTGTTATTTAATATCCATCAACTCAATGTCGAACACGAGATCGCTATTGGGCGGAATGTTAGCAGCAGCGCGAACGGAGCCGTAGGCCA
Organism: Candidatus Saccharimonadota bacterium; assembly: GCA_030528025.1. Classification (GTDB taxonomy): domain Bacteria; phylum Patescibacteriota; class Saccharimonadia; order Saccharimonadales; family Saccharimonadaceae; genus Saccharimonas. The sequence goes on from JAUMZP010000002.1 coordinate 116,077, forward strand.
TCTCACTTGGGATGATGAGTCGGCGCATACCGCCGACCTTCATGCCAGGCACGCCCTCTGTCCAGCCGCGGATGACTTGGTCAAGGCCGAAGGTGACAGGCTGACCAAAGTCATGGCTGCTCTGGAAGATGATACCATTCTTACATAGTGCACCAGTATAGTGTGCGGTGATAGTCGCGCCAGCTGGTACCTCGGTACCAGTGCCGGGGATAATGTCGATAATCTGCAATGCGTCAACTTTGGCTATAGGTGTAAAGTCGGCAAGTTTGGTTCCTTCGTATTGTGTCATGACTCTATTATACCATTATGCGCATTCCGCTGCGCCACGCAGTTGAGCGGTGGGATGGCTGTGCTTGATGGGGTGCGATCGACAACCATGATCTGCTGCAGCTGTGGATAGTGCGTGAAGAGATGGCCAAGCGTGTGCGTCATAGCGCTGGTGTAGCGTTCTTCATCTGGCGCTGCAGCATAGCGAGCTCCCTCCTCGCGCGGTGTCGCCCAGCAGCAACTGGCGTGGATGGCACGAGTGTCTTGGGGGAGTTTGGGGTATTGGGGGTATTGCATGCCATAACCTACTAGATCGGCACACACAGCAGATAATGTGCGAGTATACCGTTGCTGCAATGTGTTGCTTGCGGTGAATGTCCCTCGCTCGGCTGAGCTAAAAATCGTGCGTTTGCGCTCAAGCACATAGCGTATACCATTGGTAATAATCATCAGTGAATTGTAGGTGCTGTGTGGTTGATACTCTGGTGTGCCTACCACTAGCTCCGCTGCGGGCATAGAGGTAGAGAGTTCCTGTAGCTCAGCGAGGCGATCATTTACCACTGCATGTTGATCTGGGATTTCAGCCAGCTCCATGTCTGCCGTCGTCATAAGTTCGGGGCTGATGAAGCGATGGGCGGGGTTATCGGCAGCTGCTTGGCGTATCAGATTTATGTACTCGCGCCAGGTATTAGCAGAAACACCAACTGTTGGTGTTTCTGATGATAGTTGCTCAGGGTGAAACACACCTGTTTGGCGGTACCACTGGATGTCATAATGGCGGGCTTGTTCGCGTGGCGGTTTATTATACATAACTATATCATACGATATACCAATCTGCAGAGCAAACATACGCAAAATACCCCAATAGCATAGAAGAGTTGGTAGGTGTTGATGGGTAAAGCAAGGAATGTGACAGCTCTGACGGGTTAGTTTTTAGCCAGGCTATATACCCGCAAATAACGAATTATGATTACAGATTGATTCTAGGGAAGAGCTAGGCCCTCCACGGAGGAGCGTTCTTTATTAATACCGCCACTGCGCCATATCACGATTATAGACGTCGATGATTCGCGGTGTCAGTAGGGTAGAGATGCCGGCTGGGGGTAGGCTAGCGGGGCGCTGGCGCAAGGCGTAGTCGAGCAGTTTGGTATCGGTGTAGCTGAGCCCAGGCGGCAGCGGCTGGCTCAGCAGGCTAGCTTTATCTTTTGTCGACAGCACAAAGCCCCACTCGCCAAAGGAAGGCACATTAATACTAAAAGGCGTGATACGCCGCTGGGGTTGGGCAGATGTGATAGTACTGGCTACCGTTGCGAAGGCGTTTGGCGAAAAGTACGACGATGTTGCTTGGGTAATCATCACGCCAGTGGGGCTGAGAATACGCTCAGCCTGGCGGTAGAATTGCTGCGAGTAGAGCTTGGCTAAGCGGTCGTTAGACGGGTCGACGAGGTCGATTAGAATGGCATCATACGCCTGGTGTGTATTGAAGGCAAATAAAAACGCGTCCTCGTTGACGACGCGCACCTTGGAGCTAGCAAGCGAGCGCTTGTTTTGCTCGACTAGCAGGGGATTCGTGCGCGCCAGCTGCGTCATAGCTGGGTCGATATCCACCAGGGTGATGTGCTCTACGCTCGGGTACTTAAGGATCTCGCGCGCGAGTAGCCCGTCACCACCGCCCATAATCAATACGTTTTTGGGCCGCTTGACCGCTGTCATCGCCGCACCAGCCAGCGTTTCGTGGTAGCGGGCTTCGTCTAGGCTAGAGAACTGGAGATTGTTATTCAGATACAGGCGTAAGTCCTGCTTGTACTTGGTGAGGACAATCTTTTGGTAAGCCGACTGCTGGTAGAGAATGACTGGGTCTTTATAGGCCTTGGTATCAATGCGATGCTCCAGCCAGCTGGCACCAAAGAATAGCCCCAGCAGCAGAATGGTTGCTACCACACTGGCAGTTAGAAGCTTGCGCGAAGTCTTGAGCTGTAATAGAATCAGCACTGCCACGGCGATGTTAAGCGTGGCAATCAAGTAGGTGCTGCGCATTAGACCAAGACTTGGTAATAGGAAGAGCGGGAAGATCAGCGAAGCCACCAGCGCGCCAAAGTAGTCGATCGCCAGCACCTTACTGAGGAGCTCCACCGAAGACGGTCGGCCGTAGCGTGTAAACATCTTGACGAGTAGCGGAATCTCCAGGCCAATCAGCACACCAATCACCAGGCTAATCAGCGCAAAGACTGGCCAGTGTAGCCTGCTTAAGCTAAAGGCGCTGTAGAGCAGCAGCACCGAATTACCACCCACCAGCCCGAGCAGGATTTCATTCACGGCGAAGCTTGTGGCGGGGTGCCAGCGAATATGTCGCACCAGCAGCGACCCCACCCCCATGCCAAAGAGGGTTATACCAGTTGCCAGGCTAAAGCTCAGGATTGAATCACCCACTAGGTATGAGGCAGCCGTACCCAAGATGAGCTCGTAGATGAGTCCGCCAATTGCCACGAGGAGCGCTGCCGCAAACAGCGCGATATTTTCCTTGCTGGTGATGTGCTTAGCGCCTGGTGGCGTGACGCGAGTATGTGCCATAGTGTCTTTCGTCTACCTTTCGCGCCCAGGTTATTTGCCTACGCCGCCACTGCCGCCGCCATAGACGCTGCGCCCGTGGTAGGTGCCGCTGCCGTGCGAATCATCATGGCCAAAGAACTCATCGTAAATGGCAAATAGCAGTGCACCAACAAAGCTGATGATCATCACCCAGCGCCAAAATAGCGGCCAGTTGCGCGGGCGAATAAGCCGGCCAAATAGTTCCTTTTGCTGCGCATCGGACAAGGGTGTTTTGCGGTAAACGTCGTACTCACGCCGGTTGTATTTTTCTACCGTGTAGGTGGTGGTAGCGCCAGTCTCGGTGTCGGTGTAGTGCAGGCTAGCGTAGGCCATTGGTTCACCCTCGAAGACCTGGTAGGCGTTCTTACCGTGGATGGCCATAATGGTGCCTTCGCCGGCCTCTGCAACGGTAATCATCTGCGTGGTGCCGTCCTCGAGCGTAATGGTAAACTCATTGCCGGCAGCGAGGTGCTCTGGCTCAAGCCGCTGGGCAAACCGCACCGGCTCATAGAGCGACACAACCTTGCTATCGTGGTCGTACTCCACCCAGCTATCGTAATTTTCGAGGCCCGTCAGCTCCCATTCTTCCCAGTAGGAGGTTTGCTTGGTTTCGGGGTTTTCTTCTTTAAACAATAGGCAACCCACTGCACGGAAGTTGGTTCGCGTGCCGCGCAGGACATCGTTGATTTTGAGACGAGCTTTGGTGCGTTTGGTCATAATACAGCGCTTTCGATCGTTATAGTGTTGGTATAAAATGCGTCTGCAATGGCTTGGCGGAGAGTCTCAATTGTATCCTCGCTCAGTGGTCGGCATGTGGCAATACTGAGGTACGCTCCACGGCTCTCGGGCCAGGTGTGGATGGTGGCGTGCGACTCAGCAAGCAGCAGCGACACACTCACGCCTTGCGGCGAGAACTGATGTGAGACAGACTCCAATGCGTGCAGGCCAGCTACCTTGGCAAGCATGCGCACCGTTTTCTCGGCATATGCGAGATCATTGAGCCGCATGGCATCCGTCTGGCGAATCGTAAAAATCAGTGCTTGCACCTGCTCCATTTGCATCGTATACGCTATTATACCACTCTTGATGCGAGAGAGCGAACTAGCTATGCTCATACCAAAAAACCAGCCAGGTTGGCTGGCTGGTTTATTACAGCGCATGAATAGTTATGGCTCGAGAGTGTGCCGTGGCACGCCGGAGCTTGGCTCGTGTGGGTTGACTGTCAGTGGTATAACAAAACCCTGGTATTGCGCGAGTGTCACGATGTCGCCAGGCTGTAGCTCGTGGCGCGTGTTGCCATCGGTCAGATAGAGCTCAGCAACGCGGGCCGACGTAGCATTAGTCACGCCATCTTGCTCGGGCTTAGCATGAAATGCATCTGCTTCGGCAAGTGCGGCGATGTGCTGATCTACCACACTACCGATGCTGTCGCCAGCCTCGACGGCTAGAGTAGCAATACCATCTAGGTTGGCTGGTAGTTGAGGTTCTTCTGTGGTTTTGCCTGTCTCGTAGGCTTCGCGCTGGCTGAGGTAAGCGCTATACGCATCGACTAGCTGAGTAGCTTGCTCTTCAGGGGTGGGTTGATGCTCAGCGGCAGATGGACGCTGATCGTAGTTATCTTTTGATCGTGAAGCGATGAATCCCGCTGTTAGTCCTAGCACTGCAGCGGCTCCAAGAAGGCCTCGTCGTGAGATGCCATTATTCTTTGAGTGCTGTGACTCAGGCTGTGTAGCAGGATCTTCTACCGAGTAAGGATAGTTGCTGCCACCATATTTTTCATAATCGGGTGTTGATGAAGAATGTGGGGCTTTTCGACCCCTGTTTGGTTTCTGTTGTGTATGCATAGTCCATTCACTATACAACAGAGGTCGCAAAAAGGGAAGAGGAAAATGGCAAAATAACGCACAATATTGCATAATGTGCCCAAAAACAGGGGTAATAACATATAATACACAATATTATACATAATGATGCAATAATATAATCTTGTTACACATACGCAAACGCCAATATCTTACAGCCCGGTGGCTTACTTAACGCTCTTTCTGGAGGTAGCTTGGCTACATAAAAATGAATGCCTTTCTAGAATATTCACCCCTTTAGTGCGAGAGCGCGGCGCTTAGTATAGAGACGAATCATCATACTTCATTAAATAAAGCTGCAGGCAGAGATGAGAGTATACCAGAGTTCATGAGCTAAAAATAGAACAAATACCATAAATTTGCCGTTTTTGAGGTATTTCTGCCGCGGATGCCATGCTACAATAGGGTGTATGAGATCTACTCGAACCATCCAAATTGTGAATATTACTGGGCGAGAACTCGCCGGCAAATCATCAACAATTCGTGAGCTAATGCCGCGGCTGGGTGCCGGGGTTATTTTGTTTCGCCCGAGCGATGTCTTGCGCGAATATGCCGCGAGCCATCATATTACACTGCGCAAGCGGAGCGATTATTTGCGCGTCCTGCAGATCATGACGGAGTCTGCGCCGAGCTTACTGGCCGACCGGGCACTGGAGCTGCTTGAGCGGCCTGGTGTGGAGCTAGTGGTGCTCGATGGCCTGCGTGATTACCGCAGTGCTTGCCGCCTCAAGGAACGGCTGGGTGATCGCTACCGCACAGTGGTGCTCACAGCGCCAGATGAACTCCGCTACGAGCGCTTTAAGGGAGTGGCCGAGGCGAGGCGGCGTGCTGGGCGCGATGCAGCGGTGATTCAGAGCTTCGAAGAATTTATGCGTGATGGCGAAGACGACATGGATAGCATGCAGCAATTCCCAGCGGTGCTGGCTAGCCACGATCTAACGCCTGGTGGCCCGATTGACACGAGCACCTATCCATCGGCTATCGCAGTGGCAGATGAGATTATCAGCTACTTGGTGTAAAACGCTCCAGAGAGTAGATAGTGAGTACACCATGGGGTTTGGTGGGCGTGTGTTTGTTTGTGCACCACAGCAGTACCATCTGTACTCTCCAAGACGCTTATGTTATGATGAAGGCATGAATAAGCGAGGGTTTACGCTGGTTGAGATTTTGACGGTGGTGGCGATACTAGCGATCTTGGTGTCGGCGTCAATCGTGGGGTATGGTGCGTGGCGTCAGCGTGCAGCCCAGACGGAGCTCGTGAGTGATCTGCGAGCTGCTGCCGCGGCAATGACAGCCTACAGGACATTTTATAATGGCTACCCAACATCGCTCCCAGCCGATTATAACAAGAGTGAGAATGTGACGGCAACACTCAAATACGTCGCATCGGCAACCTACTGCATAGAGGCAACGACGCGCACCACTCGGGGGCTTGTTTATCATATGAAGGGCTCAGAGAGCGAACCCAAAGAGGGTGGGTGTGATGCCTACCAGGCGCAATCTGGCGAGAATGAGACGCGAGCGACCGATGGTGTACTGCGCTACTGTCATGTGATCCGCGTGGTTGAGCCGACCCAGCCAGCGGCGTGCGAGCCAGAGCTTCAAAGATAAAATTCTGTATCAATAAAAAGCTAAACTGGAAGTTGATTCTCCATGAGTTGTATATCCTGTTAGTCAAGATAACAATAAATAAGACGGACCTAAGGAAAATTGAAGCCTAGCCCTGTTTTCTCTGTGCTAGTCTCACTCTCTCGCTGCTTCATAAAATTTGGCTATAATAACTGGTTCTTGGCTCTAGTGCTAGGGTATCGGTATTCTTGAAAGGCGCTAACTTTTACAGTATTGAAGAAGTGTGTGAAAACTGAGAAAATTTTGGAATTTAGCTATTGTATTTTATACTACAGATCAATCACTTCACTCCGGTCGATAGGCTTATGAACTGTGCGATGCCCGCGCATACGACGGCCCACCGTGCGGCGCAACTCAACGGCATTGGTAAGGAGAATGATGCCATTAACCAGTGCATAGCCACCAACGATTTGGACGAAAAGCTGAGCACTGCCAACAGGGAAGAGCCAGAGGACGAAGCTCACGATCACACCGATCACGCCAGACATTAGCCAGAGCGCTCGCGTTCGGCTCCCGGCAGGGAAGATGCGGCTGAGTATAAGGTCGATGAGGCTGCGTAGCATCACTACCCAGCCAAGCACAAAGCTGAGTGTTGCTACACTGACCCGAGGGTTGGCGAGCATCACTATACCAAGCAGAATAAGTAGCGCACCTGCCACCACGAGAAACGTCTTCGCCTGGCCATTCGCTACCTGCAGCCCACGCGCCAACTGCGACAGACCCCAGATGATGATCAAAATAGCGAGGAGTGTCATCAAAACAGTGAGAGTCACTGCTGGCATCACAAGCGATACTCCACCAAAGATAATCAATGACAGGCTCATGATAACAATCACCCACCATGCACCAATAAGCTGTCTTTTGAGTTGTTCGATCATATATGCCTCCTTGTCTTTCTAGTGTAGATGATGGCGGGGTAATCTGCAATTAATAGGTGAGGCTATGAACTATCCACTACTAGAGATGGTATAGTGCCCAGGCACTAGTCACGGGCAAACTGCATTAGCACGAGTGGGTCACCAGTGACGGAGCGCAGAGTGTAAACGCTGGGTAGTGTTGGAGTGGTGGTTGCGGTCGAGCTGCTATAGTAGAGAACGTTAATTTTTTTGGCATTGGTAAAGGGCTGAGTGGTGTCAGCTACCTTGCGGTATGTGGCACTCCCTTCGAGCGGTGCGTAGCCGCCCATCAGTGGGCCACCTACATAGGCCATGTAGATGGGGCAATGTGACTGCGCTTGCTCGAGATAATAGCTTATCTCTATAGCGATGTACGGGTCGGCCGCAAGGATGACACTCCCATCGCGGCAGGTGGTGTCGAGCTGGGTGGCAATTTGCTTTACGTTGGGTCGCTCATCGCGCTGGAAGTTGAAGTTGCCCTGCAGTGATAACTGTACCATGCCATAAGACATAACTACTGGCAGAAGTACCAAGAGAGCGGTTGATACGGCCTTGTGCCAGTGCAATGGCGAACGATGTAGGGCTACGCAGGCTGTATAGAGGATGACGCTTGCAATAGCAACACCACTGATTGCTACGTGAGCAAGGTAGCGCTCGACATACATTGGAGCAGATAGTGACACAACGATCAGTGCTGCAGCTGGCACACCCACATGAGCAAGCAATAGCCAAGCAAGCTCAGGGTGTGGCAACGAACGCATTGCACGAGGCCACGCCCACGCAACGGCACAGATAATAATAAGGACAAGTTGCGACGACACAACGCCTAGCAACCAAGATGGCTTATAAATCATGTTGAAGGATGCGATGCCAAGCAAATTTTGCAAGTTCATCGGCTGGCCAATCTCGGCTAAAGCACCATTGCCAATTTGCCCCAAGAAGGTTGGCAGCCACGGTAAGAATAGCATGAAACTCGTTACATACGCCCAGAGCCACGGCAGTTTCCACCACTGTTGTAGACCTTGGCGACGGTAGGTCATAACCATGAGCCAGAGCAGCTGGGCTAGCCAGAGTAAGGCGCTATAATACAGCGTCCCCATACCGAAAGCGACAAGCACCGCATAGAGCATCCAGTCGCGCCAGTGGTCGTTGTGCCAAGCGCGTGCCAGTACGGCGGTTGCACTTACACCAATCAACGACCCCAACGCATACATTCGTATCTCGAAGCCGTAGCGCATTAGTAGGGGTGTGCCAATCAGTGTGAGGAGTGTATACCCCGCGGTGCGCTTACCAAACCAGCGCCGCACGAAACACCCCATACCAACCATCGCACCGCCATAGCAGAGGATACTAAAGGCACGCAGGGCTGGCTCACTATAACCCCACACGCTGGTCCAGAGCTTGAGAATGAGGTAGTAGAGCGGTGGGTGTGTATCGATACTGGTGAGGCGAATGAGCTCACTGATTGGCTGCTTGGCGAGCCACACCGAATACGCCTCATCAAACCACACACTTTGCTGGCTGCCAATCCACCAGCACAGCGCCATTGCCATCAGTGGTGCTAACACAATGGCGATGTGAAACCAATGGCGTCGCATCTTGCAGACAAGGGGAAATAGTCGATTAGCGAGAATAAAGGCGGGATTCTTGACCCAAGCGGCAGATTGTTGCCGCGCTAGTTGCTTACTCATATCTTTTATAGTACCGATTTGTTGGCAAAAAATCCACTAGCAAAGCCATAATCATCCGTGGTACAATACCACTATACGTACCCGTAGCTCAGCTGGATAGAGCGTTGGTTTCCGGAACCAAAGGTCGCAGGTTCGAACCCTGCCGGGTATACCATAGATAATTGAGGCTCGCGCGGCCTCTGTTTTTTGTGGGAGATGTACGGTAAAGACGTACTAATTGATAAGACAGATCAATGAAACAAAAGCAGGTCTAATCTCTCTAGCTGACCCCTATTAGCGTGGAATAATCTTCATCAAAAACTTTGTCTTGACAGCAAGGTAGATAAGCGCAAGTGCACTGACAGATAAGGCGAAGTTGGCCGGGATCTCGTAGAAACGATCGACCGACGTAAAATAAAAATCGCTAATATAATAATCTGGTGCCACAAAGAGATGCATGACGAGAATAACGAACGCATGCACCGTATACACATAGAGTGAATTATGGCCAAATGGCAGCAAAATCCAGCCGAGCCACCGCTTGATGCGGTCCTCGAATCGCCGAAACAGCATAAAGAACCCAGCAAACCAGAGCCACGATAGGGTAAGGCGAGGCAGTGGTAGGTCGAGCTTGAGGAACTGATTGTCGAGTGCGGTATCGGCCGCGGCAAGCGCTTGATGAAAGCTGTCACCCAGCCCATGTGCCACAAAAGTAACGTATGCGTCGGTAAAGAGTGTGAGGGCGAAGAGCGTTGCAATACTGCGCTTGATGATGCGTCGACGGCGCAGCGGCCACGATTGCCAGCGTGCAGTAATCTCTGGTAGGTGGTAGCCTAGGGCAAAGGCCATAAAGAACAGCACCTGCCAGGTGAGCGGCTGGTATAGTTCACTGACTGGCCGTGGTGTTAGCGCCCACACCAGTAGGCTGAGCCCTAGTACGATATACCACTTGCCGCGCCGCAGTAGCCAGAGTGCGCCTGGTGCTACCGCAATAAACAGTGCATACAGGCGCAGATAGTCCGCCCAGCCGTAGAATTGCTGCAAGGTAATAATATCCCACGCCAGACCAAGCCAATTACCATCGGGCAGCGGTAGTGGCAACTTGACACCTTTATTATCAATAAAGAACCAGCTAATCAGGAGCGATAGTATCGTCACGATAATGCTCGTGAGGTAGAGCGTACCAGCCCGCTTCCAGAGCAAGCGCGTCGCTGTCATGAGGGGCTGTGTGCGGAGCTTGGCACCACGCACAATACCCAAGACAAGGCCGGATATAATGAAGAACCCTTCGGCTGCCGAGACAGCGAGACGACTGTCGCCAGTGAGGAAAGTGAGGCCATTAGGGAAGTAGGTGAGATGGTCGAGAATAATGATAACCAAAAACCACCCGCGCATCAGGTCGAGACTAACGATGCGCCCAACAGAGGACGCGCTGGCTTTTGGTTGGGTTGTCACAATGATTTAGTATAGCAGATTTGCTAAAAGTATGCTTAAGATTGTCTAATGTTGTGGTGAGGGAGTCTAGTCCTGAAGCTTAAGTGCTCAACACTGATTGCTCCATAACTCAAGCACCGAGAGATGGCATAGCGACACGCTAGCGTGGTCGCTTGCTCGCAACAGTGCGTGCCTTGGTGGCAAAGGTGTCATCGATGAGGACAGAGGGCGCAAATTCACCATAGCGCCGCGATACTGCTTGCTCGATCAGGAAGTCGGCAATGCGTGGATTCTTAGGTAGAATTGAGCCATGCAGGTAGGTGCCGATCACATTGCGGTAGCGCGCACCTTCGGTTTGGTCGGTACCATTGTTGCCCGCCCCGCGCGATACGATACCCAGGGGTGGCACGCTGTACCCAAGGGTTGTTAGGCCGCTGTGGTTCTCATAGCCAATGACTTCGCCAAAGTCACTGCTGGCAGTGACGATATTGCCAATCAGGCGCTGCTCGCCAGCGACTGTCTCGATATCAAAGAGACCAATTCCACGAATGATCGCTCCCTGAGTGGTCTTAAAGAATCGCCCAAATAGCTGGTAGAGCCCACACACTACCAGCATTGGCACACCATCATCAGCGAGGCGCTGCAGGGTGGGGCCAATCGCTAGTAGATCATCCTGAATGGTAGCTTGACCAGAGTCTTGACCACCGCCACCCACAATGATGTCAATATCAGCTGGGAAGGTGTCGCCTGGGTTATATTCAACGAGCCGTACGTTGTAGCCATACCACTCGAGCCGTCGCTTGAGCGTGAGGGTGTTACCCCAGTCGCCATAGATATTCATGGCGTGAGGGTAGAGTTGGAGGATGGTGATAGTGTTGTCTTTCATACAGCATTTACCTCTGTGTAATGAGCTAATTCGCGCCGCAAGGCAAGCATGGCGGTATAGGTACAGTAGATGCGCAAGGGGGTGTCACGGTTGGCCTGGACAAACTCTGCCAGAGCTTGCTTAAGGCCAGGTACAACGCGCCGAGCTTCTACCTCGTCATACTGGAGGCGCAGCGCCATATCGTAGGCGCGCACACCACTCACCATTGCCACGCCAGTGGGCCGAAGCGTGTCGAAGTCGACATCCCATAGCCAACTCATATCGCGACCGTCGGCGTACTGGTCGTTGATGGCAATCATTGTAGCAGTCTTGTGAGGGTTAAACGATGCCAGGCTCAGGCGGAAGCCGCTCGGGTTCTTGACGAGGACAAGCTCGCAGGGCTGACCATTGACGGTTAGAGCTTCGCCGCGGCCAAAGGCTGGCTCGACCTGAGCTAGGGCAGCGAGCATGGCGGGCGTATCGAGTTTATCTTGCAGAATAGTACGGACGAGGGTAAGTGCTCCTGCAGCATTTTGGGCATTGTAGCTGCCCTTGAGCTTGAGTGAGACAGGATGATCGGAACTGTCGAAGCGGAAAGTGGCAGCTTGGTCAGATAAGTGGCATAGCGTCACATCAGCATCGGCGGTGGCTGTAGTCTGACCTGAAGTACTCCGCATGGTATCGTCGCTTGGGAAGAGGTGGGCAAGTGATGGATCGACGCCATAGCGGCTTATTGGTGCTGTGAGATCAGCGGTAAATTCTTGTCGTGTCAGCCGTGGGTCGTTGCCATTGAGAACAATGCCATTTGTGGTACGCATGGCGACGGCGTGAAGCAGCTGCGCCGTGTAGTCAATCTCGCCAAAGCGATCGAGTTGGTCGCGCAGGACGTTGAGTAGTAAACAATAGCGTGGGGCAACTTGCTTGACAAAGTGCACCGCATGCGCTTCGTCAAGCTCGAGCACGGCAATATCCGCTGGCAAAACACCATGGGTATTAACCGCCTCAAGCAATGCTGCTGCCACACCACGAGTAAAGTTGCTCCCCGTGCGATTAGTAAAGACGCGGAGACCTTGACTCTCCAGTAGAGCTACAACCATCTTGGTGGTAGTTGTCTTACCGTTAGTGCCACTTACTACCACCACACCATGTGGTAGAGCATCAAGCGTACGGGCAAGAAAGTGCCGATCGAGTTTCTCGACGACGAGGCCTGGCAATGCCGAACCACCACCGCGCAACCGAGCTGCGCGCTGTACCCCTTTGCCCACAAGAGTTGTAATATGAATCATGGTGTTTATTATAGCATGAATCACCCTTTATTTATAGCGCGATATATAGCACAAATCACGCTAGTGCGCTACAATGCATAGTATGATAGTGGTTGGATTTTTTGCGTGGTGGTATGGCGCTGGGTGGTGGCAGCGGATCACGATGGTATGGGGGAAGCTGGTGAGTGTGTTTGACTATTTTTCAATTGACCTCTTGGTGCGAACGTGGTTTGCGCCGTTTCGACAGATATCGGCAGGAGCGGTGGATGGGCCGATTGGGGTGCAGATTCGGGCATTTTTTGACCGTCTCATCTCGCGGACGATTGGCGGCATCGTGCGGAGCTTTATGATTATTTTTGGCATTGTCGCGCTCGCAGTAACCGCTGCGGTGGGGCTTGTCTTTATTATTGCTTGGGCGCTTGTGCCTGTGTTGCCGCTGCTGGGGGTGGGGCTTGCGGTAGTGGGGTGGCTGCCATGGTAAGCGATTTTCATTACGATAGCTTGCGTGCTAAGAAGGCTCGCTTGGGTGTGCAGATTGGCCGCTTCGACCACTGGTGGTGGGTACCATTTTTGCTATTCTTAGCAGGGGCAGGAGCATTGCTGGCGATTGAGCTGCCGCTGGGGTGGTTTATCGCGAGCCTTGCTGTAGTGCCATATGGGCTTCACCGGTGGTATCAGGGTGAGATTGCCCATTTGCCCATCAGTGGTAGCACGGCTGACGGTTTGCTTACAGGTGATGTCCTGGGTCGGTTGCCTGCTACACCAACACCACGCGATATTGCATGGGCATTGCGCTCAGTTAATGATGGGCTATTTATGGCATTGCGACTCGGTCTCAGCCCGGCGCTTATGCAGGATCTCGTGAGTGACGACCCGAGCATTATGCCCGAGTTTTGGCAATTTGCTGACCGCATCCGCCAGTACAATCAGCTCGAACAAATCACGGGTAGTGTGCTTATGGTGGCTTTGGTGCGCAGTGTGCCTGGTTACCAAAATATCTTGGCGGAACTCCAGCTTGACGACGAAGATCTCGATGGCGCTGTGCAGTGGCAGCACCACTTGCGCCAATTGGTGGCACAGATTCATCAGCCGCGGCGCACTGGTGGGGTGGCACGTGATTGGTCGTTTGGTTATATCCCACTGTTACGTCGCTTTGGACAGAATATTAGTGAGCAAATTAGTCGTGGTGGCGGGATGTTCTCTGTTGATGTTGCGTCGCACACCAAAGCGATTGATCAGCTCATCGACATCTTTGGTACCCGTGGGCGGCAGAATGCTGTGCTGGTAGGGCAGGCTGGTACGGGCAAGACGACCATCATCCATGCCTTTGCCGAGCGGCTACTTGATGCCTCGGCACGTTTGCCTAATAGCCTCAAGTTTCGGCAGGTGTTTATCCTCGACTCATCATCACTCATCGCTGCGGCACCAGGCCGAGGCGAGCTCGAAAACCTTGTTATGCGCGTCCTTGGTGAGGCGTATACTGCTAAGAACATCATCATCTGCTTGGATAATGCTCAACTATTCTTTGAGGAAGGGATTGGCGCGGTGGATCTTACTAATGTACTGTTGCCTATTCTTGAAGCAGGGCGCCTGAGAGTTATTCTGAGTATGGATGAGCAGCGGTTTTTGCAGATTGGCCGGCGCAACCCATCGCTTGCTAATGCGCTCAATCGCATCTCCATAGCACCCACAAGCGAAGCTGAGACACTGCGCGTCTTGCAAGAGCAAGCCGTCATTACCGAGGGGCAGCGCCATGTGGCTTACCGCTATCAAGCGCTGCGCGAGGCGTATCGACTAAGTGCGCGCTACATTCATGATCTTGCTATGCCGGGTCAAGCCATCAAGCTGCTCGAATCGGCCGCGAGCTACCACGAGGATGGTATTGTAACAAAGCAATCGGTGCAGCAAGCCATCGAGCAGACGATGGATGTGAAAATAAGTGTGGCGAGTACTGCTGATGATCGTGAGCGACTGCTCAATATGGAGGCGCTCATCCACCAGCGAATGGTCAACCAAACGCGAGCGGTCAGCGTAGTAAGTGACGCTTTGCGCCGGGCACGAGCTGGTGTACGCAACCAAAATCGGCCAATTGGCACCTTCCTCTTTCTTGGGCCAACAGGAGTGGGTAAGACAGAGCTAAGTAAGGCCTTGGCCGATGTATACTTTGGTGGTGAGGGCAAGATTGTCCGGATTGACCTCAACGAATATGTCCGGCCTGAGGATGTGTCGCGCCTGATTGCTGATGGCGCTGATGACCCAGCCAGCTTAACTGCCCAGGTGATGAAACAGCCCTTTAGCGTGGTATTGCTGGATGAAATTGAGAAGGCCGCGCCAGAGGTATTAGCAACCTTGCTGCAGCTGCTGGATGAGGGGATCCTGCGCGATATTAAGAACCGTGAGGTGAGCTTCCGTGATGCAATTGTCATTGCTACGAGCAACGCTGGGGCCGACCGCATCCGCGAATATATCGAGCATGGCTATAAACTTGAGCAATTCGAACAGCAGTTTACCAACGAGCTCATTAACAGTGGTCAGTTCCGTCCCGAGTTCCTCAACCGTTTTGACGAAATCGTCCTCTTTCGGCCGTTTACTAAGGAAGAACTGGTGCAAGTGCTCGACCTTATCCTCGAGGGGGTTAATGCCACGCTCGCCCAGCAAAAGGTCTCGGTTGCGGTAGAGTATGATGCGAAGCTCTTTCTCGTCGAACGTGGCTATGATCCACGGCTTGGTGCTCGTCCAATGCGCCGCGTGGTGCAAAAAGCGGTGGAGAACACTGTGGCGCGCCAGATGCTCAGTGGTAATGTGGCACCTGGTAGTACCATTACTGTTACGCTTGAGCAAGCCCGCCAAGCTTTCCAGACCGATGGCGCACCAGAGGTTGTGACAGCAGATGAAATCATCCCACCAGAGTATAAACGGTAAAAGTGCGGCACTTTCGAGTAACTATCCTTAGCTCTACAAAGCAATAATATTGAGAAAATACCCATTCTATCATGGGCTACACATTGGATAAGAAGAACGAAGGTATGAAAGGGTTCTCAAGTAGACTTAAAAACACAAACTTTCTACCCTTGAAAGAATATAAGAGCGAGAAATGCATCTCTTTTGTGACGTATACCTTGAGCCAAAACTGCGTGATTATTGGCCTTGGTTTGGTTGCATAAATCCTGGGCGGAAGTTTGGTCTCATGGCTGGCTTGCTATAGGCTGGTTGTGATTGTCGCGGCGTATGTACTGTGTTGTCGCGCCGACGGGCGTAGGTGGCGGTACCTGGCCGCGATCCTGATGGGTCGCGTGGCCCACCGCAAGCACCTCGGAGGCGCTCGTTGTTCATATAAGGTGCTTCATCATTAGCGCTATCAGCTGTGACTGGCCGGCAGCCCATCATAGTGTGCGAGCTTTGGTAGCGCAGGTGGTTGGCACGGCGCTCTTGGATAGATTGATGCTGACGCTGATCGACGCGTAGTGACGACGTCTTGGCGCCGTTGACGATGGTGCGGGTATTGCGCGCAACGCCATTGGTGTGTATGCTTGATCCGCGCAAGCGATGGAGTCCTCGGGTCATACCTTTATTATACACAAAAAAGTGGTATAATGGATAGCGTATGCGGGTGTCGTACAGCGGCTAGTATACAAGTTTTCCAAACTTGGGATCGGAGTTCGATTCTCCGCACCCGCACCACAGATGCAAAAAAATACGCATTGCTCCGCCAAAGGAGCGATGTTTTTGTTGAGAGCATAGCGAGCCAGACTGGATGAAGAGAGGTTGTAGCCTCTTCTTTGGTTTGAGGTGACCCTAAAGGGCGCAATACTTTATAACAATTACACTAAAATCAAGTGAAAAAGGTAGGATTAGGCACGATACTGTTGACAAATATTCAACATTGTGCTACCATCGAACGGATGTCACAAAAAAATAGAACAAAACACGGCAAAGCCTATAACGAAAGTGCTGAGAAGCGCTGGTTTGATCGAGTCGTAGCGGCGCCTCTGCTAATTGGTATGGGCTCAGCGGCTCTCATTGCAGCTGCGGCAATGCATAAGGAGCTTGGCGATGGCCCAACGCTCTTCGTCCAGGAGCGGTATGGGAGTGACCTTGATGACCTCGTCAAGGTGCCAAAGCTGCGGACGCTGCGTGGTGCGGTGCGCAACACCGCCTCGGCCAATGGCTACAACCACAGTGGCGCGGGGCCAATTGGTAAGCTTGTGCGCAAAGCACATGTAGACGAAGCACCGCAGCTATTGCAAGTATTGCGTGGCAAGATGGCGATCGTGGGGCCAAGGCCACTAGCCACAGGCGAAGTGTATAATGATATCCTTGCTAACCCCGATATTCCTGAAGGCCTCAAGCAGCAGTGGATCGACGCACGCAAGACGGCTCACCCAGGCATTATGGCACCCTATAGCAAAGAGCAGCATGAGCCTGGCTACGAGCTGGATACCATCCATATGATGGAGCAGGACGTCGTGTACGCTGAGACAGCCTCACTAAAGAAGGATGCCGAAGTGGTTGCTGCGACACTTGGTATGGTGGCAACAGACCTTGTACAAAAGCTTATGCCGCGGTCTGCCCGTGAATGGCTGCAGGCTAAGACAGGCTTAGCGCCGCATCCAACAGGCCAAGAGCGTGCGGACAGCGATGTTGTGGTGGCACTGCAGCAAGCGCATACTCAGCCTGCACGGCGCGCTGCGTAGCGTGAACCCAAAAGCATTCACTTTCTCTGCCAGAATAGGCTATTTTTTGCTCACTATTCTACCTGAAGAAGCAATGAGTATATTATTCTGGTATTATAGTAAGTATTTTTGGAAATATTTCTGCTTATGTCACCCATAAAGTTCTGCATTTCCTCAAGTAGTGGTCTCCTGAAATAACGGTAGAGTAGTGACCGCAGCAGATGCGTATGCTCTATGTATTTAGAGCGATGGAAGGGAAGGGAAGAGAAGAGAATGCGCATCATACCATTGAGCCCTTGTGGTACAATAGAGAGAGATTTTTAAGAGAGGTTTTTTCTCCTCTCATGAAGCATGATTATTTCAATGTAAAATACCCCAAAGGGTATAGGGAACGCAACCATACTATGCCAGCACCATTCTCATTTACCATTACTCACCGCATGCCGCAGACGTTGGCGCGAACAGGTGTGATTCACACCCCACATGGTGATATCAAGACGCCAGCCTTCATTGTCGTGGGCACAAAAGCAAACGTGAAAGCAATGGTGCCTGAGATGGTAGCTAGCGTGGGTGCACAGGCTGTCTTGGCTAATGCCTATCACCTCTATCTGCAGCCAGGGCACAAGCTGATAGAGAAGGCTGGGTACTTGGGTAAGTTTATGCACTGGAGTGGTCCAACTTTTACCGACAGTGGTGGCTTCCAGGTGCTGAGCCTGGGCTCAGGCTTTAAAAAGGTGCTGGCGATGAGCACTGATGTTGATGAAGAGATTGCGATTGCTAAGAAGTCGAGCCGGCACGCCTGGGTAGATGATAATGGCGTGATGTTTAAGTCGCACCTCGATGGCTCATTACATAAGTTTACGCCAGAGCTGTCGATGCAAATCCAGGCAGGGATTGGGGCGGATATTACCTTTGCTTTTGATGAGCTGACGTCGCTGATTGACCCGTATGAATACCAAGTGGAGGCACTGGCGCGTACCCATGCGTGGGCGGAGCGCAGCCTAGCAGAGGTCAAGCGCCTTCGGGCTGCTCGGCCAGATAAGCCATATCAAGCGCTCTTTGGTGTCTTGCAAGGGGCGAATTATGAGGACCTGCGTAAGCAAACCGCAGCACGCCTTGGCGCAATGGATTTTGATGGTTATGGTATTGGTGGGGCGCTAGAGAAAGAAACGATGGCTCAGACTATCCAGTGGGTGAACGAGATCTTGCCCGAGAGCCGCCCGCGGCATTTGCTTGGCATATCGGAGCCAGATGATATCTTTGCGGCGATCGAGCAGGGTATTGATACCTTCGATTGCGTAAGCCCAACTCGCGTAGCACGCAATGGTGCAGCCTACACACCGCATGGGCGGGTGAATATGCGTGGGACGAAATATCGCGAGCTGTTTGCGCCTATTATGGCGGAGTGCGATTGCTACACCTGCCAGCACTACACTGCGGCCTATATCTGTCATCTGCTTCGCGCCAAGGAGAGCCTGGCGGGGACATTGCTGTCGATCCACAACGAGCGCTTTATCATCAAGCTCGTCGACGATATTCGCCACAGCCTCGAAGATGGCACATTCTACGCCTTTCGAGATCATTTCTTGGCGCAGTATTATCGCCGATAGCGACTGATGAGTTCATAGGTAGGTTATAGCATGCATTCACATAACAACTAGGGAAAAGAGTTTGCATAGTCAATCTTCTTTCCGTTATTAGCCCTTTCTCTCGCCACCGTCTCTTTAAAAACGCTAAAAGGGTCTTAGTATTTTCCTAAAACACTAGGCTCTTTAATGATCATACTGCAATGATCACCACGGGCAACTTTTTGTTCTACCAGGATGAAAGCACTGCGTTCTTTATATTCTGAGAGAGATGCAAATCTATTGCAGTGAGCAACTCGCTCGCTAGACACGCAAACGAAATGGTGTGAAATTAGTGGTGGTGTCGTAGGTATCGACGGATTCGCGTCGCTTAAGCACGGCAATGACGCGGTAGGTAAGTGGTAGGCAGACGACCTCAACGGCAAGCTTGAAGCCGAGTCCAACGGCGATATAGTTGAGTAGTGACGCTCCTGTAAGCTGTCCACCAAAAGCAACGACGCAGAATATAACGGTATCAAACAAGCTCCCCACTACTGTCGACCCAAGCAGGCGCAGCCATAGCTGCCGACCCTTCATAGCAACCTTGAGCTTAGCAACGATGTACGAGTTGAGGAAGCTCCCCGTTAGGAAGGCAAGCAAGCTCGCCACAACGATCTGCGGGAAGAAGCCGAGCACTGCCTCGTAAGCGGCTTGGTCGTGGTACTCTGCCGCCGCGGGCAGATAGCGTACTAGTGTAAAGCAGCCAATCGCTAGCAACATGACCCCAAAGGCCGTCCAAATAGCGCGGCGTGCCCGGCGATAGCCATAGACCTCTGTCATGACATCATCGAAGATATACACGAGCGGGAAGAGTACTGCTCCACCATCAAGGATAAGTGGGCCGAGTGCCACCAGCTTGGTGGCGGCAATGTTGGAGATGAGTAGCGCCGCAACATATACTGCGAGAATGACGCTAAAGTATCGATAATTTTCGTTCGTGTGTTTCATGCTTCGTTTATCATACCACACCTGCCAAGAAACCTGCTATAATAAACCCATGCCCCGATAGCTCAGCTGGATAGAGCAGAGGACTTCTAAGCCTAAGGCCGTAGGTTCGAATCCTACTCGGGGCGCCATTTTATTGTCATATCCCCATCTCGATGGGGTTGTTTTTATTACATATAAAATGCATTTACATGCTGCGCGAGGCTATGCTATAGTACGGCGAGATTTATGCAAGATGTGACCAACCACGACCTCCTCAAGCGCAACATCATCAAATATTCGTGGTTTCGGATTTTTACCAAGCGTGTCTACTTGCCGCTTATCACGGTGCAGCTGGTGAATGTTGGTAAAGTGAGTTTGGATGAGCTCGCACTAATGGTCGTTATCTCGTCCATCGTCCAGGCGGCGCTGCAGATGCCAGCGGGTTATGTGGCCGATAAGTTTGGCAATCGGCGAGCGATTATCCTTGGTGCGAGCATTGCTGTGGCGTCGCCACTGTTGTATGCTTTATGGCCGAGCTTCTGGGGCGGGCTGATTGCCTCAGTTTTGTTCTTTGGTGGCTATGCATTTCAGTCTGGTGCAGTCGAGGCCTTTATGCACGATTCTTTGACGGCGCTGGGGCGAGCGCGCGACTATGCCAAGGTGATGGGCCGCGCCCAGACGTATGGATTGATTGGCAATACCGTGCTCATTATTGTAGTGCCACTCACATACCGTATCCATCATACGCTCCCATTTTTGATTGGCTTTTTGTCGCTTGCTGCGACGGTGTGGTTGGCGCTGAGCTTTGCTTATCCACCGCGCCGAGGAGTTGCCCAGGCTCAGCAGCCACGGCAGGCTGCTCGCGCAATCATTACTGCGAAAAATCTTGCTCTCTTTACCTTCGTTGGTTTCTTGGCTGGTGTGTCTAATAAAGGGCTAGAATATCGCGAGCTACTCTTCCAGCACGTTGGTATTGCTGTAGAGTGGTTTGGGGTAATTGCGGCGGTCGGGAGCTTGGGTGGAGCGTTACTGGGCTGGTATGTGTATTGGTTTGACCGCCTGCGGCCACTGGCATTCTATTGGGTCGATGCGTGGATTATGGCGCTGTGTATTGTCTTGATGGGTGTGACGCCAAGCCCAATTATCGCGGTCATTGCTGTTGTGTTATTTACTGCATATACGCGAGTGCGGCCGATTGTTTTGCAGTCAAAGATTCTCAGTGAGCTGCAGCATACATACAAAGCAACGCTCCTCTCCGCGCTCAATATGTTTACGTTGCTTGGTGACGTCGTGGCGATTAGCTTGCTCACTCGGATGGTTAATCAGTATGGCTATAGTGCGGGGCATGTGTGGTTTGGTGGGGCAGTTGGGGTGATTGCGCTTGGTCTGTGGCTAGTGATGTGCGTTGAGGCGCTGTGGCGTCGCAAGAAAGCGCGCTAAATTAGTTAACTTCAGTATTTACCTACCTTATCCATTTGTCATTTTTTAATCATCTGCTCTACCCAATGAAATATAGTGATGACCCCTATTACAGGTAGGAAGACTCACTATAGAAGCGGTAATAAACCTGAGGAGAAGCAAGCAACCTGGTGAGAGGAGAGAGGTATAAGGTAGTAAAGTTTTGAGATTGAGAATGAATGGCTGTAGGTAATAGACAAACTGCGCTATCTCTGCTACAATACAGCATGTCAGCAGCACAGTAAGGTTTGCCGTGCGATCGTCTGGTGGATATAGCTCAGTTTGGTTAGAGCGCTGGTTTGTGGCACCGGAGGCCGTGAGTTCAAGTCTCATTATCCACCCCAAAATAAATTCCCGGATGATTCCGGGGTTTTATTTTGGTTATTGCCAGGAGTTTAAGGCACACGCCTGACGTGTCTGTTTTGTGTACTTTTGCTTTTTGTACTCTTTTTCTCATGCTATGCGAGATAAGAATCGATCTTCGCAGCTCAACAGGCAAAACACTGGCGGACGGGAGCTGATACTGATAAGGTAGACTTTCTAAGACTTAGGCTCTATTTATGTAAAGTCTGCGCAAGAGACCTCTCATTAT
The DNA here is from genome assembly GCA_030528025.1 of Candidatus Saccharimonadota bacterium. Classification (GTDB taxonomy): domain Bacteria; phylum Patescibacteriota; class Saccharimonadia; order Saccharimonadales; family Saccharimonadaceae; genus Saccharimonas. The sequence continues at coordinate 137,829 of JAUMZP010000002.1, forward strand.
GAGAGGCTCTCTATTGGCGCGGATAAGACAAGCTAAGAAGCGGCTAATATTCCCATATTGTTTCGATATCCGCCCCGAGAGTGTTGAGTCGGTTAGCAAAGTCTTCGTAGCCTCGGTTGATATTGTACACGTCACGCAGGATGGAGCGCCCAGGAGCTGCGAGCATAGCTAGCATCACGACGACGCTGGGGCGCAAGGCTGGCGGTGCTACGACATCGGCAGGCTTCCAGCGGGTAGGGCCACTGATGTAAACGCGGTGTGGATCGACCATCTCTACTTGTGCGCCAAGGCGAGTGAGGTCGGTGAAGTAAATGGCGCGGTTATCGTAGCTCCAGTCGTGCACCAGAGTGCGCCCCGTTGCTACCGTGGCGATGAGACCAAGGAAGGGGAGATTATCCATATTGATGCCTGGGAAGGGCATACTGTGGAGCTTGTCTTGTGGAGCGGTGAGAGTCGATTTGTGCAGGCTAATATCGACCAGGCGAGTCTGGCCATTGCGCGCTGGGTACTCGCTGGAGAGCTCATATTGTAAGCCCATACCGCGCAGCACTGCTAGCTCGAGCTCGAGGAATTCGATTGGTGCTCGGCGGATGGTAATAGCGGAGTCTGTCACTACACCTGCTGCGATGAAGCTCATTGCCTCGATAGGGTCTTCGCTTGGACAATATTCGACTGTTTGGTTGATCTCGCTGACACCATGGATAGTGAGGGTCGTTGTGCCGATGCCATCGATCTGCACCCCAAGCTTTTGCAAGAAGAAACAGAGGTCTTGCACCATGTAGTTGGGGCTGGCGTTGCGAATCGTCACGATGCCTGGGTGGAGTGCTGCCGCCATGATAACATTCTCAGTGACGGTGTCGCCGCGCTCGGTAAGGACGATGGCGTGCTCAACCATATGTGGGTTGGCTGTTGCTTGGTAGTAATCTGTCGTTGCCTCGACAGTCAGGCCAAAGGGTGCGAGGCCCGCCATATGTGGTCCAACCGTCCGTGTGCCAAGGTTGCACCCACCCGCGAAGGGGATTTGGAATGACTCATATTGATGGAGTAATGGCCCAAGAAACATAATAATGCTGCGGGTGCGCTTAGCTGCGGCGATATCCATCTCGTCTAGATGGAGGGTGCGTGGTGGGGTGATCTCGAGGTCATTGTGTTCAAGCCAGCGGCAGCGCACGCCAATGCTTTCGAGCACCTCAATGATGCGATTAACTTCCTCGATCCGTGCCACTCGGTGTAGTGTCGTTTTGCCTTTATTAAGGAGGCTTGCGCAGAGCAGAGCGACAGCGGCATTTTTGCTCGTCTTTACCTCAATCTCGCCGTGGAGCGAGCCACCACCATTGATGACGAAGTTTGTTTTACCAGCTTTGTTGATGCGGACAATCTCACTGCTCAGCACCTCGCCAATGCGAGCAATCATTTCTAGGCTGATGTTTTGGCCACCCTTTTCGATGCGGTTGATGGCCGACTGGCTCGTGCCAAGTGCTGCAGCGAGCTCGGCTTGCGTCATACCGCGCGCTTGGCGGGTTTCTTGGATGAGTGTTCCGATATTACGGAGATATTTTGCTGTTCCCATGCTTGTACAATATATCATCGGTGATATATTGTCAAACACAGGCATCTCGTGTTGTAAAAAGAAATACAGAAGTTAGGCTGCGAAGTCTCACTAATAACTCTATCAGCCCTTTTCTGTTATTTCATTTAGCTGTGCGCAAGGCCTATATTTACTACACGAGCAAGTGCCTAGTCTTCACACCAGAGAGTAATGTCAAAAGAGATGCGATAGTACGTCAATACTACTAGAGAAAAAGAGAGCTATCGCAAGCTCAAGACGCACGTAGTCAAGTACTGCAACTCCCCACATTGGGTAGCTGTGCTATACTACACATATGATCTGATGAAAAGTGCATAGCGAATCCTAAGATATAACCAACAAACAAGGAGTTATTACCCATGCACGAAACAACTATTGCTACCCTTATCACCCGTGAGCAGCAACGCCAACGCGAAGGCTTGGAGCTCATCCCTAGCGAGAATTATGTCTCTGGTGATGTACTACGGGCGCTTGGGAGCGTCTTTACTAATAAATATAGCGAGGGTTACCCAGGCCGGCGTTACTATGGCGGGCAACAGTATACCAACCAAGTAGAGCAGCTGGCAATCGACCGTGCCAAGCAGCTCTTCCGGGCTGACCATGCTAATGTCCAGCCGCACAGTGGTGCTCAGGCGAATGAAGCAGTGTATTTTGCATGGTGCGAGCCAGGCGACACCATCCTTGCGATGGATCTAGGTCATGGTGGTCACCTGACACATGGTGCACCTGTGACACATAGTGCTCGTGAGTATAATTTTGTTCGCTACAAAATGAAGGACGTGAGAACGGGCGAGATTGACTACGATGAGCTACATCGGATGGCGCAAGAACATCGACCAAAGATCATCCTGGCGGGCTTTAGTGCCTATCCGCGCCAGCTAGATTTTGCACGCTTTGCGGCGATCGGCCACGAGGTTGGTGCGTTGCTCATGGCCGATATGGCGCATGTCGCGGGGTTGATTGCTGGTGGGGTAGCGGAGAATCCACTCGACTATGGTTTTCATGTTATGACGACGACGACGCACAAGACGCTGCGCGGGCCGCGTGGTGGGCTCATCGTTAGCAAGGGAGTGGTGAGCAACCCACTCAAGCGCCCAGCCAAGACACTCGAGAATATTCCGACACTTATCGATCGAGCGGTCTTTCCTGGTATTCAGGGCGGGCCACATATGCATACGATTGCCGCCAAGGCAGTGGCTTTTGGTGAGGCGCTCCAACCAGCCTTTCGTGCCTATGCTCAACAGGTGGTGGCTAATGCCGCTGTCTTAGCACGGGAACTGCAGCAGCGCGGCTTTGTGCTCGTGACAGGTGGCACAAGCAACCATCTTATCTTGGCCGATGTCCACACGAGCTTTGGGATTGATGGCAAGACGGTGGAGATTGCGATGGATAAGATTGGCTTGACGCTTAACGCTAATGCCATCCCAGATGACCCACTGCCGCCATTCCGCCCTAGCGGCGTTCGCCTCGGTACGCCAGCGGCAACAACGCGTGGCTTAGAGCCGCAGCATATGCCGCAGATTGCTGAGTGGATGCAGCAAGCCATCGACTACCGTGATGATGAGGCAGAGCTAGCTAAGCTCCGCACCGATGTTGCACACTTCTTGGCGGATTTCCCAGTGCCGACGGAATAGACAGAAGGTTAGGGAGTTTGTTGCTGTCATTGATAATCGTGTCTCGCTAGGCGCAGTAGTAATACATCGCATATCTAAAACACCCGCCAGAGAGCGGGTGTTTTTTGTTAATTGAGAGGATAAGCTTAGCAGGTGCCTCGGACGATATCTTCGGTTTTATCACCCTTCTTGTAGGTGATTTTTGCACCCTTACCACTACCACACTGGGTATACAAGACAGGAGTGTCGTTGTTTGGTGCGCCAGTTGTGATGATCTTCTTCTTGAGGTCTGGATCAATCTTTGCCTCAGTCACTTTATCGTCAACAAGATTATCATTGACTTGTGCGGCTGTTGGGTATTCACCCTTCTGGCTGTTCCATGCCTCTACCTTGGTCGAGAGCTGCGATGCAGCGCCAGCAGCTGCAGAGTCGCGAGCACGTTGCTGGATACCGTTGTAAGCGACGATGGTAATAGCCGCTAGGATGGCAATGATCACAATCACGATGAGAAGCTCGACAATTGTGAAACCGCGCAGGTTACGTTGAGTTTTTGTTGTCATACAGAGTTACCCCTCCTTGTTACTGATTATATTACGATCATACTACGAACATTCATTAAACACAAGCTTTTTGAGTACAGATATATGAGAATATTTTTCAGAGATAGTGTGCGCACCAGCATAGGCTGAATCGTGGCTAATGGCGCGCTAGTATAGCTAGAATACCTGAGCTACACGCTGCCTATTGTTTTCTCGATTGAGCTAATTATTAATTCGCCGAGCCTGCATCGACCCCCGAGCATGAATGGTCTGGCCAGTGCTCAGAGCAGCGATATCTACTGTGGCAGAGATGACGGTGGTGCTATCATTTGGCGTAGTGCTGGCTGCTTGATGAAAACCCGTTGCATAGCCAAAGCGAATGCTCGATACGTTGCTTGCGACGCGAGTGTCGAGCGCCTTACAGTAGCCACCAATGTAATTGCAGGTACTCTGCTGCCAGGGTTGGCCGCACATTGTGTTGTTGCTGGGGTTGGTATCATTGAATTCGTATTGGCTTGGCACGATAGTCCGCCGCCAGAGGGTAGTGCCTTGCACAAAGTATACGACTTTGACGGTAAGTGGGTTATTTGTACGATAGAGTTTGGCGGCCAGCTCAGCCTGTGTGCGACAGGAATTAGCTTGGCTATTGAGGTAGATAAGCTCGCGCTGAGGGTCGGAGGGGTTGCGATCGGTGGCATATTGAGTAAGGATCAAGACATTATCGCTCGCGTAGTGCTGTGCCCAGTTGGCTGCGATGGCCTTGCTCTCGACTTTTGTCGCTAGGCGGACGTCTTGCTCGATTTGGTCAAGTGTATCTTCCATAGTATACGTCAGTGCACCGCGCTGATTGGAGATAACAATCGAGCTTAGCAGCCCCACCAAAGCAGCGACTAATACGCCAACCACCACTACAATAATAGGGATCACTACTAGCATCTCCACTACAGTGAAGCCGCGCTCTTGTCGCCGCGCAGCGTAGATACAGCGGATGAGCTGCTGTATTCGCTCTCGTATATTAGTGGCTGCTGAGAATCGCATGGCGAACCTCCGATTGGCTAGAGCCTTGCCCGTAGCGCACCGTTACCGATACACGGCTTATCTGTGGTGCGGTAGTGCTATATGGGCAATCGACGACGATGGTGGCACTAATGGGCTGAGGTAAGCCATCGGTATCGAGCGAGTGATCAGTCGTGAGATTGCGATTGGCTGCGCGGTTTGTGCACGGCGTTGGTGTACCATCGCCAACTTCGCGGCGGAGCAGCTCGTACCCCACAATGCTCGCCTTGGCGTCGCGATTGGCCTCTGTGGCGCCCTGGATCGTCACAATATAGAGCTGGTATAGCGTCCCAACAAAGAGTACGCCCAGCACCATCGTCACCAACATCTCTACCAGAGTAAAGCCAGCGTCTGGACTATGCTTCATTGGTGGTTACTCGTGATGGTTATCGTTACTGTTGGTGCGTGTTCTAGCCGGTAGTAGAGGAAGAAACGGCTGCACTCTTGGCTGGTGGTGACACAGAGCGAACCATCGCGGGCGCGTGGCTCGTAGACGAAGCGGTCAATCGATGCACTATCTTTGCTAATACCATTGCTTGGCGACTGGACGAAGAGCGCTTGCTGGCCACTGCGCGATGGGTATTGATAGCTATCCTCGGGTAGTCCAGGGAGGATATGACGAATTGCCGTACCATCAAGCGAAGTCAAAAACTGTTCGGCCGACGGATAGCGGTGTCCTTGCTCGCCCGACGTGCCAGTCGCATCGCCGTTGTAGAAAGACTCAAGACTGCGTGCTACTGTCTCAACAGTGGTTGTGCGAGCAGTATCGCGCGAGGAACGCTGCGTATTATTGAGTGTCACCACACCCAGCACTAGCAGCACTAGCATAATTGCTAGCACAATAATAATTTCCACGATTGTATACCCGCGTTGTACCCTCATGCAATTAGCATAAGGGTTTTGAGGTAAAAGTGCAAGAGGTGAGAAGTTGAATCGAGGTGATTATGGCTTGCTTTGCCTCAACTACGGCCCATAGGTCACCAAATAGGGGGCAATAAGAAAAGAATTCTCCAGTAGGACGAAATAAACTTCGTGCTCGTCCGATAGAAAAGAATAAAGCCGGCTGAGAACAAGCAAAATCAGTGAGATACAGATACTCAAAAATATATAGTCAATTTTACTTTCTTGACTATATGTATCGCAAAAATTATTGATGAAAAGGGTAAAAAGACAAAAATATCTACAGGTACTGTATGTTATTTGACTCGTCACGCCGCTGGCATTTCTAGCGGTTCTTGCACAATGGTGATGCCAAATTTTTCCTCCACTGAGCGAATAATTTCCTCGCGAGCGGCAGCAAGATCGCGGTAGCTGGTGGCCGATTGATTGATGAGCACGACTGCATTCTTATCGTGTACCTTCATGCCGTGGAGGACGCTACCTTTGAGCCCCGCTTGCTCGATGAGCCAGCCCGATGGCACCTTGACGCGCCCATCGGGCAGCGCATAGTGCGGTGCTGTGGGGTAGTGCTGCTGGAGCTGAGAAAATTCTTCACTTGAAATAATCGCATTTTTGAAGAATGAGCCAGTATTGGGGAGCTTGGCTGGGTCAGGCAGCTTGCCAGCACGGATTGTCATGACGGCTCGGCGAATGTCTTGCGGGGTAGGCTCTGCTATAGCGTGGGTGGTGAGATAATCTTGAACGGCTTGGTAGAAGGGTGGCTGCGGCAAACCCTTACGTAGGCGGAGCGTTATGCTTGTGATGATATATCGCCCCATCTCGCGGCCCCGGAAAATACTGTGCCGATACGAGAACGCGCAGTCGGCAGCGCTCAGCACCACAAACCGCTCTTGCTGGCGATCATATGCCTCGAGCGAGACGAGTGTGTCGGCAATCTCCTGCCCATACGCACCAACATTCTGCACTGGCGCAGCGCCTGCTGTACCTGGGATAGCCGATAGTGCCTCAATGCCACTCAGACCACTGGCTACTGTCTTGGCCACGACAGTATCGAGAACTTCTCCTGCACCAATGGTAATCGTCGTCGACGCATCGTCCTCAGCAATGATCGAGAAGCCTGGAATACGGTTGCGCGCCACAATGCCAGCAAAGCCGCTGTCTTGGGCTAGAGTGTTGCTCCCGCCACCAAGGACAAAGAGCTCGGCCTGCTGCTGGCGGGCCATCGTGCACACTGCCACGACATCATCATTGGTATAGAGGTCAACCATAGTATGGGCGTTGCCACCAAGCTGCATCGTCAAATATGGTTTGAGTGAAACGTCAGTACGAATATCCATAGGTATAATATATCACTCATGATATATATCTGCAAGGTGTGTCGACCTAAACCTAGATAACAACAAGCCTGCAAGCACTGCTAACTCTTATGGAATCTAATACTACTCTTCTCTCGACTCGATTGTTGTCTGCGCCGCTTGAATAACGTGGTCGATCATCACGGCGATAGTGAGAGGGCCGACGCCGCCTTTTTCTGGGGTGAGAGTGACATCACTGCGCTCGCGCACGCTTGGGTCGACATCGCCAACGATAACACCACCTTCGCTTGCTGTGCCAGCATCGACGACCACTGCACCTGTTTTGACCATATCCGCTGTAATGAGATGGGGCTGGCCAGTAGCGGTGACGATGACGTCACTTGCAGCGATGATCTCTGTAGTATTAGGCGTTTGGCGGTCGCACACTGTTACTGTCAAGCCACGGTCGCGCCACAGCCGCTCTAGTGGTGCGCCTACTAACCGCCCTCGCCCGATGATGGCGAGCTGCTTATCGTCGAGGCTAATGTTGTAACCTGCCAGTAGCCAATCGATTGCTTGTGCCGTTGCTGGCGTATAAGCAGCTTGTGGGCCACTTAGGCCATCGACGTCCTTGGCGGGAGAGATGCGCTGCACGATGGTATCTGTTTGTGATGGGTCGTTGAGCGGCAATTGGACGATAATACCGTGGACGTGTGGGTTGTTGTTTGCTCGGTCGATCACGCCCGGCATATCTGTCTCGGCGGTTGGCGCTACTTCTGTCTCAACGAGGATATCAGTAGCATAGGCTTGCTTGTAGCGCACGTAGGCATTGATTGGCCCCGATGCGTCAAGCGGAGTGACAATGAGCAGCTTGGGGGTGATGCTATGCGCTTGGCGTAAGTGGCGTACTTGGCGGGCTTGGCGCTGCTTGATGAAGCTTGCGAGCTCGCGGCCGTTGAGCGATGGAGTGGGCATAAGGCGTAATCCTTTCGTAAATATATGGTTAATACTAGTGATAGGTATCTCTATAGCAAACAGTCCTCTGGGAATACCGAGGACTACATACTATGGAGGGCCAGGAGGGACTCGAACCCTCGACACCCTGCTTAAGAGGCAGGTGCTCTAACCAGCTGAGCTACTGGCCCATGTTGTGTCTGCACTATCCGTGCAAAGCCCTTTTACTATAGCGGATAGCTTGGGGTTCTGTCAAGAGGTCGTGGAGTGAATTAAAAGGTTTTCTTACTGCACTGCTCGCGCTTGCTTGTCTTTTTGCCAAAAACGCATTACCATAAGGCAAGAGAGTTTAATCGGGAGAATAGCAATGGCAAATGAACAACCTACAGCACAACCAACACCACCAACTGAGGTAGCATCGCAAGCAGCTCCAGCTGCCAGCCAGCCAGCAGTGCCAGCCGCTGCGCCTGCGCCAGTTGATACCTCACCGCGCAACTACTTGGCGGTTGTTGCCCTTGCTGCGTTTATGGGGCAGTATGGCTTGGCTCGTTGGTATCGTGGCGACGAGCTGGGCAAGATCCGCTTTTGGATTGCAGTGGGCTGTACGGTAACATCAGCTGTGCCGTATGTTAATATCGTTTCGCTGTTAGGGCTGTTTGTCCTATCTGTCTGGGGTATCGTCGACTTCTTCTTGCTGACGAGTACCACAGCAGATGCAAACGGCATGCCATACGTTGCAACAGAGCGCGACAAGACGTGGGCGCAGGGGCTTAAGATCGCCTACATTGTTGGTCTTGTCTTGGCAGCAGTGGCGATTGTTGTCTTCTTGATCTTGCTGGCAGCTGGAGTGATTATGCTGTGGGATACAACAAACACAACTAGACCTATGCGGTCATCGACATACTATTATCCTCGTTAATAGCGGTTGTAGCAGTAGTGCAACAAAAGGGGTTGGTAGTGCGCTAGCCCTTTTTTGTATAGTGCGGCCGCAAAATGAATAGTAAATAGTGCCATATAAAAAACCCAGAGCGTGCTGGGATATATAGAACAAAGTTGGTACACCCGGCAGGATTCGAACCTGCGGCCACTTGGTTCGAAGCCAAGTACTCTAATCCGCTGAGCTACGGGTGCTTACTAGCCCTATTGTACCACCACTGACGTGAGAATCCAAACTGCCTCCGATTTGTGAGACTGGTAGCATAAGGTCTGTATGACCGTAGTATAGATTACGTGAGTAAGAGACTTAATGCAACGTACATATCACGCATATAGAGATGGAGTAGGGGGGGTGATGAGGAGTTACCGGGCAAAGATGATTTACAAAGATAGCACATACGCCAAATGTAGTCATTAATCTGTTGATTATTGAAGAATGTGCGGATTGGTTATTGTTGGTTAAGCTGAAGTTTTTTGCAATTGCACAAGGAAAATGATGTGGTAGAATTAAGTAAAATAATAAAAGATCTGTGAAAACAATGGAGGTAAAAAATGCCAAGCATACTATATCAAAAATGGGCAAGTGAATCTGGGCTCACTCCTGACGATTGGTTTAAAAGCACTGTCGTCAAATCTAAGGACTCGTGCGACGACCCTATCTATCAAGAAGTGCTACAACTGTTCACCTTAGCCTATGGAGCAAGTTACTTTTCAGTACTTGAGTATGAAGAAGGTGAACCGATGGCACGTGAGCATTATATCGATGCGCTATCGTACTGCCTGGAGTATAAAGAACGGACTGAACGCCTAAATGATGATGTAGCACCCCAAGCTCCCGACACCTTCGATGCACAGTCATTGCGCGACGGCGCAGACATCATTGTCGAAATCCTGAAACCTACAATCAATACAGAATTCTGCCGAGACGCCGTTCGTCATACGATGGAGTATGCCACCGAAACAGCACTTCCTCGCCTTGCCAAGGACATGAGTCAAGATTCAGTCGAATGGCTTCGTGAAGACTACGAGTGGTTCCATTACAATAGCTACTCTGATGAGTTCGATCGTGTACATAACGTGCTTGCAACACTCGAGTGGTTTGTCGACAAAGGACTGCTAACAGACGCGGAGCAAATACAGCAGATGCAAGACTACCGCACACAACTCGTGGCTTTTGATGAACAGATACGTCCTTTGCTGCCACGACTCCGGGGCTTGCAATTTGACGGTTTTCAACTTGACGAGTTGGCCGCCGAGCGGTGTTGGTGGCTTCACTAGTAGTTTAGTTTGTTGCTATTCCGTTATTATCCCACGCTCCGTCAAAGCTTCCTCCACTCGCTTGACGACTTGGCTGGGGGTGAGCTCTGCTTTGACGATGTAGCTGTGGACACCGAGGTGCTGGAGTTTCTTTGGAGCTTCTTCGTGGCCAAGGTTGGTGAGAATGATAACAGGGATGGCCTTACCCCATGAGTAGGCGCGGATATGCTCGAGCGTGTCAGCACCATTGAGGTGGGGCATCTGGAGGTCGAGCAGGATGATATCGGGGTGAGTCCGTTGCACGAGCATGATGCCAGCTTTGCCATCGCCTGCGACTTCCACCGCAAAGCCAGCCGCTTCGAACTTCATGCGGTACATTTGGCTAATGGTTTGGTCGTCTTCAATGATGGCAATTTTAACCATTTGCTTTATAATAGCAGGTGTAGCATGAAAATGGAACAAAATCGCCCAAAATCAAGCATGACATCTACATCAGCCGAGCCGCTGGTAGCACTGGGTAGTGCGCTAGCTCGTGCGACTGACTTTGCAGAAGTGGTAGCAGCGGTACGCACAGCGCTAAGAGCGGTTGCCCAGCCGACTTGGTGTGGGGTAATGATAATGGTGGATAGAGCGCCGCCGCTAATTGACTTGCCAGATGAATGCGCTACCTCTGTCGATATACTCTTGCCGCTGTGTGAAGAAGCAACGGCTCGTACAGTGACTGTCATGTTACCCAAGCACCATGCACTTCGTTGTTACAACATTGCTGTAGTGCTGCAGCTGGTGTGGCAGGGCAATCACTGTGGATATATCGTACTGGGCCCGCCAGCTGAGCGAGCCACGTATACTACTGCGCAGCGAGCCACTCTTGCAATGATAGCCCAGCAATGCGCGGTGACGCTGATGGCGCAGCAGTGCCACAATACCACGCAACAGTTCCAGCAGCAGCTCACCCAAGCGGTAGACCACGCAACGCGCCAACTGCGCGCTTCGAACCGCCGCCTGCGCGAGCTCGATGCCGCGAAGGATGAGTTTGTCAGTATGGCGAGCCACCAGCTGCGTACACCGCTCACTAGTGTGAAGGGCTATATATCGATGGTGCTGGAGGGTGACGCTGGTGAGATTAATGCCACGCAGCGCACCTTCCTTACTGAGGCCTTTACGAGTAGCGAGCGAATGGTACAGCTGATTGGCAACTTCCTTAATGTGTCGCGCATCCGCACTGGCAACTTCACAGTCGATTTCCGCCTAGGCGATGTTGCCGCGCTGGTGGCACAGAGTATCGAGTCTATCCAGCTCATTGCTGAGCGCCATCGTTTGCGGGTGGATTATCGACCGCGTGGGGTTATACCACCTCTGCTAATCGACGAGAATAAACTCCGGCAAGTTATCGTTAATTATATTGATAATGCCATTTACTATTCGCCTGGTGCTGATGTTATTACGGTACGACTCTACCGCAAGGACGGCTGGGTCGTGTGCACGGTGCAAGACCATGGCATTGGAGTGCCGCAGGGTGAGCAGCGCAAGATCTTTACAAAGTTCTTCCGGGCGCATAATGCCCAGCTGCAGCGGCCCGATGGTACAGGGATTGGGCTATTTTTAGCAAAGAAGATCGTACTGGGACACCATGGCGAACTGATCTTTCATTCGCGGGAGGGGCAGGGTAGCACCTTTGGCTTCCGCTTGCCGATCAATCGCCTCACACCGCACCAGAATATTTTGCCAAACGAAAATCACTCCCCGCGTGGGAAGTGAAAATCGCACATCTCCTGGGCTGGGTAAGATACCCAAGGAGTCCTCCTTTGCTTGGCACCTCTCGCACGGGTGCCAAGTGTGAATTTGCACAGTTATAGCGTGAACAAACCAGACAAATGCAGTATGGGTTCTCCTGCATCTCGTGGCTTGCGATGGCTGTATCGAGTGCTGTTTGTGTTAGTTGTCTCCACCATGCAAGTGCATGACACGATCAGTGTAGCATTATGATTATGGTATGTCAAGCCTTTTTTACAACATTATCGCTAGACAAGTGTCGATTTTTTTGCTATAGTGACTAGGCGGCCTCATCGTCTAGCGGTTAGGACACTGGGTTCTCATCCCAGCAACCCGGGTTCGATTCCCGGTGAGGTCACCACAGATTTATCACATGGCTCTTTGGAGCCATTTTTATATACCATAGATGTGCATTTACTAGGCAAAACACCTGAGGCGCGCCATACTGTAATGTACTTGTAACACCCTTCTGCCCGTGGCCTGGCTTCTGCACTGGTATAATAAAGCATATGCATAAACCATTACGCGGTGTTAACTTGGGTGGGTGGCTGGTGCTTGAGCGCTGGATGACGCCATCGGTCTTTGCGGGCACCGATGCGAGCAACGAGCATCAACTGATGATGCAACCAGACGGCCCAGAGCGCATTGCCAAGCACCGGCAGGAATTTATGACCGAAGCGGACTTTGCCTGGCTGCATGCACACGGTATCGATGCACTGCGTGTGCCGGTTGGTTACTGGGTGCTGGAAAGCCAGGATGGTTACCTCGAGGCTACCAAGCAGCTGGACTGGTGCTTTGCAATGGCTAAAAAATACCATATGCGTGTCTTGCTTGATTTACACGCGGCGCCTGGCGCACAGAACTTGGGCGACCACAGCGGGAGTGGCAACCGCATGCCGCAGACAGGCTGGTACCAGGCCAAAAACCGCCGGGCAACCCGCCGTATCCTCATACAGCTTGCCGAGCGCTATAGTGCAAGCCCGCAGCTCTGGGGGATTGAGCTGCTGAACGAGCCCTTCACCAAAAACTGGCTGCAGCACTGGCTGCTGCGGCTGTGGTCGCGCCGCACAACTGGCTGGTTGCGCCGTATTGTGCCAGCCACAACGCGCATTATTATCAGTGACGCCTACCAGCTGCCGCGGTGGCGCCGGGCGCAGCCCCGTGATTGGCTCGATATTCACCACTACCAGTGCTTTGGGGCGGCCAACTTAGCGCTGGTGGATTATGACCAGCACGCGAGTATTGTGGATGAATTTACCCACATGCACCAGTCGTTGCAGCGCCCAACCATCATTGGTGAGTGGAGCGCGATTTTGCCGCCCGCCATTGCCATGATCCCGCCGACCATTACCGCCTACATACTGGCGCAGCAAACAGCTTTTGCCAGCGCCGACGCTCACTTTTTCTGGAGTTATAAAACCGAATCAAACGATGGCTGGAACTACCGTTGGCTGGTAGAGCAGGGTATTATGCCATAGGAACTAGGCTGAGTTGCGCACAGGTTTTGGATGGGCAATCGATCCGAAGTGGACATTATCTTGCGGTTGTTGTATTGGATGTGACCGAAGTATGTGTGCTGGACCAAGAGGTGTATCATACCCATCATGCTGATGCACGGGTTGCGGTTGGTGATTTTTCGTTTGATAGTAATCATCAATAATGAGGATGAGAGGCGCTGAGCGATCGAGTATCCCTTCCAGCTATCCGCCAAATCATGTATAATAAATCGAGTACGACAGCCAAGAAACGGAGGAAATGAAGAAGTATGGCAATGGGCGACAAAATGAAATTGGTTAATAGCGCGATCAAGGTGCAAAAAATACAGAAATCACTAGAGAAGGAGATTATAGAGGTTGATGCTGGTGATGGTGCAGTGATTGTGCAGATTGCAGCTGATATGAAGATCAAGGATATAAAGATAGACCCAAGTAAGGTGGATCTGGATAATATCCATCAGTTAGAGCATTGGCTCAAGATTGCAATCCGCGACGGTATGGCCAAGGCGCAAGAGATTGCTGCCAAGAAAATGCAGCCACTGATGGGTGGGCTTGGCAACCTCGGGTTCTAGCTAGTATGGCAGATATTCTGCCTCAGGCCCTGCAACGGGCAATAGACGAACTAGGGCACCTGCCAGGAGTGGGCGCACGCACGGCAGAGCGCTATGCGTATTTTTTGCTGCGAGCCGATGGACGGACGAGCCAGGGCATTGCCCAGGCCATCACACAGCTTCACACTGCTGTTGCGACCTGCCCCATCACCTTTGCTCTAATGGACCCTGATCAAGACGTTTCGCCGCTCTATAGTAGCCCAGAGCGCAATCGTAAGCAGATTGCTGTGGTGGAGGAGCCACTCGACATCGTGGCGCTGGAGCGCACAGGCCACTACAAGGGGACGTACCATGTGCTGGGTGGCGTCATCTCACCGATTGATGGGGTAGGGCCAGAGCAATTGCACATCCCCGAGCTGCTGGAGCGTATTACCAATGACGCAGTAGAGGAGGTGATTATTGCCACCAATGCAAGTGTGGAGGGCGAGTCGACCGCGCTCTTCTTGCAGCGGCACATTGCCGAGGCAGGCCTAAGGGTGCGGATGACACGCTTGGCACGCGGCATCCCCGTCGGCGTTGACCTTGAATATGCCGACCAAATAACCCTCGGCCACGCGCTGGAGGGGCGGCGCGCGGTGTAGTGAAGATGTTATTATGCTGATTCTGCGTGGAGACGCCACTGCTCTTCGGCGGCTTCTTGCTTCTCGACAAAGTTATAGAGGCATTTGCTGACAGTACTTTCGAGTGTGTTAAGATTCTCAACTTGCTGGTCGAGCGCCTTTATTGGCGACGTTGCTTCGCGCGCAGTTGCTTCTTGCAAAAAGCGAAATACGTCATAGTCATAACCGATACATTCGAAATAAAGCGTTGCAAGCTCGCTGTTTGGGTTGTCGCGAAATTGCTGTGCAACCCACTGTTTGACTCGCTCGGCCTCTCCTAGCTCATCTTTGAGCAAAAGCACATAGAAATGGATTTCCTCTATCTCATCTGTTTGGTAGAAATAATAATTCACTCTATCCCAGGCAGCCTTCCGAGCGACCGCTTGCTCGCCATGCTTGGCGCAGAGACTTACAATATAGTAGTCGTCAAACAATTGTGAAGAAGATTGCCCTGCTGGATGCTTGGTGATGATGGTAATGTAAGCATCACGGATCCGCTGATCGAAGATAAAGCGCCGGTCGTTCAAGGAATTAACAACAGGGTGGAGTGTATACTCTTCATCCTCGGGTGCAATAACATAAGTAGAGGCGCGGGCTTGGCGTGTGCCGTCTGGATCCTTACCATGTATGACATACTCGGCATCAATTTCTGCCCTGATATAGGGGCTGATGACATACTGCTCGAGTTGCTGTGCCTTCGCTACACCATCATCATCGAATTCGAGAAGGAGTTCGATGATCGTACGCATTTCTCGCTGAGCTGATGAAATATATTGACTGACTTCTCGATCTTGCGAGGGTGTTGTTGTCGCAGGGTTATATCTAAAGTGCCGATAGGCCATTTCTTGGCAAAGGCTCGCAATCGTGCAAATGCGAGTAAAATCATGAGCATCTTGAGTGCGCAAGTGGAGGGTATCGGCATCGCCGAGAAGGTGATAAAAAGGCCAATCGATATCATTGCGCTGCATATCTCTGGCGGCAGCAATACGAGCATTGAGCGATTCGCGTAGCTCCTGCAAGCGGGCTGCTCCATCTGGTGCATCACCCATTTTGATATACTCACGGTATCGCTGATGAAAGAGCTCCTGTGGCTCAAGATCGGCAGGGATGGTCTGGAGTGACACAGCGCCAGACTCATCGCGCTGGAGCTCAAGAGTGCTCGACCGCATTGCTTGTGTTGGCTGCGAATTTGGCATAATGACATCTAGAAACTCCCAGACGTCTTGCTTAATCTTGGGGAGTTTTGCAGCAAGACCGGGGATATCTTTGCTAATCTTCTGCAGGTCGCGTAGGAGATCGGTTGCGAAGCGTCTACACTCGGTTATAGTCTGCTCATCAAAATAACTATCAGAGTAGGGATCACAATTAGACTGGCGTAGAGCAGTGGTGAGTCTAGCAACTATCTTCCATATATTGATATCCCAGAGCATTTCATCCTCTGCTACCGTCTGCTCGAGCAAATCCCGATCAAGCAGCTGCTCGCGGTACTCTGCGATGTAGTAGTCGATCATTGCTTTTATCTTGACTGGGTCGATTGGGAGCTGGCTTGCCTGTAGCCTTTGTTGCTGGGTAACAGTGGTATCATCTGGAGAATTTGTCATAATATATACCATAGTGGAGGAAGAGGGAGTTGTCAATCAAAAGAAACCTCATCCTTCCAGAATCTAGCTTTGTCACATTCTCGGAGTGGACGCGATAACTACAGAGGTTTAAAGAGAAAACAAAAGATGGCCTCATCAAGAGAAGAAACAACACGCGTTTATTTGCTATACTAAAACAATGGCAAAATCAAAGAAATGGACGAAGAAGCTAACACGTTGGGTGCAGAGCAATCGCTGGGGGCTTATGAGTGCAGCGCTGGTACTTGTGCTCGTAGGTGGTGTGTATCTCGCGTGGCAGCATGGTATGT
The DNA here is from genome assembly GCA_030528025.1 of Candidatus Saccharimonadota bacterium. Classification (GTDB taxonomy): domain Bacteria; phylum Patescibacteriota; class Saccharimonadia; order Saccharimonadales; family Saccharimonadaceae; genus Saccharimonas. The sequence goes on from JAUMZP010000002.1 coordinate 154,355, forward strand.
TGGCACGGTTTATCAAAACACCGCAGGACACTGCAAATGTAGCACTCACGAGCCAAGATAACACCTTGCCTGCCTGGATGCCAGATACCGTTAAGCGCTGGCAGGGTGAGATTACCAAGCAGGCCCGGCAGTACAGTATTTCGCCGCAGCTGGTGGCGATTATCATGACGCTGGAATCCGGTGGTTACCCCAAGGCGCATAGTGGTGTGGCGAGTGGTTTGATGCAGGTGACGGATAGCACAGGCAAGGAGATTGCCGCTAAGTTTGTTCGGCCAGCTCGTACTCAGTACGATCTGTATGACCCAGCAACGAGCATCGCCTTTGGCGCGGCCTACCTAGCGCATTTACGCGATCAGCTGTGTGTGCCGCTCGGCAATCTATCCGAGAATGAGTGCGTTGAGCTTGTTGCTGCTGGCTACAATGGTGGCCCGGGTGCAGCGGGTAACCTATACCGTGGCCGTGGGCTGGAAGCGATCGAGACTCTCAGTTACAGCCGCGATGCCATGAACCTGTGGCGTGAGCGAGTAAGCGGCAGTAGCCCCACCTATACACGCTGGTTTGAGCGTGGCGGCAAGAAGCTGGTAGAGAAGGCGCAGACAGGCAACTAAGGATCGTTAGTACTGATATAGATTCTGGTATTTTGCTTGGTTATTTCTCTGAATTCATTTCTCTAGGAGTTGCCGGTTTATCCTTTTCATATGGAGGGAGCGGGAAGCCGTGCCAGTATATCGTTCGTGCGGTGTCTATGAAACCTTTTGTTCTTTCGGCTAGCTCTAGAAATTTCGCGCCGAATTTTTGCCGCAAGGTTGCTGTCTGTTTGCTTTCATGTGCTTGATCGCTTGGTCGGTGTTGAGTTTTCTCGTAGCCTATCATAAAATCTCCGTACTAGTACTACTAAAACTACCGTACTATATTTCTATGATATTATGCAAATAAGAATAGACCCCGCTCACTATATTCATCACAATTCGTCCTTGCTTAACTACGACCCTGCGGCTTATATATCAGGCTATAAATCCACCGCACCATACCTCGCGCCTGCTGGCAAATTCTGCTACACTAAAGAGGATGTTTGACGAAGTGATACGCGCGGTTCAATGCGCAGACAAAATTATTATTATCCAAGCTGAAAACCCCGATGGCGACAGTGTCGGCAGTAGCCTCGCGCTGGAGGAGATCCTGGGCGATTTGGGCAAGCAGGTGACGCTCTATTGCCCGGTGGCAGTGCCCAAATATTTGCGGTATATTCGCGGCTGGGATCGCATTACTGATGAGTTTGACAGCAGTGCTGAGCTGGCGATTATTGTTGATACCAGTGCAGATATCTTGCTCAGTAAGGTGCTCGAAGCACCGAGTGCTCACGCCTTCCTTACGACGCACCCAGTGCTCGTGCTGGACCACCACGCGACGGAGAGTACCCTAAGCTTTGACCATACACTTATCAATCAAGATGTGGTGGCGACTGGTGAGCTCATCTACAATCTTGCACAGCATGCTCAGTGGGCGATCAACCCACAAGCGGCAGAGAATCTCCTCATCGCGATCATGAGCGATAGCCTGGGCCTAACAACGCAAAACACCACAGCCAACTCCATCCAGACCGTCGCAGAGCTGACCCGGCTGGGCGCAAGCAATGCCGCCATTGAGGTGCGCCGCCGTGACTTTATGAAAAAAGCGCCAGAGATCCTTAGCTACAAAGGGCGCTTGATCGAGCGGATCGAGTATATGCTAGATGGCCGCTTGGCACTTATTCATATCCCGTGGGAGGAGATCCAGGAATATAGCGACCAATATAACCCCAGTATGCTTGTGCTAGACGAGATGCGCCTGGTGGAAGGGGTAGATGTGGCGATTGCTATCAAGACCTACCCCGATGGCAAGCTGACTGGCAAGATCCGTAGCAATGCGCCAGTAGCGGCAATGATCGCTGGCTACTTTGGTGGTGGTGGCCATGCCTATGCAGCGGGTTGGCGGATGTATGAGGATTACCAGCTAGCGATGCGCGAGATCGTCGAGGCAGCCAGCCGGGCCTTCGTTGAGTATGATGAGAGCGAGGCAGCCCATGGCGATTAAGTTTGCTAATACACTGACTCGTCACCTCGATACATTTGTACCGCTCCAGCCTGGCAAGGTGTCGCTCTACACCTGTGGGCCAACGGTGTATAGCTATTTGCATGTTGGCAACTGGGCGGCGTATATCTACTGGGATATCCTGGTGCGCATGCTTCAGGCGGAGAGCTATGAGGTGGAGCGTGTGATGAATATCACCGATGTTGGCCACCTGACGAGTGATGCCGATGAAGGTGAAGATAAGCTCGAGAAGGGTGCACGCCGTGAGGGCAAGACCGCCTGGCAGATTGCTAAATTCTACGCCGATGACTTCATCCGCGGGATGAACGCGTTGCACTTAACACCGCCGAGTCAGCTGGCCCGTGCCACCGACTATATTGACGAGCAAATCCAGCTTGCTATTACTCTCAAGCGTAAGGGGCACACCTACCAGACGAGTGATGGGATTTATTTTGATACCAGTACCTTCCCGGCCTATGCAGACTTTGCCCGGCTCGATCTGCGAGCCTTGCGGGCGGGGGCACGGATTGGTCCCAATAGCGAGAAGCGCCACGCGAGCGATTTTGCCCTATGGAAGTTCTCGCCAGCTGGCGTCAAACGCGACATGGAGTGGCCCACGCCACCGGAGCTGCTCGACCAGCTATCAACTGACGGCGCGCCAGTGATGGGCTTCCCGGGGTGGCACTTGGAATGCTCGGCGATTGCAATGCACTTCCTTGGCGCGACGCTCGACGTCCACACTGGTGGGATCGATCATATCCCTGTACACCACAGCAACGAGATTGCTCAGAGCGAGGCTGCGACGGGCCAACCCTTTGCCCACTACTGGCTGCACTGTAACCACCTCAAGGTTAATGGCACGAAGATCAGCAAGAGCCTGGGCAATGGTTATACCTTGACCGACCTCGCTGAGCGGGGCTACACCCCCATGGAGTACAAGTTATTCGTCTTACAGAGCCACTACTCGCACGAGGGGAACTTTAGCTGGGAAAACCTCAGTGCAGCGCGCAACCGCCTGCGCAAGTGGTATGAAGTAGCGTGCCTGCGCCACCAGACGTATGAGAGTCTGGATGATGACCAGCGTAAGAGTGACAAACAATCGAGCCATGTGTCACTCCTGGCAGCAAGTGGGGTAGTGCGCGAGGCGCTCGCAAATGACCTTAATACCCCCGAGGCGCTGCGGCTCATCGATGAAGCATTTGATCGGGTGCTCGCGCGGCCACTGGCAGCAGTGTATCATCGTGGATTGGAGGAGCTGCTGGTGGCGATCGATCAGCTACTTGGTCTCGATCTCTGTGAGTCAACGCCAGACATTACTGATGAGGCAAAGCAGCTCATCCTCCAACGCCAGCATGCTCGCGAAGCCCGCGATTGGCCCACAGCCGATCGCTTACGCACCGAGCTTGCCGCGCAACACATCGCCGTGCGTGACACACCGCAAGGGCCAGTGTGGTGGTGGGCAGAGAAATAATATGCGCGAAACTCTATCAGGAGAGACTGCCACACCACAGACAGAGCAAGAAGCATCACAATCAGGTCAGAAGATTGCCGCTTTAAACACGGTGTATGATGCAGTGCGGTGCAGAGCATACGAGAATAGCGAATATAGCAATCATGATATCAACGAAGTGACTATTATACTAGGCGACCTCATCGTGTGTGAAGCGTACCTCAGTGCTGGGCTGCCACCTGAGGATCTACCACTGACTGAGCGGACGGGCTATGACATAGGCAAAACTCTACCCAAGAATATCGACCTTGCCATCGCAGCGTACCTGCCAGACTATGCCAAGAAGCTGCCAGACCTTGGCTACAACGGTAGCGGGTTGGCTGTGGGTTACGATGAGTATAATGTACCTGAGGAGATATCTGACGAAGAATGGCAAACATTGGAGCTAGATATGCCTGATGAGCCGATGGTAGCAGCGTCGCTTGTTGATCCGCTACGTGCGCTGGTGCTGATGCATCATTATTACAAGCTAGTCGTTGCGCCGATTGAATATGGTAGTAAGGGTAAACCGTACTACGATTGGTCGTCGCCCGATACACTCAAGACAACAGGAGTTATTGCACCAGTTGTGCAGCTATGTATGCGAGGCCAAAAGGTGGTGCACCGCTGCATACCGAGAGAGTATTATGACGCGATGAATCACGCACAGGGCAGTAGTGTGATAGCACAAAATGGCGATGGTGTATAGGATATGATGGTGGTATAATACTATCATCATGACATGGAACAGCATTACCCCACAAAAATTTGTCGACCTTGTAAATTACTGGGTCAACCAAGATTGGCCACTCACAGAAGACAAGTTGGCAGCGGCTATGGAAAAACTAGGTTGGGATGAAAGTGATCCAAGTACTATCGTAAAGGATATTCCAGTTAGTCAACCGAGACTGAGGGCAACCACATCCGATCCGGTTAGAGGGCTTGACATGATCTCATGGAGTTTAACAGATATTGATACAACAAAATCAATTGAACAAGACAGATTTATGAACGACGCTTTTGTCGGCTACGTAGAAGCAGGGACTGCCGTTTGGGGTAGACCTCGAATCAAGCGTGATGCTGAGCGTGAAATTGCACACTGGAAGACAGAGAATGGCTGTGAGTTTCAAATATCCAATCGGCGTTCAGCTATCGCAGTATATATCCATTCCCCACAGTATGCGAATGTATTGAATAGCATTTAACATGGCGGTTTCAACATGCACCAATTTTCCTGGTTACAGTTCGAGAATAGACTGGCGCGCACACTCATGCGCGCTGGCGATCGAGTACACATTGTACTGATCTCCGAAGTGTCTACAGAATATATGACACAGTACCTTCATTACGCCGTTAGCGACAGGGCGATTGTCTGTGAACTGCGTCTTTCTCCACAGACGCAGAATGTATCAGGTGTGCACAAGTCCAGTGATATCCGCACTATAGTCAATCAAGGGTGGCAGCAGAGTAATGAAAATGAAGCTTACTCGCGTCATCTCCTGCTGCCGACGTATAGTTCGGCGTATGTCTCACTCGCGGCACAATCGATCCACATTTTGCGTGACATCCTTCGGGCCAGCGAACCAACTTCATTGACTTACTACGCATGGCGTGCTCCTGAAGAACTAGAAGATGGTCGTTACTACTCCGCAGAAGAGGTAGATGAACTAGACGAAGGTGAGGATCCGCTTGAGGTTGATTTGGGGATTGAGATGACGTCGAGGCGACCAGAGTTATTATAGATTATTACATAGCAGGAAAATAATATGCCAACGAATCCAGACAATAATGCCCAATCAGATAGTCAACGTGAGCTTGCAGCATACACACAGAAGCATGCACAGTATTTCATCGACTATATGTCGAAAGTGTTGGGACGTGACCTCTATAGTATGCTTGATTATTCAGTAAAGAGCCTTGCAGTGGTAGATGATGTGCTTGACGTACTCTATCGAGAAGCTGCCGATACTACATCAAAGAACCATACGTTTGTTCTTGAGATAAAAGATGCGGTAGCGATGGATGCAGGTTGTTATATCCTTGAGGTTGCCAAGCGAAACTTTGGTGGACGCTACGCGTGGATTACTGAGTGGAATGAGCCGACGATCGTGACAGGAGAGCCAGAGTATAGTGTTTCTCTTGGTGCATGTAGCAAGGCTAAGGGGCGGATTGATAATGGCGATGAGGACAATATTCCCTTCTTCTTCGATGGGTATGTCGATAGGGTTACACATCCACGGCCTGGACAGGAAATATTTATTAGTTAGAGTGTTTAAATCTCTATTCTTCTCTATCTTGTATGTAGATATATCGTATGATTCTTACTGGCGTGGCTCTCGCTGCGAGGTTTCTATCCCTCGCCCTTAATCTTTTCCACCAGTTTGGCTAGTGGCTTGGTGGATTCTTCTCGAGCGTGGGCGTTGTGCTCGAGGTAGTCGTCTAGCAGGACTTTGCAGCAGCCAGCGATAGGGATGGAGATGAGACCGCCGATGATGCCAAAGACGTAGAGGCCGATGGTGATGGCAACAAGGACGATCAGCGGTGTGAGCTCGATCTTGCGCGACTGGATGGTAGGCGAGATGAAGTTATTCTCGATCTGCTGGTAGATGATGAAAAATGCTGCAAAGATGAGGCCGCCCGGCAAAGCATTAAAGCCAAGCAAAAGAGAGATCATCACCCCGGCAATCGTAGCACCAAACATAGGGATGAGTGCTAGGACGAAGGTGACGGCAATGGTGACGAGCGCAAGGTTGCCTGGAATAGCCGAGAAAAAGAGGCTGAGCACAAAGACCGCTGCACCAGCAAAGAGGGCACCAATGCCTGAGATCGTGAGCTGTCCTGTCACATAGCCCGCTACCACAGCGTGCATGCGGTGGGCGACCTTTTGGTGGCGCTCCATCGTGGCTTGGTCGCGGTAGAGCCCCCAAAAGCGCTCAGCCCAGGCTGGCCCTTCTGTCAGCATCAAGAAGGTGAGGACAAGCACCAAGAACCCCGAACCAACTGCCGAAAAGACAGAGCTAATACCAGCGAGGAGGTTGCCGCTGAGGCCACGAGTCCATGACTCGACGCTTCCGCGAGCGCTCTCAACTACTTGGTTGACCTGTGCCTGGATATGATACTGCTCGGCAAAAGTGCCAAAGCTGTGCCACTGCTCGCCTGCTGTGTGGATCATCCCTGGCAGGGCATCGACAAATTTGCTCGTCTGCTGGACGATAGGCGGCACCACGAGCACGAGAACCACTCCAAGCAGTGCCACGATGCTAATAAAAGCTAGCGCAGTGCTGAGTGTCCGGCTACGGTTAGGCAGGCGCTCAACGATGGCATTGACTGGCCCATTGAGCGCCAACGCGAGGAATCCCGCTGTGCCAATCATAATCAAGGCAGTCTGCGCTAGATAAATCGCGAGAATCGCAAAGGCAAAACCAATCACCACCAGCCAAAACCGCACAAAAGTCTTCGTATCTATCTCTATCCGTACTCTCATACTCTTTAGTATACCACGATTTGCCGATAGATTAGCGGCAAGGATGCAACGGTGGGACGATGCTGACCCTGTGTATTTTTAATCGAGTAAGAAACGATCTAGATGATGCTGACAGTGTATAACGTTTGTCCTACATGCTTGTATACCATCAAACAAGATTTATGGGAAAGTATAGCACGCTTTGGCTGTGCTTTGATATTACTCTACAATCACTGTCATCCGCACCATCAAACACAGCAAGACAAGTCCTGTGCCAGCCAGCACTGAGACAGCAATAGTCATGCGGTTGGGGTAGTAGTCAATGGTCTTGGGTTGTTCGGCTTGGTGTAATGAGGAGTGAGCGACTGGTGTACTAGTGCGCTTCGATGATTTTTTGGCTGCTGCCCTAGTTTTGGTTACAGTGGTGTGTGGAGCTTTTGTCATGGCTTTAGTATACGCCGATGTGTGGTAATTTGTCCAGAATGCTTATGCTTCTTGTGCTATAATAGATCTATTATGACATACCATGCCAAGACTCCTCAGCAGACGATGGCCGACCTATCGTCTGGCATCCGTGGGCTTGATGACACCGCCGTGGCTGAGCGGCTGGAGCGCTACGGCCCGAATATCATCCGCGTTGTGCACGAACCACTGTGGCGGCGGCTCATCAAGCCATTTTGCTCGGTGTTTATGCTGGTGCTGTTTGCGGCAGCGGCGATTAGTTTCTTCCACCAGGCGGTGGTGGATGGACTGATTATTTTGGCGATTATTCTGGTGAGTGCACTGATCGATTACACGCAGCAGCTCTCTACCGAGCGCATTATTCGCTCATTGCAAAAGCACGCTCCATTGCAGGTGCGCGTCCGTCGACATGAAGGTGAGCAATCACTTGATGCCGAGCAGCTGGTACCGGGTGATGTGATCATCGTGGAAGAGGGTGATAAGATTCCGGCTGATGCGCGGGTGCTCGAGGCACGCTCGCTCCGGGTGGATGAATCACAGCTGACGGGTGAGTCGCTCCCGATCGAGAAGAATAATGCGGTTCTCCCCATGGCAACGGCGCTCTATGAGCGGCGGAATTGTTTGTATCAGGGGTCATTTGTGATTGGTGGCAGTGCGCTTGCTATTGTGACGGCAACCGGAAATGTGACTGAATATGGTAAACTGGCTGCTCTCTCGAGTCACCCACGTGAGACGAGCCCTGTGGAGCGCACGATCAATAAGTTGGTAAGTCAAATCATCGTCGTTGTGTTGGTGGCATCAGTAGTAGCGCTCGGGCTGGCGCTGTGGCGTGGTATGGAATTCACCGCAGCGCTGCAGTTTGTGATTGCGCTTGCCGTTAGTGCAGTGCCGGAGGGGTTGCCAGTGGCAATCTCGGTGATTTTGGCTATTGGTATGCAGCGGATGGCGCGGCGCAAGGCACTAGTGCGGACGATGGCGGCAATTGAGACAGTTGGCGTCGTGACGACAATCGCTACAGACAAGACGGGCACCCTCACGCGCAACAAACTCACTGTCCAGGCCATCTGGGCACCGGGTAACCGTACTGATCCACTACTCCAGACACTGGCTGGCAGCACCTTGCCTAATAGCCGGAGCAAGATGTATGATCCACTCGATCGAGCCTTTGCCGCCTATTGCAACGAGCAGCGCGTCTCGCGGCCGCAGCGCCGAGCAGGTTTGACGCTCTTTCCCTTTGAACACAAGCTGGCGATGAGTGGCACACTCCAGGCAGTCGGTACTGGGCAATATCGCCTGTGTGTGAAGGGTGCGCCAGAGGCGATCATTCGCCATGCGCGGCTTTCTAGTACTGATAAGCGCGCGACGCTCCAGGCTTTGCAGCAGCTCACGGGGCAGGGGTATAGGGTGATTGCCTTGGCGTATACGGCGCTTCGCACGTCGATTGATTCGCTGGAGCAATTGCCAGCCCGTCAGGGGTTGCAGTTTGCGGGGCTGGTTGGTGTGGCAGACAGCGTGCGGCCAGAGGCTCGGCCGTCGATTGCTCGGGCACGCCAAGCAGGTATCACAGTGCGGATGATTACTGGCGATCATTTTGAGACGGCGTATCAGATTGGGCGGCAACTCGGCCTCGTGCGGGGGCGCGATGAGGTGTATGATTGCCGACGGCTTGGCCAATTGAGCGACGGTGAGCTCGCTACAGTGGTGGCCCGGGCACGCGTCTTCTCGCGGGTCATACCAGAGCACAAGCATCGCATCCTCACAGCGCTCAATGCGACGGATATTACTGCCATGACGGGCGATGGTGTCAATGATATCCCCGCACTGACTAATGCTAATGTTGGTATCGCGATGGGCTCGGGGGCGCAGATAGCGCGCGATGCTGGCGATATTATCTTGCTCGATAACAACTTCCGCTCCATCATCAGTGCCGTGCATGAGGGGCGGACGATCTACGCTAATATCAAGCGTATGGTGGTGTATTTGCTTGCGACGAACCTTGGTGAGGTGTTAGTGTCGATCGGCTCACTACTAGTGGGCTTGCCTATCCCGCTTTTGCCGGTGCAGATCTTGTGGGTCAATTTGGTGACGGATACAACGATGGTTATCCCATTGGGGGTCGAGCCAGGCTCACCCCAAGCAATGCGTCGATCGCCATACCATCCCAAAGCACCGCTACTCAGTCGCTTTATACTGAGCCGGGTTGGGCTTATCGCGGTGGTGATGGCGGTTATCACATTGGGGCTCTACAGTATGTATTATCACTCGCACGGCGAAGGATATGCGCGCACTATTGCCTTCTGTACACTAGTGGTGATGCAGTGGGCGAGCGCTCTCGCTGCCCGCAGTGATTACGAACCTGTCTGGCGACGCGCTCGACGGTGGAGTACAGCATTTTATGGTGGCTTGGCAGTGTCGATTGCGCTCCAGCTGGTTGCGCTGTTTGGGCCGCTTGAGCAGTGGCTCCATGTGGCGCCCGTCTCGTGGAGCGATGGCGTCTTTGTCTGGATCGTGGCGTTCTTCGTCCCACTGGCGATTATCGAAGGGCACAAGTGGCTTGGCCGCACCTACTTTGGCAAAGGGCACGCTGTGGTGCGTTCGCGTCGACGGCGGTAAGGTGCCATTTTGCACCCTTGCTATTGCTTTATGGCAAGTGGTGTAGTTTCATACACATATGACAACACACTATGAAACTACCCCCCCTCGATTGCTGACACCTATGACCAGCAGCCGACACCTACACCAATGACGCGCCTGGAGGCGATCGAGTATATAGTAAGTAAAACGGATTTCGATTATCCTGAGACACCGTTTCGACGGAGAGATCCATATACAGTAACGGCTTCTGAGATTAGCCAGATGACAGATAACGAGCTGAGGGATTATACGAAAGCCTTGCAAACCGTCAATACTTTTGGGGCAACAGTACCGCGTGAACGCCGCGCTGACGAATAGGACTAATCTGTGTTAGCTTGAAAACAAAACCATCTTTCTATATGGTGAGTTTTCTTGCTAATTTCGACAAATGACGGGCGGAATACACTAGAGTGTAATAGGTGGAGCTGGGGGGTAGACCTCAGGAAGCTCGTGGTTTATTATGTTCTCTGGTAATCGTAGTAGCAATAAAAAATAGCCTGCCTCTGCAGACTAAAAATGCTATATGGCTGGGGTGGAGGGATTCGAACCCCCGCATGACGGGACCAGAACCCGTTGCCTTACCACTTGGCGACACCCCATCGCTGTAGATACTGTAGCACAGGCAGGGGTGGTTTTCAAGCTGTTTGCGTCGAAACTACGCGGCTTTATCGTATTGCCTACTCACCCTCTTTCTTGTTAGTTCATTCGAATAATGGTAGCTTGTCGCCAAGTAAACAAGTCCTCTAGCTTCGCACACGAAATGAAAACTCAATAAAGATATTCATTCTCTCATTGCGCTAGCAGGGAGCGTGGGGAGTAGATAGAGGATATAAACTCATCAGGCGCTAGTAATTAAGATGCGGGTATGTAATCTAAGAGTGTTAAAACTCATCCTTCACTTCGTGTGCAACATATAGCGCCGCTAGCGCAAACAACAGCGACATGAGCGACACTAGCGCGGCCAGTGGCATCATGAATATATTGAGGATGAAGCCAATCACCGCAAAGAGACCAATTACTAGGGCACTACATACCGCAAGCACCCAGCCTTGTTTGCGCCGTTCGCGCAAGGGGAGGACTGCAAGGCCAGCAACGATTCCTTGAGTAATGACACACAGCAATGCCACAACAAGATAAACTCGCCGTGCAGTCAGCGACGAAGATACTTGTGGCGCAACCATCATCAGCAAGGTACTTACCTTTGATGCAAAAGCCTGATACAGTTGGATAAGCAAGGATATTCCGTACCCAGCATTAACAACCGCAACCAGCAGCATCATAATCCAGAGGTTATCACGAAACCACTGCTTCATGGCAGCGCTCATGCGGGGGAGGGGTTGGCAAAGTTTGGTGAGAGTAGTCGTCAATACATCAATCATAATGTTAGTATATCATCTTGGGATAAGTCGTCAATTTTGCTCCTTAGCGAGTAGAATATCTCCCCAGAATTAGCTGCAAATATGATAAAATATCTCCATGAAAGCAGAGCGGCTGCAAACAATGACATTTAAAATCACCGGTGGGAGCACAGTATGTCTCAATAGCCGGATTGTTGTGCAGCAAGCGCTGCGTGAGATTGCCTGGCGAGCGGGGCTCTCGGCAGTGCGCTCGGTGAGCCACGACTATGTGCCATACGGCATTGGTGTGGCGCTTCTCTTGCCCGAAGCGCATATTGCAGCGCGTACTTGGCCCGAGACTGGTCTGGCATACGTGACGATGACAACCTGTCAACCAGTTGAAAATGAGATGATCTCTAGCCTCGAACGCGTCCTAGGCGCTGCCTTTGTAGCCGAGCAGGTCGAGACAGGCGTGGTGAATTTATAGCCGCAGGGTAGGGCAGAGTACTCTCTCTAATGGGCTAATGTTCGTCGTCTTAGCAAATCTATTGAACAAATTGCGTACATACCTTGTCAAAATACATGTCCCATGCTATAATCAAAGCGCGTCATTATGGCATTTTTTACGACGTTTTTCACGATTATTCTGCAGTGGTATGTGTGGGTGCCAGTGGTGATCCTCCTCGGTTATTTGACGTGGCGCAACAATCGGCAAGTTGATGTGCTGCGCGAGGTCGAGAGTGAACTGCTTATCCTTGAGATCCCCCGTGCCAATGATAAGTCTGAGCTAGCAGCTGAGCAAATGTTTGCCAGCCTCCATGGTATCTTGCGTGATGCGCGCGAGCTCAAGATTAATGATGGCTACCAAGAACATCTCAGCTTTGAGATTGCGTCTGTCGGTGGACAGATTCAGTTTTATGTCTGGACGCCGCGTGCACTACGCAACTTCGTTGAGAGTCAGATTTATTCGCAGTATCCCACGGTGCAAATCCGCACCGCCACAGCCGACTATACAGCGCACGAGCAGCAGCATAATGTCGTCTATACAGCAGAGGTTGTGCTGGCAGAGAGTGAGTTTTTGCCGATCAAGACTTTTCAGAGCTTTGAGGTTGATCCACTGGCGGGCATTACAGGTACATTAGCCAAGTTGGAGGATACGGATGATGAGATTTGGATTCAAATTTTAGTGCGCCCCGTGGCAGATGACTGGCACAAAGCATCTGATGCGTGGGTCAAGCGCGTGCGCGGCGGTGGGCTCTTTGGCGATGCATTTCACCCCAAGGCGCGGTGGTTTAGCCAGTTCCTCATGGCGCTGTGGCAACCACCCGAAGGCAATATGACGACAGTAACGGAGCTCTCCGATCGTGACAAAACCCGCATCGCCGAAGCCGAAAAAAAGGCCGCCAAACTGGGCTATCAGGTCAAGATTCGCGTTGCATATCTTGGCGATAGCACCACTGATGCGCGGCTGCGTATGCAGGCAATCATCGGTACCTTCAAGCAGTATAACAGCACCAACCTCAATGGTTTTACCATGAGCCACGACAGCTTCCGCAAGGAAGATCTCAACCGCTATAAGCTGCGCCTCTTTGCCGACCGTGGCTTTTTGCTCAATATTGAGGAGATGGCGAGTGTCTTTCACTTGCCACACACCAATGTTGAGACGCCCAATATCGTTTGGGCAAGCAACAAAACTGCCGAACCGCCCAACCGTCTGCCTGTCCTCACTGGTCATGCAGCTGATGACGAGAAGATCTCGGCCTTTGGTCTGACCAACTTTCGGGGAATCAACCACCAGTTTGGTATGCTGCGGAGCGATCGCTCGCGCCACGTCTACATCATCGGCCAGACAGGAGCGGGGAAGAGTGGCCTGCTGGAGCTCTTTGCCTTGAGTGATATTTATCATAATCAAGGCTATGCCATTATTGACCCGCATGGCGATTTTGCCATCGAGAATATGAAGTTCATCCCCGAGGCACGGCTAGATGACGTCGTGTACTTTAACCCTGCAGACGTCGAGCACCCGATTGGCTTTAACCCACTGGAGGTTACCAACCCAGCGCAGAAATCGACGATCTCATCAGAGGTGATTGGTGTGCTCAAGCGGATGTTTGGCGATAGTTGGGGGCCGCGGCTGGAATATATTTTGCGCTATACTATTTTGGTACTACTCGATCGGCCCGAGCCTACCATGCTTGATATCACCCGCATGCTGACGGATAAAAAATTCCGCAAAGAGACGATCGGCTACTGCAACGATGTGGTGGTGCGGCAGTTTTGGAATGTGGAATTTGCCAGTTGGTCAGAGAAGTTCCAGACGGAGGCTATTGCGCCAGTGCTCAACAAGGTGGGAGCTTTTACGGCGAATCCCATTATCCGCAATATTATTGGTCAGACGCACTCGTCATTTAATATTCGCCAGATTATGGACGAGGGCAAGATCTTGGTAGTGAATTTGTCGAAGGGGTTGATTGGCGAGGATAATGCGGGAATTCTTGGTTCATTCTTGGTCACGAAGATCCAGCTGGCGGCGATGAGTCGTAGCGATATCCTCGATATTCACGACCGGCGGCCATTTTATCTCTATGTCGATGAGTTCCAAAACTTCGCAACTGACAGCTTTGCCACTATCCTGAGTGAGGCACGAAAGTATGGGCTTAACCTCACTGTAGCTAATCAATATATCTCGCAGATGGAGCCAACGGTGCGTGATGCGGTCTTTGGCAACGTCGGGACAATGATCAGCTTCCGCGTCTCGCCAGACGACAGCCCGATTCTTGCTAAACAGTTTGAACCGCAGTTTGAGGAGAACGATCTCACACAGATGCATAATCGCAACTTCATCATCAACATGGTGATTAATGGTGAGAAGGCACCAGCCTTTAGTGCTACTACGCTTAATCTACCCGAGGCCAAGCGGAGCCATTTGTCGCGCATTATTGAGCATAGCCGTGAGCTGTATAGCCAGTCGCGCCAAACAGTAGAGGATACCATCAATGAGCGGATCCACCTGGGTAGTACAGGGGTGAATGTAACGTTGGCAGGTCAAACGGGGACTTCAGCGGCATCGTCAGCCACCACTACGGGTGAAGGTACAGCCAAGCGCCGTCGACGTCGCCGACGCAAGCCAGCTGGTGGCGAAGCACGCGATGAGCAGGCGACTACTGGGCAATCAAGTGCTCAATCTAGTAAGCAGGTGAAGAAGCCTATTACTCCCAGTAAAGCTGCCAAGCCAGCCACTCCTTCTCCAGGCAAAAAACCAGCGAGCACCACACCTAAGTCAGCTGAGCCACGCGATCCATCACTTCTCTCCATTCAGCATGCCAAACCACGCACCACAATCCCGGCGCAGCTCTTACACCACCAGCCGCATACTACGCAGACTCAGTCAGATGGCCCGGTGCCACTGGCCAAGCAGCCTGATAGTACAACCTCAGCGCATGCGCACGATGAGCTTGATGACCCAACCTTCTTTGCTTTGCGTTAGATATGCAATGCTAATTTCTCTTAGGTCACTATTGCGTCACCTTACTCTAGAGGAGTGTGAGGGGTGTAGCGAATTTTCTTCTCAATACGAAGGTATAATATGATCAGACTTGAGAAAATCCTCGAGTGGGTAGCATAGTGAAGTAGCGCGAGGTAGGCCTTAGGCAGTCGGTGCAAACACCACAGAGGTAATCACGCGAAAAAGCCTCCTTATCCTGTGTATAACTCTGTTACCTCGCCTCACTAACCAATGTGGATTATGCTATAATGGAGAGGATAAACGGAAATACGGGACATGACGGCAGTAATTTGTGTAACAAATCAAAAAGGTGGTGTTGGCAAAACGACAACAGCGATTAATGTTGCCTACTATTTGGCAAAGGCTGGCAAGAAAACCCTCGTCGTCGATTTTGACCCGCAGGGTAATGCCACTAGTGGCCTTGGCATTGATAAGCAGCTGCTTGATGCTACCATGACAGAGGTCGTCAAGAGCGAGAAGAAGCTTGCTGATATCATCCAGCCTACCGAGCACAAGAATCTTTTCATCGCACCCGCCCTGCCGCAGCTGGCTAATGCCGAAGTAGAACTGGCCAAGGCGCAGCACCGGTTTAGTCGTCTCAAAGGGGCGATCGATGAATTAACTGGTTACGACTATATCATTATCGATAGCCCACCAAGCCTCAGTCTCCTCACCGTCAATGGGCTCATTGCAGCACGCTATGTGCTATTGCCAGTCCAGGCGGAATTTTATGCGTTGGAAGGGCTCGGGCAGCTGCTCGAGACAATGAAGCTGGTGCGCAAAAATATGAATCCAACGCTCGATCTTATTGGGGTGCTGCCCACCATGGTAGATGGTCGCACATCGCTCTCGAGCCAGGTCTTGGCTGAGATTGCAAAGCATTTTCCAGCGAAGGTGTTTGCGGAGTCTATCCCGCGCAATGTCCGCCTGGCCGAGGCACCGAGCCATGGTGCACCGATTGGGGCATATGACCGCTTTAGTCGGGGTGCACGGGCATACAAAGCCGTGACGAAAGAAATAATCGAACGAACGGGGGTATAAATGGCAAAACGAGGTTTAGGGCGGGGGTTTGATTCGCTGATTCCAGCGGAGCTACTGGACGAATCGTTCGACCCAACCGCCGACCAAGACGACCGGATTAGTGACCTGCGTCAGATCAAGCTTGCAGAAATCATGCCTGACCCTACTCAGCCGCGTCGGGTGTTTGACGAGACGCTGCTCGATGAGCTCGCTGAGTCTATCCGTGTTCATGGTGTGCTGCAACCTATCGTTGTCACCCCTGATAACAAAGGCAAATATGTCATTGTGGCTGGTGAGCGGCGCTACCGAGCTGCTACCAAGGCGGGGCTGGAGAAGATCCCGGCA
Source organism: Candidatus Saccharimonadota bacterium (assembly GCA_030528025.1). GTDB lineage: Bacteria > Patescibacteriota > Saccharimonadia > Saccharimonadales > Saccharimonadaceae > Saccharimonas. The sequence goes on from JAUMZP010000002.1 coordinate 170,680, forward strand.
CTGGTGCGCACGTTGTCTGATCAGCACAAGCTCGAGCTCTCTCTTATCGAAAATATCCAACGCCAAAACCTCAACGCCATCGAAACCGCTACGGCGTATCTCAAGCTGCGCGATCAATTCAACCTTACGCTCGAGCAAATCGGCCAGCGTGTTGGTGGCAAGTCACCCAGTGCGGTAAGCAACACGCTGCGTCTCTTGCGCTTGCCTGAGGTAGTGCGCCAAGCAGTAGTCGATGGCAAGCTGAGCGAGGGGCAAGTCCGGCCGCTGATTAGCCTGGATGAAGCGCAGATTGCGGATATTCTACCTAAGATTATTCAGGAAGAGTGGAGCGCGCGGCGGATCGAGCAGTACCTCGCTATTCTTAAGCGTACCGAGGCAAGTGACTCTGCTCAAAAGACCGCCAAGGCGCAGCGTCCAGCACCGCCACCGCAGTATACGGCTGCTAGCCAGCGCTTTGAGCAGCAGCTGAGTGCACCAGTCCAGATCCGTGGTAACCGCCGCGGGGCGGGGCAGATCGTTATCCGCTTCACGAGCGACGATGACTTCGAGCGGATCATTGGCTTGCTTGAGCATACACAGGATGAGAAGTAGCGGAATAAAGTGTAGCTTACAATAAGCCTTCTTAGAGTAGAAGGTTTATTTGTTTTTCGGTAAAGATCTGATAGCGTATAAATTACCCTGTAATAATGAATATATCTCTATAAAATTCAGATTCTGGATAGAGAAGTCGCCAGAACGATATTAGATGCTATATCTGAAACCCTTGAACTTTCGTCAACGGCCAGAGACGCAGGCTGACGGGGCCAATCACATCATAGAGTGGCACGGTGCCGAGGCCATTACGTGAGTCGAGCGAGTAGCTGCCTTGACGGTGATCACCCGCCACAAAAATCGATCCTTCGGGCACCGTCACCTCTGTATCGCCACTGGTGGGAGAGCCAGGACCATCCCAGCTGTCGTCGGGGTGAAAGCCTTGTGGGTGTTCTTTGTTATAGACAGTCAGCGTCCCATCCTTGACGGTGACGCGCTCGCCTGCAAAGGCAATGACCCGCTTAACGAGGTTCATATCCTCGCTGCCTGGGCTATAGAGCGGGTTCTTGAAGACGATAATTTGCCCCCGCTTGGGTGTGTATGAGTTGTTTTGCAAATGCGCCATCGTGACGGGCAGGCGATTGACAATCAGCCGATCGCCAGTGTAGAGCGTCTGCTCCATGCTTGGGCCAGTTACACTAAAGCTACGAAATACAAAGGTGTTGATAAGGAGTGTGCCAACAATGACGCACACCACAAAAATTACAAAGCCACCGATATCCTTGAGCCTGGGGTGGCGGGTCAAAAAACTTGCTTCCATCATGAAGTATTATATCACTAAATGCGGGCGGAGGGGAGGAATAATTGCAATGTATGCGCTCCGCCACCGACCTAGCGGAGCGCATACTGTGAGGCTCAACGCGAGGTTGATGACGGAGCGGGGTTTCCGCCCGTTAAGAGCAGATTATACTGCTCAGGTGTGAGAGTGATGGTAACATGGGTGTTGCTGAACTTGCTAAACGTCGTCTGAATAAGACTAGGCAGCTCGCTGTCCACGCGCGCGGTTGTCTCTGTCTTGAGGTGGTGATTTTCACACGTCCACCAACCATACTTAATGCGCTTCTTGCAGGTGCTATATGTATCACGTATGGTGTATTTACCGGCGGGTAGTGGGTAGTCCATGTGCATCTTCATCGAAGGCTGAGCAACTTCAGACTGAATAAAAGTTATATGAGACATTGGAATCTCGAAGATATAACTTTTTCCGTTGGCTGTGAAGCCAACCGAGAGGCTCGAAGCTGGTGACCAGCTACTCTTATTATAGAGGTAGAAGTAACCACCTCCTGTTGTCGTACTACCGGCAGTGCCAGCAATACGATTGCCAAGATCAAAAGGATACTCGGTGTCACTCTTGAGGCCGTACGATGCCGTGGCCTCGGCAAGTGTCATATCCTTTTCTCTTTCCGATATTTTGCTGTTGCCTGTCCAGTTATAGACAATGAAGTTGGCGACAACGTACATTATGGTGACTGTAGCTATAGCCTTCACAAGACTGATCTTCAAATTTTTTTCGAAGTTCTTATCATCAACATCTCCAGCATTCTCAATGAAGACGTACAATGCCGTGAAAAGTCCAACAATAGTCGCGAGAATAGCCATGAACAGAGCCATGACAATCACTTCCTTTTCAACTCTGGGTGGAAACGTACCATCTCCTGCGGGTCGGCGCAAAAGATTAATATATATATCAATATATGGAGGTGGAGTCAAGCAGACAGCTATAGAAATTTTATAAAGAGAGCAGCCACTTAGAATGAGTAGCTGCTCTCTTGAGTTATGCTATTTGCTACAACCTAGCATCCTACAACAAAGTCAAAGTAGTCGCGATGAAACGCCTCCCCCTCCTCTTCTTCCACAATGCTAGCTAAAGTTTCGAGTGTTTTAATTTCTGTTTCTGTCAAGTGCTTGTTTTGCTTAGATAAGTTGGAGGCGACGCAGAGACATATGTATTCTAACGAAATAGCCCACTCGCCGACCCTGGCATATTCTCTCGCTTTTTCGGCTTGCGATTGAGACAAGTAGGGGGATTCGTTGATGTAGTTATAAAGCGCAGTCGTTTGTTTAACTTGTTCACTCATGGATATAATTATAACATAAATCGTTAGTCTGTAGTGCATCGGTTATCTCCTCAGGTTATAAAGATAAGTGTAATTATTTAAAGCAACATTCCAGCGGCTCTTATGGGATATGTTGCGGTATGAAAATTATGAAAATATTGTTGAGGTCCGGGCTGTATCGTGATGTCCGTATGCAAAATAGTGCTGCATTGTGCAAATATGTGCTTATACTCCAAACGACCACAGTCTCTCGTGGTATTTTGGCTTGCAAAGTGCAAGTTTGGGCGCGGCTTTGTATTTATTTTTTGGGGCAGATCCAGTATAGTAGAGAGAGTTTATGGCGGGTCGCAATTCGATAGATGGTTTTCGGTCACAAGATGGCGGGGTGGTGGATAGGCGCCCCCGCTCGCTTCGTCGTGCCGATGGCTCGATGCCGCGGATGGGTCGCTCGATGACGGGTACGGCTGGCTCTAGTCGCAGCTTGGCCACAGCAGAGCAGCCAAGGAATTATACACCGCGCCGCAGTGCGTCTATCAGCACCAACAACCCCAGTAGTAGCCTAACTGACTTCGATATTAATCCAAGTGACAATATATTTGCTGACCTAGAGCAGGGCAGCGGCAAGCGTAGCCGCAAAGGCCGCAAGAAGCCGCAATCAACGCGGCGCAAATGGATCAAGCGTATTATCATCGCTCTCGTCATCATTGGTGTGGGCTTTGGTGGTATGCTGCTGTGGCGGACCTTTATGGCGAGCTCACATATCTTTAAGGGTGATATCTTTGGCTTGATTCAACAAAAGGAGCTCAAGGCGGATAGCAATGGCCGGAGCAACATTCTCTTGCTTGGTACGTCGGAGGATGACCCAGGCCACGAAGGGTCGTACCTGACCGACTCCATCATGATCTTGAGTATTAGCCAGAGCAAGAAGGACGCCTATATGATTAGCATCCCGCGCGACCTCTACGTCAAATATCACCGGTCGTGTAACTCTGGCAATGCGGGTAAAATTAATGAGTACTTCAACTGCGTTAATAGTGATTGGTCGAGCACTGAGGCAGAGGATGAGCGCCAGGCCGCTTCGCGCAAGTTCTTTGGCAATATTGTGGGGTTGGATTTGCAATACAGTGTGCACGTGAACTACACAGTGCTGCGCGACCTCGTCTCGGCACTGGGCGGCATTAAAGTAACGATTGAGAGCCGTGACCCTCGTGGCCAGATGGATGGTAACTTCGACTGGAAGTGTAGGGGTGGAAACCCTCGCGCGAGCCATGCCACGATGGTTAAGAATTGCCCACCGAATGGTCACTTTATCGATTACCCTAATGGGCCAGTCAATCTCGATGCCGAGCATGCGCTCTACTTAGCGCAGGCACGCGGTGCCTCGGGTATATCGTATGGCTTCGAGCAGTCCAACTTCGACCGCGAGAAGAACCAACAAAAGGTGCTCGTGGCTATCAAAGAAAAGGCGACAAGTGCTGGTACCCTGACGAACTTTGGTGCAGTAACAGGGATCATTGATGCACTAGGCAAGAACCTTCGGACTAACTTTGAGACAAGTGAGATCCGTACACTTATGTCGCTGGGGCAAAATATCAAGAGTGATGCTATCAAGAGTGTAGGCTTGCTCGATACGCCTGTTGGCGATCTAGTGGTAGCACAGACAGTTAACGGTATTAGCTCTGTTATACCCGCAGCGGGCACATACGACTACAGTCAGATCCAAGCGTACATCAACAAGACACTCAATGCCACAGAAGTATCTAAAGAGTCGGCCCATGTCGTCGTCCTCAATGCATCAGGTGCATCAGGGGTAGCTAAGCGCGAAGCAGACAAGCTAGAGAAGCTTGGTATGGTCATTGACAGCATTGATAATGCTCCACACAGCGGTAGCGCAGGGAGTAACAAGATCTACCAAGTGGCCGGGAGAGCTAGCGCGCCGCACACGAAGGCCAAGCTAGAGTCGATCTACCATGCTCAAGCCACTACTGGCACACCACCAGTGACTACTGGCAGCCATACGCAGTTTGTTGTCGTGGTTGGTCAGTCCACGACGGGTACTTCATCGGCAATTAGTGATTAGTGAGTGGTAGTTTAATAAGCCGATAAGCTTCTGTGTTCGGCGTATAACTGCAAGGCCGTGCAGAGTAAGTATTAGCTCTTAACCTTCGAATCAAAATAGATCATTATAATAACCCTTTCCTCGGTCGAGTAAGATAGCGAGAAGGGGGTTATTTCCATCTGTGAAGTACAAAAAACGGTGATTTGCCGATTGTATAGCATTATTGCCAAAATATGGTAGTGTTTGCACGGTTTTACATTACTCAGCCTTAGATTTACCTACGACGAGTTGTGCGGCTAAGCTACGAGATACGAAAATACCTACCGTCTTATCGCCCATGCCAAAACTGTTGCGTTTTCATCCACTCAGGGTCCTGAGTGGAGAGCTTTGCATTGCTGAGTTCGTCATAGCAGCGCATAATGCTGGTACGAAAGAGTGATTCCTGAACCTGGATAGATGAGTTCTTTATGATGCGATGTGGCAAACCACGACTCGCAAAGCACTGAGCAGCTGCATCGAATAGCTTGCGATCGGTCACTTGCCGTACATTCAGTACCTCTTTGTACGAACCTGATGGGAAGTGTCGTGGTATCTCGCTGCCAATAAAGCCAGCCAATATAAAGGCAGTCACAGGTACAGTAATAACAAGGAGAGGTGCAAGGATGGCGGCGGCCACCCAGTGTTGCTTGGTATTGCGAAAATGGAGTTTGCTTGTCATATATAGTAAGTATAGAGCGTATAGTATGGTTGAGTCAAACAAAGCAAATACTGCCTGAATCTTATAATTCCTCTTCCTCAGTATTTGTTTCACCTTCCTTCTGATAAATTGCAACAAGAGCTAGCGCTCCTCGGGCATCAACTCTCTTACACTTATCTAAAAAAGCACATTTATTACAATCAATTTCACGCTCCACCGGAGGAAATGCGAGAGAAGCGGCGTGCGATCTTATGGTGAGACTCTACAAACTGAGGCGTAGCAAGATAAACTGTGGAACTAGCATAGCCGGCACAGTAGAGAGTAGAATGTTCTCGCCCTAGGCTCTTATTTTTTCGCCCAAAATGGTATAATAAAAGGCAATGGATTTTTTGCATGGTACACATCGTCAGTCTCGGGTCAGTGAGGTCGTTTATGTGGCGCTCAATCTTGGGCTTGCGACGCTGCTGTTTTTGATCGTCCTAGAGGTGCAGTCGCCTTGGCTTGCGTTAGCACTGGTGATTGCCAGTAAGTGGCGGGCGCTCGCGGTGCGGCCACGCTTTTGGCTTGCCAATATTGTGGCAAATATGATCGACCTCACGGTAGGTATTAGTGTTGTGATGTTGATGTATGCTGCGAGTGGAGTGATCTGGCTACAGGTTATCTTGGCAGTGCTGCATGCGTTGTGGCTCGTAGTGCTCAAGCCACGATCAGATCGCCGTTCGGTGGCTATTCAGGCGGGTGTTGGTGTCTTTGTTGGAGCAACGGCCCTCGCCATGAGCTCCTATCGGTGGGATGCCGCCCTAGTGGTACTACCGCTATGGGTGCTGGGGTACTGTGCTGCGCGGCATATTATCGGTAGCTATGAAGAACCACTCACGCGTACCTACGCGCTGATTACCGCGACGATCTTTGCGGAGCTTGGCTGGGTGAGCTATCACTGGATGTTTGCCTATACTATCTCTGGTCTGGGGGCGATTAAGCTTGCACAGTTGCCGCTCTTTTTGGTGCTCTTTGGCTTTGTGTGTGAGCGTGCCTATAATAGCTACTATCAGCATGGTGTGGTGCGCGGGGCAGATATTGTCTTGCCATCGACACTGGCGGTTGGGCTTGTGCTGACGCTTTTGCTGTTGTTTAACAGCCTGAGCGCCACTGGCCTTGCGTAGCCGAGGCAAATGAGAAAAAGGGTAAGGGGAAAAGAGGTTATGAATCAACAACCGCAGATGACAGCGCAAGACCAGCGGGCGGCGCGCGCCATGCGTCAATCAAAAATCATGTCTATTATTGCAGCGGGTGCGCTTGCCCTTGTCTTCGTCGTGGCGATGGCGATGTGGGTTTATTTGCGAACAATTGACCGCAATGCGACCGTCACTGAGCGCGATCAGGTTAGCACTGATGGTAACCTCGCTCCCACCGCCGATGAATCTGCAGTAGCTAATGTAGCCGACAAAGCATCAAAGAGTGTCGTGTCTATCATCACTAATATCGAAGAATCATCATCGCTCCGCACGACCACTCGCCAATCAGCTGCAGCGGGCACTGGCATTATTGTCAGCAAAGATGGTTACATCGTCACAAACAAACATGTTGTGTCTAAGGCGAGCTCTATCCGTGTTATTGCTTCGGACGGCACGCGGTATGATGACGTCCGGGTGGTGGGTGAGGACCCGCTCAATGATATTGCCTACCTCAAGCTTGAGGTGGGCAATACGGTGCTTACGCCACTGTCGCTTGGCGACTCAGCAACGGTGCGGGTAGGGCAGTCGGTTGTGGCAATCGGCAACGCACTGGGCCGCTACCAAAACACCGTCACCAGCGGTATCATCTCTGGTAAAGGGCGACCTGTCACGGCCTCTACATCGGGCAATAGCACCCAGCGAACGGAAAGCCTAACTGATCTTATCCAAACCGATGCTGCCGTAAATTCTGGTAATTCTGGTGGGCCATTGCTTAACCGCTCAGGGCAGGTGATTGGCATCAATGTAGCAGTGGCAACCAATGCTCAGGGCATTAGCTTTGCTATTCCTGTTAATGCTATGAAGGGGACGCTCAAGTCGGTCCTGGCGGGTAAGGGAGTGCGCCGGGCCTACCTTGGGGCGCGCTATGTGATGCTCACGCCAGATGTTGCCAAGCAGGTCGGTACTTCGGCGAAGGAAGGCGCGTATGTGATGACAAGTGGCGACAAAAGCGCGATTGTAGCAGGTAGCCCAGCTGATAAAGCTGGCCTCCGCGAGAAGGATGTGATTACCAAGATCAATAGCCTCGTCGTGGGCAAGCAAGGCGACGTCTCGAGCCTGATTGGCGAATACCAGCCTGGCGATGTCGTAGCCCTCACCATCCTCCGTGATGGCAAAGAGCGCGTCGTGCGCGTGACACTGAGTGAGTATCAGAGCGGAGAGAGTGGGGAGTAGAGTAGAGGGGCTATAGAAGGCGCAGTACACGCTTATTGTCCTCACTACGTCGTATTTCACCAGTCAGCAGATTGACATCAAACGTACCGTATTCCATCTCCGATTGAGGTCTGCAGTTGGCCCAGTCATCAGTGATACCCTCAACAGTAATGCCGTCAAGAGCGATTCTCCCTGTTTTCCAGCGCACGCCAGTAGAGTCGAGCGCAAGCATACCTATGTGAGTAATGAATAGAATAATACTCTGGTCAACGATTGGCTTTATGGCGACAATACCATCATATAGTTCATCTATTTTTGCGAACAACTGAGGATATCGTACATCACAAACATAGAGATCTCCTTGCTTAATGATGCACAACTGCCATGGGTTGGGAGCTGTGATTATGTCAGTAACAAGACCAGACGATGTATCACTAGAATGTATACCAAGCGTATAGCTTAGTGTTTCGTCGACCGTGATCCGGTATGGCGTCATATAGTCTAAGCCTGTTGGTCCAATCTCATAATCAACACCAGATGAAGGAAGGTCGATTGGTTCGATAGTATAGGTCACAGGGAAGATGGTATTGAGAGTCATTTTTATCCTTTCCAGTGATTCTTTATATTCTTAGAATTACGTATAAGCATGCTTTATTAATTTATTGTAGCACCTTTGCAGTACGCAAATCTGCTGAATTTTCCACAACAATTTATGATATAACCTCTGTTCTATAAATGTATGATCGCCATATGTTGTAAGATATGCTTGGAGCTCGGCAAAATGTATGCTATAGTCGAACATAGGTGGGACAAACAATATGAGAACATAATACACAGGGGGCATTGTGGAAACAATCAACTTTTACCAACTAATACGATATTATGCACGAAAGTGGCCGGTGATGATTGTTGCCATTCTCGTTGGTATTGGGCTGGGTGCGGCCTATGCGCTGTCCATCCAACAGCCGCAGTATAAAAGCTCCGCAACATTGCTGCTAACAGGGGTAGAGCAGGGCCAAAACACCATTACGCTCACCAACTACACCACGCTCTTTACCTCGCGGCGAGTGCTCGATCCGGTGATTGACCGTGCCCAGTACAAGGGGAGCTACGAGACACTACTGGCCAACACAACTGCCAAGCACGTAAAGAACACCGATATCATCACTGTCTCGATGAATGCTGGTGAGCCCAAGATGAGCGAAACCTTGCTCAAGCAAGCGATTACCGAGTTTGAAAAGCAGACGAAAGCATTGTATGGCAAGACCAAAATTAGCATCAAAACTGTCGACGCTGTCAATACGCCAAACGTGCCAGCAAGCATAGGGCTGTGGCAGGCAATGGCACTCGGTGGCGGTAGCGCACTGCTGCTTGCCATCGTAGGATTGTTCTTTGCCTACGACTATGCGCAGTCGCAGCGCGCGGCCGAAGCAGCCGCTGCAGCTACATCCGCAGCGACCAAGACTAAGCGCTAGCGCTACCTATACAGAACTTATTTGCTGAAGCATACAGCCGCATGGGTACGCGGCACGATAACAACACAGGATAACAAGGGGGTATACCATGTATCGGGAATACGGAAAACGCATCGAAGATGTGAGCATTGCGCTGGCTGCGCTGGTGATTCTAGGACTACCAATGCTGCTGGTTGCAGCGGCAATCCGCCTCACATCGAAAGGGCCAGCCTTGTTCCGCCAGAAGCGCTTCGGCAAAGATAAGCAGCTATTTACAGTTTATAAATTTCGGACTATGTCTACGAAAGCACCAAAGAATATGCCAACCAATAGTTTTACCAACGCAGATAGCTATATTACACCACTTGGTGGGGTGCTGCGCAAGCTATCTATCGACGAACTACCACAGCTACTCAACGTCATCAAAGGCGAGATGAGTATCGTTGGGCCACGGCCCGTCATTAAGACAGAGAAAAAGCTCATTAGTCTGCGCCAAAAATACCACGCTAATTCCGTCAAGCCAGGCATCACTGGCTGGGCGCAGGTAAATGGTCGCGATGACCTAGATGACCAGCGCAAAGCTGAGATGGACGGTGAGTATGTGCAGCAGCTGAGCTTCCTGACCGACGTTAAGATAATGATAAAAACTATTGGAGCGGTATTGATGATGAGTGGCCATACAGAAGGAAGCAAGCGTGCGGTAACAGGAGTCGATAATGCCCTCGAATAAGAAAAAAGTCCTGTTCACCTCACACACCGCCAACTTCCAGAAGTTCAACCGGCCCTTCATGCGGATGCTGCGCGAACAGGGGTATGAGGTGCATTATGCCTCAATGGGCGAGGAGCAGATCGAGGATTGCGACAAGCAGTTTGTCGTACCATTTACGCGTAGCCCCTTCACACTGAGTAATGTCCGGGCCTATCGCCAGCTCAAGGAGATTATCAACCACGAGCAGTATGACCTCATCCATACCCACACACCGGTGGGGAGTGTGGTGACGCGCCTCGCCGCTCGGCAGGCTCGGCAGCGCGGCACGCGGGTGATCTACACTGCTCATGGCTTTCACTTCTTTACGGGTGCGCCGCTGCTTAATTGGCTGGTGTACTATCCCATCGAGCGCCTGATGGCGCACTACACTGACGTCCTCATCACGATCAATGCTGAGGACTACGCCCGAGCCAACCGTCACTTTGCCACCAGCGTGGTGTATGTGCCGGGGGTGGGGGTGGATCCAAAGCGGTTTGACATTACAATCAACAAGAAATCACGGCAGGCAATACGTGCTGAGTTGGGTATTAAGCCAAATGATTTCGTAATAATCTATGTCGCTGAGCTGTCAAAAAGGAAGAACCAGTCTTGGCTCCTCAGTGCGCTTAAGACAACCTTACAGCAAGACACATCAATGCATCTTTTGCTGGTTGGTGCAGACAGTATGCAAGGGAAGATCCACAAGCAGTCTGTTCGCTACGGTATACAGAGCCAAGTCCATTTCCTCGGGTATAGAAAGGATATACCAGAGTTACTCCAAGCATCGGACCTATACGTCTCTACATCAAAGCAAGAGGGATTGCCTGTTAATGTTCTTGAGGCGATGATGGGACGTATGCCAATTGTCGCCCTGGAATGCCGAGGGGTTGCTGAGCTCCTCTCGTTGGTGGGTGCTACGCCAGCGCGTGATATGCAGACATTCCGTGCGGCTGTCCAGCGCCACAAAAAGCACCGCTCCTTGCACCGCGAGAAAGACGTAATCCAATCCGCACTATCGCGATACACGACACCAAATATTATGAAAAATATGCGCCAACTGTATGAATACGAGGGAGAGGCTGCTCGATGAACCAAGAAGGAACTATAGCGATCATAACAACCGGCCTCTTGCCGGTGCCTTCGGTGATGGGGGGTGCGGTAGAGAATCTGGTGCAGAACTTTATCGATGAGAACGAGCGGCAAGGCGGCCCTCGCCTCACGGTATATAGCACCACAACGCCAGATGCTATAGAAAAGGCTCAGGCGTACACGCATACAGACTTTGTCTTTATACACACCCCATGGGTTATCAGAGCAGCGGACTCTATACTCTACAGTGTATTCCGGCGCCTTGTCGATACAAATAAGAGTGCGTCTTTGCGGGCAATCCTGCAGCGGCTGTATTTTTTGAGGAAGGTGTCAAGGCATATTGCTCGCAAAAACCATCGCAAAATACTGTTTGAGAATGCAATCATCCAGACGCACATCCTACGGTGGCACAAAAATCAGGAACGATACAAAGGTAGAGTCTATGTGCATATTCATAATGAAATAACTAACTTTTATAAGACATATAAGTATCTAGTAGATGCAAAAATTATCGTCGTGAGTAATTTCATCAAAGATAGCTTGATCGCTAAATCGGCGCAAAGTAATGAACGCAGCGGCCCACTACAAAACGTATCGGTACTCAAGAACGCAGTTGACAATACCCGGTTTACTGCAATGACAAGGAAGCGCGCGTCGAAGCTATTGCATCAACAATATACCATCGATGCTTCAAGAAAGATCGTATTATTCAGTGGTAGACTGACGCCGGAGAAGGGGATTGATGTGTTGCTGCGGGCGCTTGATCGGGTGAAAGAACAAAATTACCAGCTGCTTGTGGTTGGTAGCTCGTTCTTTGGGACTGATATTAAAAACTTGTTCTTAAAGGAACTTCGCGACCTCACTGAGGCACATCGGGAGCACGTAACATTTACCGGATATATCGACTATGACAACATGCCGCTACTCTACCGCGGGTGTGACTTTGCCGTGTTGCCGTCGGTGTGTAATGATGCTGCGCCATTAACGGTTATAGAATCGATTACAGCAGGCCTGCCGATGATCACAACAAACAGAGGTGGCATACCAGAATATGCATCAGACAAAGCAGCTATTCTCCTTGATACAGATGAGAACCTTGAGCAGTCTATAGCAAAAAATATAGAAAAACTTCTCAGAGAGGATGACACATTGCAAGCCATGAGTAAAGTAGGCAAAAGAGCCGCTAAAGATATGACACTATACAATTATTATAGAGGGCTCCTCGAGAAGCTGGGAGAAGAATAAAAAATTTATGAGCACACTACAAAAGCTAAATTTGAAAAAGATACTCGCGACCACGCTTGTGTTTGTGATGATCACGTACTATTACCTCTACGTAGTATCACCACAGTTGACGGCGTGGCTGCCTCTAGTGCTGATAATTGGCATTGTTCTATCGGGGATTATTCTGGTAGATTTTGCCATAACAAACAAGCTTACTAGGTGGCATTGTAAATACCTGCTCTTTTATATTGCGGTACTGGGAGTTTCAGTCATTTTTCAATGGCCAAATGTTGCATGGCTCGCACTAACTTCGAGCACGCTTTTGATCCTCAAGAGAGATGAGTTTATCAAGATATTTTTCTATACCTCGGTAGGGTTTTATCTCCTCGTGGTTGCTTTGGCGCTCTTAGGGATGTTGCCCATGGTGTATGTTGGGTTTGATGGTAATGAATCACAGCGGTATGGATTTGCAAAATACTCGCTTGGGTTTGACGGGCCAAACCAAGCGTCGTTGTCATTCTTCCCAATACTGCTCAGCGGTATGTATCTCTATGGTACTCGCCGGGTGTTTACGGGTATTGCTTTGATTGCTTGTATCGCTGTTGGTATTCTGACTGGTAGTCGCATGGGCCTCTTGCTGAGCCTTGCCTTTATTCCAACCTATAGGCTACTACTCCACAAGCATGGTGAGCGCAAGAAAAGCACCATAGCATCATATTTGTTTATTCTTGGCCTTCTTGTATCGTGCATTGGTGCGGCACTGTTTGTTGATAATGACCTAGCAAATAGGGTTATGTCTGGCAGGCCAAAGTTGATTGACCAATATCTGCAATCAGAATACACTCCATCAGTATTTGGATCGGATGAGGTGTACAATAAGGCCCAGTACGGGACACCTCCGGTCGATAACTTCCCGGTATATATATATGCTCGCTATGGCGTCATTGGCTTTATTATATTTGCCTTCGTCTTTTGGCAGGGGATGCGGCGAGAACGCTCGACGAAGATGTATATTCTATTCTTATTCATCATCCTGTATGGATTTGCAGAAGCCTTCTTCGATATTGCAGCAAAGAACTTCATCTTGCCGATCCTCATGGTTTCACTATTTCAGAAAGGAGCTTTGTATGAGCAGCAAGACACTCGTTAGTATTGTTATACCGGTCTACAATATGGAGCAATACCTCAGTCAATGCATCGATAGTGTTATTGCTCAAACATACCGCGCGCTAGAGATCATCATCATCAATGATGGCTCATCAGATAGATCGCTTGATATTGCTTATGATCTTGCCCGGAAAGATCAGAGGATTGTCGTTGTTGATAAGCCAAATGGTGGCGTGAGCTCGGCACGAAACGAAGGTATTGAGCGAATGCAGGGAAGTTACGTTACCTTCGTTGATGCAGATGATTCAATCCACCCAACGTATATTGAGAATCTTCTGGTTGATGCACAAGCGACTGATGCCGATATAGTGAGCACACCAAAGCACTTGCTTGGTGATGCAGAGCGGCAGGACTTCTTGGATGCGACTATCCCAGTTGTTGCGTCGGCGTCGGTCTTTACTCGCACTGAGGCATTAACCGCACTATATAATGGACGGCTCGAGAAGGGTAACAATGGCTGCCAACTGTACAAAACAGAGATTATTACGAGCAATAATATCAGGTTTGATTCTCAGATGGCGATAGGGGAGGATTTTGATTTTTTGGCCCGCGCGATTATATCGACGCGCTGTATTGCGGTTGACAATCGCAACCTCTATTACTATCGAGCTAACCCGACAAGTGCCGTTCATCAGGAGTTTAACATTCGGCACTACCAAGCAATTGAGAATATGCAAAAGACAGGCAGAGCACTCCGCAATCCACCAAAGAAACTCGTTCAGGCGATGGATAACAATCTATTTGTCGCCTCGGCATCATACGGTGCATTGATGTATGCAAGCCGCAAAAAATTCCCAAGAGAATTTGACGAAATCAAACGTACCGTTCGGCGGCTCAAGTGGGGCACACTATTGAGCCGAGACGTCAAGCATAGTGGTCGAATACGGGCGGCACTGATTATTTGTCTTGGTACCAACCTTGGGTTTATTGCAATTAGAAAATTGATAAAAATCTAAAAGACGAGGATATTCTTATGAAAAAAGTCGGTATTATCACCTTTCATCGTTCGCATAATTGTGGGTCTATTATGCAAGCATATGCACTGCAAAAAGTCTTGCAAACGCGGTATGGCATTGCGCCCGAATTCATCGATTTCTCGAGCCCTGGTCAGCAAAAGCTCTACTCAGTCTTTAGTGGAGACAACAGTGCAAAGGGTATGCTGCGTAATGTCGGGCGGGCATTTATCTACAACCGGCTCAAGAAGAATCAGGCGAGCTACGATAGGTACATCAAGAAGCATCTGAGGCTATCTAGCCACGCATTTACCACCAACAAAGAATTGCAAGAGGCTCATTTTGCGTACGATGCGTATATTGCGGGGAGTGACCAGGTGTGGAATATAATGATTGATGATTATGATCCTGCCTATTTCTTGAATTTTGTTGAAAAAAAGAAGCCAAAGATATCATACGCGGCCTCATTTGGTGCACGGCGAGTAAGTAGCAACACTAATCATCCCGAAACAATTCGTGATATGATACAGGACTTCAACTACATCTCGGTCAGAGAGCCAAATGGACAAAAATGGCTAGCCGAAGATTTTGCAATCAAAAGCACCGTGGTTCTCGACCCAACGTTACTCATTGATGGGAGCGATTATCGCGATGGAGAAGAGCGACCAGCAGAGTATATCAAGAAGGACTATATCTTTATTTACGCAGTGAGTGTGTCGCGTAAGTTTGAACAACGGATACAGCAACTCGCACGAGAAGAAGGGCTCAAGATTGTTATATGGCAGCCTGATACGTGGCTCAAAATGAAAGGGGCAGCAAAGGGTTATATGCTACCAAAAGATGAGAACCCAGGGAAATACTTATGGTATATACGTCATGCCAAATATGTCTTTACGGCGTCTTTCCATGGTGTGATATTTTGTGCCCAGTATAGAAAGAATTTCTGGATCTTGTACAATAAAGGAATGAATTATGACAAAGACGATCGTATTCTTTCGCTCGTGGATAGCCTTGCATTGTCAGATCGGCTTCTGCCGGAAGATGATACAGAAAAGAATTTACGATCTGCCGTTGATTATACAGCCTACGAAAAAAACCTTGCCAAGAGGCGTCAGCAATCATTTGAGTTTCTTGACAAGGCGGTAAAAAACATATGAGCAGATCTGCCGAGCTAATAAAAAACACCGCGCTCCTCACTATTAGCAAGATCACGACGCAGGCCGTAGCGTTCTTGCTTGTTCCTCTGTATACATTTTATTTGTCCGCAAGTGACTATGGGCAGGTTGACCTTATCTTGACGTATATTGCTTTGTTTGCGCCGATATTATCGGTTCAACTGGAGTTTGCAGCATTTCGGTTTGCGATCGATTCGCGCAATGATGCGGATAGGCTCAGTAGTATTCTATCAACGATATTTAAAATAGTTCTGCCTATAACAGGACTAGCTATTGCTTTGTTAGCTATAGGGTCGCTGTTTGTTGCTATCCCGTATTTGATTCTTGTGTGTCTCAATATTGTTCTCTCTATCGTATCTGCGGTGCTACTGCAATTTACGCGAGGAGTTGGTGATGCAAAGCATTTTTCTATCGCGAGCATACTCATTGGCGTGGTGAGTACACTATGCTCCTTTGTCTTTGTTGCGGTCATGCGGCTACCTGCCTTTAGTTTGATGATATCATTAGTGCTCGCGAATTTAGTAGGCATAGGCTACCTGTTAGTGACTATTCGGCGCAAGAAACGCATTCGCTTGCTACACGGCGAGACGCACCAATCGTTGCGCTCGGATATGCTGCGGTATGCTATTCCACTTTTGCCAAATAATATCGCATGGTGGGTGCTCAATGTCTCAGACAGGACTATTATTTCGATGTTTATTGGTGCGGCGGCAAATGGTATGTATGCGATTGCGAATAAATTTGCATTTGTCCCAAGTATATTGTTTGGCATATTTAGTATGAGTTGGAGCGAATCTGCCTCGATTCATATTACTTCGCAAGATAGAGATGCATTCTTTTCGAAGGTGTCTGACATGTGTTTGCGGCTATACTCATTTGCAACAGTGGTGTATGTGTTGGTGATAGATATATTTTATTCACGAATCGTTGGCGCAGAGTATGCGGATGCGCATGGCTTAACACCCATCTTGGCGATAGGGGCGTTCTTCCAGGCGATCCTTGGCAACTACTCTGCGATATACATTGCTAAGAAAAAGACAAAAGAGGTTGCCAATAGCTCCCTTGCGGCGGCAGTAATTAACATCGTCGTCAACCTTGCTTTGGTAGGTGTTATTGGTGTGTATGCTTCGGCACTCTCGACTGCTATAGCCTTTGCTTGCATGGCAGTGATACGGCATATTCATGTCCAACGGTATGTTAAGGTGCGCTATCGTGCACAAAGCATTATATGCTCTGGAGCTGTATTAATAGCTGGGGGGATTATCTACTATACTCATGTGCCAAAGATCGTATCTATAGTAGCCTGTGTGGTTGCGATGCTCGTCGGTATTGTTTGCACAAAGGATCTCTTCGCAAAGATGCCCGTCAAAAAATACTTTCGCAAAAACCTAGACAAGATGCTCCATCATAAATAATATATGCTATATGATAAGTAGAAAGCAGAAAACAGCCACTATACTTAATTACGTGATTGTTTGTGGCTGGGCTTTAGTTATCTTCATCCTCTCCAATCAACCCGCCGCCGTCTCTAGCGGGCAGAGTGGGGGGATTGTTGGGTATTTGCAGCAGGCTATGCCAGGGGTAAGTACGGCTATCTTAACGTTTCTTGTGCGCAAGAGTGCTCATATTATTGCTTATTTTGTCCTTGGTATATTGATGTATCGTGCACTGCGTATCACTATACGCCGCTGGCGAACGCGCACTGTAGCGAGCTTTGCTTTGCTCAGCTGCAGTCTCTATGCAGTGACAGACGAGATTCATCAGCTCTTCGTACCGGGGCGCAGTGGCGAATTGCGCGATGTCATGATCGATAGCATAGCGGCACTGGTGGGAGTGGGGCTGTGCGTGTGGTTGATGCGTCGATGGGCATTGCGCAAGAGCATAGTCACGAGCAATCAATGACGGCATGATAGAATATACGCACTCGCAATTGTTTGCAAGAGACTCGTGTACATTTATATGTTATTTTCTGCGGCAAGTCAGGTAGTAGATGAGATGATGTCTGTGGGTTACAAGCAATGAGTGGTGAGATGCATGGTTTGGTTGCAATATATAAAATTAGGCAGCAATCTCGAACAAAAATCCCAAAAAATGAAACAAACGTTTGCTAATTGTTCGATATAGTGCTACACTGTTGTAGGGGTACTGATAAGGTACTTCGAACACATGTTAGCACAGAGGTAGCTATGGGTTAGGCTACTGGTGCAGCGATCAGCCGTGGGCGCTATCGCCAGTTGGCAATGGGTTTGCCAGAGGTCTCCACCAAGGTGGATAGGCGCGATGGGTGATCATTCCTCCTCTTTTGCTCATGAGCGAGCCATTATGTTTGCGTTTCTCTCGGAGAGAAAGCGCCTTGTTCTAAGCCAAGCTTAGCGTTATTTCCTTTTTCGCTAGCAAGATACCGCAGTAGATGACGCTGCGGTATTACTATATGTACACTAATGGTCGTATCTTTGGGAAGCTCTTTTGCGAGAGATAGATAATCTTACTTGCCCTGGTAGCGCCGGACAATTGGTGCTACAGAATACAATGCCATAGGTAGGACGAGAAGCTCACCATCTTGCCCAAGCCGGTACAATATGCCAGCCGCCACAAGATGAAGCACGACGATTCCTGCCGTCAGCCACGGCAAGAAAGCTCGTGGTATGCACGGCGCAAACAAGAGATAGAGAATACCGCCAAAGCAGTCGAGTGCCAATGCGAGATGTAAGAGGGATGGTGTCACAGTGTTAGACTCCTTATAGTAAAGTGATGTTATAGCCTAGCATACTGTGATTACATGGTGCTGTCAAATGATCGGTAGATAAATACCATAGTCTTTGCTTTTTTGCTTATCCTGCTTTTCACGCCATTTTTGCAAACGGCGTATGAGGATAGGCTGCTCCAATCTATTTTTTGGACTCTGATGTGGGGTGGCTAATAGAGAGTAGCTATCAGTGTTCTGGGGGGTAATGAAAGGAGTGAAATTGGCCAAAATACTCGGTTTATCGTATATGTATACTCACCTAAGTGATGCCACTTGTGTTTAACTATTTTGCATTATGCTGCTATAATATGTACGCAATGAATAATTCTACAAAACGTACAAAGATACTGGCTACTCTGGGGCCAGCTACCAACACACCAGAGAAAATAGAAGCTTTGATCCGGGCGGGTGCCAACGGCTTTCGCCTCAACTTTAGCCACGGCTCGTACGAAGAGCGGCTTGACCAAATTGCGTGGATTCGTAAGGCGAGTGCCACTGTTGGTCGCACCGTCGCGATTTTGCAAGACTTGCAAGGGCCAAAGATTCGCCTCGGCGTACTCAAGGATAACCACTTCGACATTGCGGCAGGCGATGAAATTATCCTCGACCATGCAGTGGAAGAGCACAATGGCAGCAATCGTCTGCCCATTCAGTACAACCTTGCCGACAAGGTCAAGGTAGGTGAGCCTGTCTACCTCTTCGATGGTAAATTGCGCGGTGAGATGACCGAGCGCGTTAGCGACACCGCTATCAAGGTACGCCTGAGTAATGATGGCTTCTTGATGAGCCGCAAGGGGCTCAACCTGCCAGACACCGACTTTGGTGGTGACATTCTGACACCAAAGGACCTGGCTGATGTCGAGTTTGGGGCAGATAAAGATATTGATTTCGTAGCACTGAGCTTTATCCAGAGCGCGGAGGATATCAACAACCTACGCCAGATTTTGCTGAGCCATGGTTCGACTGCGCAGATCATTGCCAAGGTCGAGACCAAGGCGGCTATCGAGCCAGAAACACTCAAGGAAATCGTCAAGGCTGCTGATGGTGTGATGGTTGCTCGCGGTGACCTCGCGGTCGAGACGAGCCCAGAGATTGTGCCTATCGTTGAGCGCGAAATTATCCGCCTCTGCCGCAAGTATGGCAAGCTCTCGATTGTTGCGACACAGATGCTAGCCAGTATGGTCGATAACCCCGAGCCAACCCGGGCTGAGGTAAGTGACGTTGCAACTGCTGCCATCCTCGGAACAGATGCCGTGATGCTTTCTGACGAGACGGCCAATGGTGACTACCCAGTTGAGGCTGTTAAGATGATGGCCGATACCGTGCGCTACACTCAGTCGCGCTGGCCGATGAATGACATGCCCATCAAGGAGGGCCGCACCAACCGCCGACTCAATGCGATTGCTCATGCTGCCGTTGATGTTGCTCACAAAGTTGATGCAACAGTGATCGTTGCTGAGACACGCTCGGGTGCGACTGCTGCACGTATTGCTGCTTGCCGTCCAGAATTGCCAATCGTCGCTGTGGCGCCAGATGCCCGCGTAGCGCAGCAGCTTGCACTGTCGTATGCAACGCGCAGCTTCGTCCGGCCCGACAGCCAGCAGCTGGGGAGTGACCTCACGCGCGAGCTACTCAGCCAAGGTGCCTTTGGTGATGTATCATCGGTGACTGCCGTCATCATCAGTGGTTGCCAGCCTGGCGCAACTGGTGGAACAGATACGCTGAGCGTCCGCACCTTCGAGCGCTAGACCCGCTAGAACACCCTATAGAAGCACCCGCCTATCACTACGGTGGGTGTTTTTATTGGTGAAGGCAAGGTAATTGTTTTTACTTCGCATACTGTACTGTTGTATATAATACAGCGTATATGAAAAAGTACTGTAAAAATAACATCATGTAGGAAGAGTACCTTTTGCAAAAATATCAGCCAATCGACCAGAGGTAGACTATTGCCTAGAGTGCAACACGATGGTATGAATAGGGCAATCAGTGCATCGATACTTCGCACCAAATGAGCAAGGTGAGTTGCACCACAATGTCAAATAAGCTACACTAGAGAAAACAACATAAGCGATACATTGTGGGCATACGATTGATCAACAACCAAGGTAGTATCCAAAACTCGATACGAGGCTTCGGTTCGTTGTATCAGGGTGTGGACTGGTGTGCACCACACAAAAACTGTAGTGTTTATATAAAAACAAACAAAGGAAACCGTTCATGCCAGATATAGACTTCGACGAACTCGACCGCGCGGTGCACGACCTCATGCGCCAGTCTGGTCAGCTGCCAGCAACGCAAGACAAGCCGTCTGAAGCGCCTGCCGCCACACCAAGCAAAGATTCGACCTCATCAAGTATGCAAGCTGCATCGTCTCAACCAGCAGCGTCGGCAGCTACCTCAGCTCGTCCTGAGGTGAATGACGACGCGCAGGATACAAGCACGTCAAGCGCTCAGAGCGATACTTCGACAGATGCTGCACAGCAGGTGGACTCATCAGATGATACAGTGTCAGCTAAGCAGTCACCCGCGCCAGCACCTCAGGATGATGCTGATAGTACCGATGAAACGGTGCAGACCGATGACGATACTGCAACCGCTGACGCCAATTCTGATACCGATACAAATAGTGCGTCGGCTCGCCACCGTGGCGTGACAATTATGCCATTATCTCAGCAGGCGGACGGAGCGGAGCTAACAGGGGAGCCATATGAGCCAGTTGAGTCCGAGCCGGTTATTGACCATGCCCGGGCACTGTCGGAGTCGGTCGTTGCATCGGAGCGCGAACCAGCTTCGATGCCTGCTACGCCAGAGCAACCTGATACGGCATATAATGATATAGAGTTAGCCCAAACACCCTTTGTAGATATGGTAGCGCCAGTGCAGACAACGGCAGAAGATACGCCATCACAGAGTCAGCCTGCAGCAGTTGTAACAGTCGATCCTGACGATATTATTACCCCTGCTAGCGATGACGACGATGAGAGCGACGACACATATACCGATCGAGCGCAGTTCTTTGGCCGGTCGGCAGCGCGGCCATTCTTTGCGCCGCCTCGTGCAGTAACGCCAGTGGACGATGTATCATCCACAACAGTTTCAGACGTGTCAGCTCCTATGGTGGAGACAGATAACACTGGGCCATTAACCCAGAGCGATGGAGCAGTGAGTGACGAAACACCTGCTGTGGCTACGGAGGAAGAAGCGCCAGCAACGATCGACCAAGTTGAGTCAGAGACGCCAACAATGCCGTATCAGTTTGCAGGTGAAGATGCTGAGAGCGATGATGACGACGATGAAGCGCTTGCCGGCCGCCTCAATGAGGTGAACCACACGCAAGATGATGGGACTGAGCCAGCGCAAGTATCCGTTGTTGATGATCTCGATGACGCATTTGCTCCGCAACCACTTATCATTCCACCGCCCAAAGAGGAGGGTGATATGGCGCTGCCTCCTGCCAAGACAGTGGTAGAGCCAATGGATGATACACATACTACTGATGATATACCAGCTGCCGCGTCGCAGGATGAGTCTGATAGTATAACCAACACGAGCAGCACTAATGACACTGACGACAATCATTTGCTCTATGCACCAGAAACACCGGCAAACACAGATGTGCCAGCAGTGTTGAGTAGTAGCGATGCTTCTGATACTGAGACAGTGCAGCCACTGAACCAGCCGCTCAAGGGGCCGGCCTGGCCCGAATTGCAATACGATGAGCCGGATGGCACGCCAGATGTGCAAGCCCCTGATGGAGACCATACTGCACCTATGTGGCCAGAGGTAGTAGCAGAAAATACGAGCGCTGTGGATGATAGCCAGACGGCGGCCCAAGCAGTTGATGCGAGTGTGCCAAGCGAGTATGAATCGTTTGATAGTGAGAGTAGCTCCTGGGTTGAGCCCACCACTGTGCCAGGTCAACCACAGGCAGGCGATATCGCTCCTGCAGAATTGTTGACGGCTGAGCACACTATGCCTGATGTAGCAGCAGACAATGACAGCCCATTGCCACAGCCAAAGGAAGTGCTTGCTGAGGATGCTATGCCAGAAGCTCGCGTCGATCGCCCATTGCCACTCCTTAGTACATATAATGAGCACCGGGCAGCTCCTGAGCCACACGTTGATACCCCACCGTTGTCTGATTCGCAAGAGGAAGCGAATGCCATTGATGTAACTGATGCCGCTCAGAATACGAATGATATTGCGCAAGGCATGACAGATATGCAATTGCTGGATACTCCTGATGACCAAGCAGAACAGCCATATGCACCCGCTGCACCACTGTTTGCCCCAGCCGATGATGTTGTATCTAAGGCGCAGCAGATTATTGCTGCTCGCCCTGAGGTATCCGCCAATAATACACCAACACTTCCGCAAGAAGAGGAAGACGCGCCGAAGAATGCGCCCGATGTCGTGCCAATTACGCTTTCTCAGTCAGCCGACCAACAGACTGAGCCATCGGTTGCCGATGCACCAGCTGTGCATGCTGTAGACGAGACAGCACCAGCCGAGTCAAATGATGATCAAGCAGCCGCTTCAGCTATACAGCGTCCGCGTGGTCGCTTTATGGATATTGTGGGCGGAGCAGCCCCGGTTGCTGCAGCCGCCCAAACGGCTCGCCCGCGAGTGCGCCGCCAAGGTGCGGTGGTTGAGCCACTAACAAGTAGCGCACCAGTGGTGGGTATGGATATTCGTCCTGTACCTGGCCACGAGCCAGCGCAGCATCACATAGGAGCAGCCCCAGATACTCCAACAGGTGATAACGCTAAAGTATCGGATGTAGCAACGCCTGATGTGGCGCTATCTGCAGATGCGCTTGACCTCCAGCCTGGTGATGAAAAGCCGCTTGGCTACACACCATTCTTGCCTGATGCCGAGACCAAGGTAGATAAGCGTCCGCTCGGTGGTGCCGACACGCTGGTGGGTAATGCGCCAACTTTGGCTGATACTGCTCCGATGGGGATGTATCATGATGAACCTGGTGTATTTGGCATGGCTCCAGCTGATAATAACGAGCCAGTGGTACCGTCGCATCTCTTTGCGCCGCATGATGAGCATGCCTCGGCTGAGCAATTCATCGATGCACTGACAGACACAAGCGAGAATGCGCCATCACTCTATCCGGCCGATCACTACCCACTACCTGAGCAAGACACGCCAGAGACTGCCACGCCGGATGATGAGCCCATGTACCAGCTAGAGGATCACTATGGTGCTGACCGGTCGCTCTACCCAGATGAACCAGCCGACTCTCATGAGACATCAGCCGATGGAGCAGGACCGCAGTTTGCAGAGGATGAGATTGACCTGAGTCTGCCTGTGCCTGGCCCTGGTGAGCCAGATATCGACTACTACGGCGAAGCAGAGCGAGTCGAAGCCGAGCCAATGACGGTGGAGACTGAGTGGGATAATGAGCCAGACACGAGCGACCAAGCACACGTCAATACCATCGAAGAAGCGGCTGCCACCACCCAAAATGGTGATACTGCGCTCGCCCTCCACCAAGCACTTCAGGAAGAGAACGAAGGCAATGTGGTCGCACCAATCTACAGTGCTGAAGAATTTACTCGCGCACCGAAAAAGTCGCGCCGCCGTCCCGAACAAGCTGCTGGCTGGATTTGGCTGCTGTGGATCGTCATGTTACTGGCGCTTGGTGCTGGTCTTGGCGCAGTCTATTACACACTCTTTACCTAGCGTCAGTGTGATGACATCCGGTATAATAGGCTACTATGGATGATATACTCAATGGATTAAATGACGCCCAGCGTTCGGCAGTGGTTGCATCTGATGGCCCGG
The DNA here is from genome assembly GCA_030528025.1 of Candidatus Saccharimonadota bacterium. GTDB lineage: Bacteria > Patescibacteriota > Saccharimonadia > Saccharimonadales > Saccharimonadaceae > Saccharimonas. The sequence continues at coordinate 194,826 of JAUMZP010000002.1, forward strand.
TCCTAATTCTTGCAGGGGCGGGTAGTGGCAAGACAAAAACGCTCACACACCGCATTGCTTACCTCCTGACCGAGCAGGGCGTCTGGCCGAATGAAGTCTTGGCTGTTACCTTCACTAACAAGGCAGCTCGCGAGATGCGCCAGCGCCTCTGGCAGATTGCTGGGCACACCCAGGCAAGCTCGCCTCACATGTCCCAAACCGACCAACCACCTCGCTCCTTTATGCCATGGATGGGGACATTCCATGGCATTTGTGTGCGGATTTTGCGGCGTGATGGTGCGGCCATCAGCATTCCACCTAATTTCGTGATTTATGACGAAGACGACCGTCAAGGGCTCATCAAACAAGCGATGAAGCAGCTCTCTATTGGTACGGACAGGCTTAAACCACGTGCTGCCAGTGCAGCCATTAGCAAAGCTAAGAATCAACTCCTCTCGCCCAGTGACTATGCGGCTAGTGCGCGGTTTCCCTTCCAGCAGGCAGTGGCAGAGATCTACCAGCTGTATGAGCAGCTGCTGGCTGATGCAGGTGCGCTCGATTTTGATGACCTCTTGCTCGAGACGGTACGCCTCCTGCGAGACCACTCGGTGGTGCGTCAGCGCTACCAGACGCAGTTTAAGCATATTCTCGTTGACGAGTATCAGGACACAAATGCTGCGCAGTATCAGATCATCAAGCTGCTCGTAAACCCACGCCGCAATATCTGCGTGGTAGGAGATGACTGGCAGTCGATCTATAGCTGGCGTGGCGCAGATTTTACGAATATTCTCAACTTCGAGCGCGATTTCCCGGGGGCGCTGGTGGTGAAGCTTGAGCAAAATTATCGCTCGACAGGGGCCATTCTCGAAGCTGCTGGCAATGTGATTAACAAAAATCAGCAGCGGACGGATAAAACCCTCTGGACGGCAGCAGGCCCAGGTGCGCCAGTGCACGTACAAGCTGCCTATGATGAGGCAGAGGAGGCATATACCATTGCGAGCCAGATTGCTACGCAGGTGGCGACCGGTGAGCGCGACTATAGCGACTTTGCTGTCCTGTACCGCACCAATGCACAGAGCTATGCCTTTGAGCGAGCGTTCAACCAGCACCACGTGCCGTACCAGTTGGTTGGTGGAGTACGATTTTATGATCGTAAGGAGATTAAGGATATCTTGGCCTATCTGCGTCTTATCTACCAGCCAAATGACCGTGTGAGTTTTAGTCGGATCGCTAATGTACCAACGCGGGGGATTGGAACAACGAGCCTAGAGAAATTCCTTATCTGGCAGGGCACTAGTGGGCTCGATATCATTAGTGCGCTGGTTAATGCCAGCCAGGTAGCGACACTGACGAAGCGGGCGCAGACTACCCTGACGCAGCTGGGCCAGTTGTTACGCGGCTTCCAAGCGCAGGTCGAGGCTGCGGCTGATCCAAGTCAACTGATTGATGATGTGATTACTAAGACGGGCTACCGCAATTATATCCTTGATGGCTCGCCTCAGGCTGATGACCGCGAGGCTAACCTCAGTGCGTTATTGTCTGATGCGCAGGCCTTTGTCAGCATGCCAGACTTTCTTGAGGAAGTTGCGCTTATGTCTTCGGCCGACCAAGCGACGGGTGCGCACAGCGTGACGCTTATGACGCTCCACGCTGCCAAGGGGCTAGAGTTTCCAGTGGTATATATGGTGGGGCTTGAGGACGGCCTGTTTCCCAGTGCCAGGGCACTCGAGGAGGGGGCATCCGCACTCGAAGAGGAGCGTCGTCTCTGTTATGTCGGGATGACACGCGCTCGGCAGGAGCTCTATATGAGCTATGCGCAGAGTCGCTTGCAATTTGGTAGCCGCAGCTACAACAGCCCATCACGCTTTCTCGACGATATGGGCATGAGCCTGTCGATGGTGCATACCGAACCAGCTACACCAGTGTATGACGACGCGTTAGATGAGGTCATGCCGTATGAGATTGGCGATATGGTACGGTCGCTCCAGTTTGGTGATGGTGAGGTGATCGACATCGATGGCATGGCAGTGAGTGTGCGCTTTACAAATGGCTCTACCAAGAAGCTCAATGTGCAGTATGCCCGCCTTGAGAAAATTACTCCCTAGAATTGCCCGCCATCGGCCAAAAAATGCTATACTAAAAAAATGAAAAACACACTTGTAAAGCAGCTGCGTCGCCTCTTACCCGCAGCAATGATCCACACTCTTGAAGAAGCATATCGGCGGAGCCGCATTGCCCTGGTGGCAGCCCGCTATGGCAACCCGGCCAAGCATCTGCGCGTTATTGCTGTGACGGGCACGAATGGTAAAACGACCACCGTTAACTATATCAATGAGATCCTTAAGGCGAGTGGCCGCCATACAGCAATGTTCTCCACGGCACTGATCGAGGTGGCAGGTCAGCGCCAGCTCAACGATCTCAATGCGACAGTCGGCTCTACCGCGCGGATGCAGCAGTTCTTTGCCGAGGCTAAGCGAGCCAATGTGGACTTCGTCGTGTTAGAAATTACCAGTCACGCACTTGATCAACATAAGCTTGATGGTGTGCCAATTGAAGTTGCAGTCATGACTAACCTCACCCAAGACCACCTCGACTACCATAAGACGATGGAGCGCTATGCCGCCGCCAAGGGCAAACTCTTTGCCCGGAAGCCGCGCTTTATTGTGCTCAACCGTGATGACGAATGGTTTCCATTCTTTGACAAGTACACGGCGCGTGAGCAGAAGATTACCTATGGTCAAGATGCAGCTGCCACAGCTCGGATTACGCAGGCAGCGACTCGTAAAGTGGGTGGCAGCGCAACGGTGCTTCTTGGTGATGCGACAAAGCTACCACTTACAACACATCTTCCAGGGATATTTAATATTTACAATATGACAGCTGCAGCGGCTGCTTGCCAATTGCTGGGCGTGGTGCCAGCGGGCATTGCCCGGGGCGTGGCTAACCTAACTGGCGTGCCAGGGCGCTTCGAGCGTGTACCGGTGGATACGCCATACGATGTGGTAGTCGATTATGCCCACACCCCTGATGCACTTGAGAAGCTACTGACCTCAGCGCGGGCTATCACCAAGCGGCGTATCATCTTGGTCTTTGGTGCGACGGGCGATCGCGACAAAGCGAAGCGACCCATCATGGGTGAGATTGCTGCTCGCCTGGCTGACCAAATCATCGTAACTGACGAGGAGAGCTACAACGAAGAGCCAGCTGGCATCCGCCAGGCAATCCTGCGCGGCATTCACCAGGCTGGTGGGGCAAACCACACCAACGAGATTGCCGACCGGCGCGAGGCCATTGCCCAGGCGCTAGCTATTGCTCAGGCGGGCGATACCATTCTTATCACTGGTATGGGCCATGAACAATTCCGCATCATTAATGGTCAGCGCCAACCATGGAATGACGCAGCAGTGGTGCGAAGTTTGGTTGCTGAGCATAAGCAGTAGCGGCATTCTGACCCCTGATATAGTGAGGTTTCGAGGAGAGTTCTTCCGAGCTATCCACTAGCTTTTTTACCCACATTTTGCTATACTACATCGTAGCGTATATTGTTACGCAGATTATGATACAGTCTATTCCATTTTTGAAATTTCTCTTGCCACGCAATCTTGCTATCGCTGGTATGGTTGCACTAGTTGGTATTGGTCTATGGCGGATTCCGTCCGTCCATGCAGCGTCGCGCCAGCCAGGTAGTGGCGAGCATATCATCACAGTGCACGAAGGTACGGCCAAGCGCGGGTTCTACACCAAGGCGACTACCTTGCGTGATGCGTTGCGTGAGGCAAATGTGCGGCTTGACGACAAAGATCGCACCGAGCCCGAGCTTGATACACCACTGGAGAGCGCCTCGTACGAAGTAAATATCTATCGAGCGCGGCCAGTGGTGATCCGCGATGGCGGGGCAGATACGAAGCTTATTACCGCTTATCGCACAGGCAAGCAGATTGCTGAGCAGGCGGGTATTCCACTGCACGATGAAGACCAAGCGGTGCTGGCTCGCTCGCGCGATATTATTGCTGATGGGGCGGCAGAGGTGATGACAATCCGCCGCGCAACGCCCTTTACGCTTGTATTTTATGGCAAAACCATCCAGGCATACACGATGGAGAAGACGGTCGGTGCAATGCTCAAGGCTAAGAAAATCACTCTAAGCGCTGATGATACGCTATCGGTGCCAGCTAGCGCACTACTAACGGCTGGTATGACGGTAGAGCTCTGGCGTAATGGCAAGCAGACGGTGACAGTAGAGGAGGAAGTCGACTTCAAGACGGAGGAGATTAAGGATGCCGACCGCGAGCGTGGCAAAAAAGAAGTCAAGACCGAGGGCAAAAAAGGCAAGAAGGCCGTGACGTACGAGATTATTATGAAGAATGGCCACGAAGAGTCGCGCAAACAGCTTAGTAGTGTGGTAACGCAAGAGCCAGTCAACCGGGTCGAGATCGTGGGGACGAAGAAGAAGTCGGTTGATACTACCTTTAGTGGTGATTTTTCAGGGGCACTAGCAAAACTACGTAGCTGTGAAGGGGGGTATACCTCCAACACTGGCAATGGTTACTACGGTGCGTATCAATTTGACATCAAGACCTGGGGTGGCTTTGGTGGCTATGCCAACGCAGCAGAAGCACCACCAGAGGTCCAAGACCAAAAAGCCTGGGAAACGTACCAGCGTCGTGGCTGGCAGCCCTGGCCAACATGTAAGAATAAGATGGGGCTGCAAGACATCTACCGCTAGCAGCCTAGCTAAGAGGACGAGATGATTACGAAAAGTCTCCATCATCTGTGGCAGCATCGTCAACCAATGATTGCTTGCTTGCTGGGGCTGAGTATCATAAGCGGCCTTGCCGTGGCAAGCTATGCTTCGGCTCAGAGCCCAGCAGCGGTGCCAGCTCGACTGGTTACTGTAGTAGAGAATGGTCGAGAGCGTGCTGTGTACTCGACTGCTTCGTCTGTGCGGGAGCTTATCGCTACCTCTGGTATGAAGATCGATGCCTCGCATGATTCCGTCTCGCCCCACCTTGACGCGCTACTAGCGCAAGCAGCGCCAACAGTGACAATCCAGCGTGCTCGGTTAGTTACTGTGATAGATGGTAAGAAACGTTCTCGTGTGCTCACCGCAGCACGGGTCCCGCAGGATATTGCCAAGGCGGCTGGTATGGTACTCTACCGCGAGGATAGAGTCAGTCTCCAGACGCCTGGCAACATTGCACTGGACGGGCCAAGTGAGATGATGACTATTCACCGCGCACCAACACATACAGTGACAGCGGAGGAACCGATTGCATTTGCAACTGAGACGATCAAAGACAAGCAGCAGTTCATCGGTAGCAAAACAATTAAGCGAGCTGGCCAGCCAGGCATTCGCCGCTTGACTTATACAGTCGAGATGAAGGATGGTGCTGAGGTGCAACGCCGCCTAACAGCACAAACAGTGGTAAAGCAGCCGACTGCGCAAGTAGAAGTAGTTGGGACCAAGCCTAAGAATCCATTGACGAAGAGCAAGGGTACACATCACTTTACTGACAGCAAAGGGGTGAGCCACCGCGAGACATACTACGATTTGCCGATGAACGTTGCCATGCACAACTGTGGTGGTGGCACCTACACTATTCGCGGTGATGGCGCTAAGGTTGACAAAGACGGCTACATCCTCGTGGCAGCGAATTATAGCAACTACCCACGCTGCTCGGTGGTTGAAACAAGCATGGGTCCAGGCAAAGTGTACGATACCGGAAGCTTTGCTACTAAGCATCCACATGGCTTTGACCTCGCAACGGATTGGACGAAGGCGGATGGCAAGTAGATACTGCGCAGAATCCTGATATATTTATTGTGCTGCTGCGATGGTCTCAGCGTATAATTGTTCGAACGTCTTCTTTTTACCCTGACCTCGTCCACCAAGTCGTTTGCCACTCCTCCGCCTGAAGTTTTTGCCATGATGCCGCTTTTCTGGGTTGTCTCGGGCTGATCGTGCTTGCCCAACAGCATCTGAGCGGTTGATCTCGCGCATAATAGAAGAAATATCACGCGAAGTCAGTGACGTATGAGCGGCCTCATCAGATTGTTTTGTTATGTGAGAGCGATGTTTTGTTGCTGCTGACCGCACAGTGTGTTTAGTATGATGTTTCTTGGGCGGCGGTGCTTGTTCTTGTGTGGTGGGTTGGTTCTGAAAGTCAGGAGTATAATCCATTAAGACGAGATCGCGTTTTGCGAGACATGCAAAGAGCTCGTCTTGGGCGTGGCTAGGCATATCGATGCCAAACTCATGATAGAGAACACTGATAACACGGCGTTTTGTGGGGTGCTGTGCTGGGTCAATCTCTGTTATTAATTGGTATACCATATCGGCAATAGCAGTTGTATCAGGAGTGGTAGTGTGCTCATACACTGTACTTATTTGACTACGATCAGCCAGTGTTGTTGCTGAGTGCTTGGTATCTAGGTTATTAGGTTGATGAGTATCCGATGAGTGAGGCGCATGTGTTAGTGGCTCGTGAGGTGATGGTGCGTTGGGGCGAGACGGGCGAATATCATGATCAGTATCCGGACGGGTATCAACTACGACGACGGCGGGGTTGAGTTGATACGTGCGCCCACGCCGCTGGCCAAGTGCTTGTACAACAGGGGTTGACTCGTCTGTAAGCCAGGCAAGTTGTGATAGCAAAACGCGTGCGCTGCGGGAAAAAGTGGTTCGTCTTGTATTTTCGCTGCGTGCATGAGGCTGAAAGCCATACTCGCGGATATTGTGAGACCGCATAACTTTATCGCGATGGCAGAGGAGGGTGTTGAAGATAAATAATTCATCTCCAGATAGGATGGTGCGATGATCTCCGATAGCAATAGTACTATCGCTTTCTATTGTTAGAGTGATTGGGTCGACATCCTCAGGTGGACTCACCGCAGGAATGTAATCGGGTGACACGATACGAGCGTAGAGATCAGGCATTTCCTGCTTATCACGTGCTTCGACAGAGGATATTGCGGTGGCTGGTTCTGATGATAGCTCGGCGTTGGCTTCTTCTGCTAGGGGCGTGGTCTCTAATGTCTTGGATGGTGACAGTGTTTCCAATGGTTGAGCTGCCTCAGATTCGTCTGCGAAAGAAGTAGAAGGATCTGCCTTGGAAAGTGATTGTAGTGATGATGGTATGTTGTGCTCTTGAGAGTCTGTAGCAGGGGTGGGATCAATAATAGACTTAGGGCTATCTGATGATAGTGAGACGTCTGGCTTAGTAACTGCCTGAGATTCGTAACTAGCAAGCTGTGGGATAAATGACATGCTAAGCTCTGCTATGCGCGCGAGCTGTGCTTGGATTCGTTGGTGGCGACGTTCTTCTGTTTCTTCTGTTTCTTCGCTATGCTTATGAGTAGCCCAGTATCCAACAGCGGCGGAGCCAATGAGCGCGACTTGCTCTTCAATGATGCGAAGCTTTTCTTCAAGTAGCTCGGGCAGAGATAAGTGATAAGAGTCTGAAGGTGTGTCTGAGGTTTCTTTGGTATCCATGTATGGATTATGCCATAGTACATAGATTTACACAATATTTTTCCACTTTAGCTACTATTTTTTATATTTTTTCATCCCAACATATAGTACAAATCGATTTGTACTATAGTTACCCTGTTTTTTCCCTGTTAGTGTGGGTCCTCTTTTCTCTTCTCTTATATATTTATATATAATAAGGAGAGAAATCGATATGGATATATAGATGTATATAGAGATATAAAGATAAAGTAAATAGAGAGAAAGATAAAAATAGATAAAGAGAATAAATAAAGATAAATAAATAAAAATAGAGATAAGAATATAGATATAGAAATATAGAGAAAGAGAGTTATAGAGATATATAGAGATAGGTATAGAAATAGATAGATATTAGATAAAGAAGGAGAAGATAGAATATAAGAATTATGATAAAAAGAAATTATGGCTATAGAAGGTATCAGTCAGTTATGCAGAGCATACTGTTACTAACCCTGGTATAATACAACTATGGCATTACAAAATAAAAAATCTCTAGGGCAGCATTGGCTCAAAGACCCGGATATGCTGGCGGCGATTGCCGATGCAGCGGCACTAACCCCTGACGATACAGTATTGGAAATTGGTCCTGGACTTGGCACATTGACAAGCCGGCTCCTTGCCCGGGCGGGCAGGGTCACCGCGGTAGAGTACGACACTGATCTAGCGCGCAAACTACCAGGACAATTCCCGGGCAAGCAATTAACAGTCATACATGAAGATATTCTGCAGTTTGATCTTAGCCAGCTTCCCACTGGCTATGTCGTGGTAGCAAATGTACCATATTATATTACGAGCAAGATTGTCCAAAAGCTGCTGACAGCGGAGAATAAGCCGCGCCGCACAGTACTGCTGGTGCAGAAGGAGGTGGCTGAGCGAATCGCCGCTGAGCCCGGTGCAATGAGCCTATTAGGCGTGAGCGCTCAGCTCTATGCTGAGGCGAAGCGAGGCCCAGTGGTACCGCGCCAATTCTTTGTGCCACCGCCCAAGGTAGATTCGCAGGTAGTGGTGCTCGAGACGCGCACTCAGCCTCTCGTGTCGCTAGCGGACGAAAAGGACTTCTTCCGCGTGGTGCGGGCGGGCTTTGTAGCGAAGCGCAAGAAGCTGCGCAGTGCACTTGCGGCAGGCCTTGCACTAGACAAGGCAGAGGTCGAGACGATGCTGCAATACGCTGGTATATCGCCAGACTGGCGGGCAGAGGATGTGTCGATTGCCCAGTGGCTCACTATTATGCAGGAGTGGCGCGCGCGATGATCCGGGCTGATCAGCCTACCTGCTTCCCGCCAGAACTCCTTGTTAGCGTGTCATCGAGCAGTGATGGCACAATGCTTGACCGCACGTTAGGTGAGATACATCATCCGCAGGTAGTGGCACACCGACAGGCCTTTTGCCAGGCGAGTGGGGCCGCATATACAGAGGTGGTGTATCAACGGGTTGTCTATGGCGCAGGCCGCAGCTATGACCAGCTCTGCGAGGTCGATAGCGCTGCAACAACTCGCCATACTGCCGAGATGGTAGCGGACGGCCTCGTGACGCACTCGCCTAGAGTGGGGTTGCTATTGCCAGTAGCTGATTGCGTGGCCACGGTGCTGTATGATCCGGTGCAGCGGGTGCTCGCGCTATTGCATCTGGGGCGGCATTCGACACTCTCACCACTGCTTGTTCGGACAATTGATCGCCTCGTCCACGAAGGCTCCCGGGCAGAGGATATTATTGTTTGGATGAGCCCGAGCGCGCAGCGGCAGAGCTATGTGATGCAGTATTTCGACCAAATGGCTGACCCAGCTTGGCAGCCCTTTTGCTCGCACGAAGCTGATGGTATCCATCTTAACCTGCAGGGCTTTAATGCTGCTGCGTGCCAGCGCGCGGGCATTGCGCCGCGCAATATCCACATCTCGCCTGTCGATACAGTGACAAGCCCTGACTACTTCTCGCACGCAGCGGGTGACACTGCTGGGCGGTTTGCGGTGCTGGCAATGATGCGAGAAAATTAACGGCAATCCGCAGATAGACGAACGTCAAGCTCCTCCGTGGTATGACTGCGTCAGCTACTCCCATATACCTTGCAATATATAATTACATCAGCTATTCTGTGATAAGAAAAGGTTTGTCCATTAATCGACCGCGGGTGGATGCAAGAGAAGGAGTATGATTATGGGATGGTTTAAGAATTCGTTTGGCATTGGAGCTGGTGTAACGCTGGGAGATATGGCGGCCCAGACTGGTGTTGCTATGGCAGTTGATATTATTGATGGATCGACTAAGAAACTGCAGGACGACTATCGCATTGAGCATTTTGACCCAATTGTCCGCGACGATATTTCGCACATTATTGCACGTAGCGCGCTGAGTGAGATGTCATATCCCTTTCCTACTGAGCTCGATTCCAATGCGAAGGCCGCGCAGCAGCCAGGGGAGCGGAAGAGCTTCGTGCAGCGGCATAAAATCGCCGTCGGTATAACTGCTGCGCTTGTGCTGGTGGCGATATGCAACCCCAAGCAAAGCGCTATCGTGTTGCTTATTGGGCTGTGGCTGCTGATTGTTGCCGTCGGCATCGCTGTATTCAAAAAAGCAAGCCACACCGCCACAGGCATGATGGTTGGTGCGCTCAGTGCACCAAGGGAGCAGCTTATCAAGGATGGTCAGCAGTATTGGCGTATTCGCGAATATGTGCGCCAAGCTCTGGCTGCGTCTGAACTCAGCCCACAAGATGCTGTACTAAAACTTAGTCGCACCCAACTTGGGCAGCAATTCCCAGACACAGTGGAAGAGATCGAAGCAAACGCCTTTTACTATAAGCAAAAATTACAGCAATAAGCAAATAGAAGGAGCAACCCATGCGCATTATCAAACGTCCAGCAACCACCATCCCTAAAGAATCTGCTCGCGGTGGCAGTGGAGCACGCAAAGTCTATGTGTCGGCTGAGCACACCACAAGCCCATATTGCGAGGCGATCACCCATGGTTAGCTACCTACAGGCGCAACTTTTGACTGGCATGACCACCCCGGTGTCGAGGAAACAATGATTGTCCTCAAAGGTAGTGGCGAGGTGTCTGACGCAGATGGTACATATACCTACAATCCAGGCGACGTCTTTATCTTTCCACCCGATACGCAGCACAAGATCCACAACCCAGGGCCAGACGAACATGAGATGATATTCATGAGCATTACAGGGAAGTAGCTATTTCCATACGATACAGGCAAGACCGAGTGTTGCTAGCGTCGTTGCAAGGATATTTTGTTGTGGGTGATCACGCTCACCAAGCAGTAATGCGCTGAGTATCATGATGATAATAACCCCGGTTCCAGAAATGAAACTCGTGATGCTCACTAGCCCTGTACTAAGGGCGAGCACAAAATAATGTGCAGACAAAGCCCGAAATGTCATGAGCAGATAGGTCTTCTTTTGATAAAAGAGTCAACGATCAATTGGTCGTTTGAGCACCAGAACAATACCCCACAGAAGCGGTGTTGCGATATATGCCATAAGCGTCATATAGGTAACGTAGCCAACAGAAGTCACAAGCTTTTTCTCAACAATGTTCAAACAGGCAATTGTCATAGCGCAGCTCACAGCCCATGCAACACCAGCTCGAGTAACCTTGTGTGATCCTCGCTGACGAATGATGAAGGCAGCCATGAAGATAAGCCCACCGCCAGCAATTTGGCGGAACGAGACATATTCTCCAAGGAGAATGGCACCAAGGATGGTCACAAAGAGTAGCCGTACATTATACAAAACCGAATGGGCGCCTGCCTCGAGGTGCTGCAACGATAGCGTATTGGTAATATGGAGCGCTATGGTGAGACTTAACGCCAGACACAAGAGGAAACCTACCTCGCCAGTCATAGCACTGAGATGAAGTGGTACGAACCACGATACAATAATAATCGGGAGAGCAATACCTGTCTGCATGAGTGCAGCCTGCAACCCAAGGGTCGGCGCGTCGGCTCAGTGAGCGGCGCAGCACTAGATTGTACCCGACAAGCCCAACGAGATGGAGAATAAGGAAACTATACCACATAAGTTAGTGATATCCCGGCCGATTTCTTAATTGCTTTAATGTTGCATATAAATCTAGCGGTGTTGGTGTATGAGAGACGGCTGTTGGTTCTTCTGGGTTGCATTTGTGTTGCGCGGAGTCGTACAGTCATAATAGCTATTATTGTAACATCTTTAATTTTTATGCGTGAGGTCTTCGCCCAGCTTGTCACGCAGCTTTGCTGGCACAGGATAACCTTTCTCTTGAAGCTGAGCGAGGATACGTACCTGCTGCTCAGGTGTATAATATACGGTTGGGCGTCGACCTTGCTCTTTGCGCGTTATACCGGTCATATTATCCTCGCCTTCGGATTTTTCTTGATTAAGGGCGGCAATAGCTCGTCGCACTGTCATGTCGTGTACACCGAGTGCTCTGGCGAGTTGCGGGCAGGTCATTTCTTCTTCCTGCGGAGGGAGGAGCGTATGGGTATTGGTGTCGTAGGGGCGAAGATGCTCTTGGAGGCTCAGAAGTTGTTTGGGTGTGATGAATGGGCGCATCGAATTGCCGCGTGGAGCGATAATGATCTCGCCAATCTTCTGGATGACCTGAGGATTCCTCAACGCTTTCTCGACCGCATACGGTGTTATATCAAGGTGGCGAGAAGCCTGGCCAATAGATATAAGTGGCTCTGGGTTATGATGATAGACGCCATGGAGCCAGTTATTGTTAGTCTGGTCGGCAGCGATACGCTGATGCACATCAGCAAGTGGGCTCGTGAGTGCATCATACATATACCAGGCAAAATGATGATCGGTCGATAGAGCAACACCGCACGTCTCATCTTGCACGAGCTCAGCAAGATCATGTTTTCTATACTCATGCAATGGTTGATAGCTATTGCCCTGAGCCTGTGCGGCTTGTTCTACAGCTGGAGTATCAAAAACAAAAGCAATATCTGGATAAGTGATAACGGTGCGAGCAGGCTGGGTGTCGTGTGGTTGGATGGTTGCAATAAAGCGAAGGAGTTGCTGTGATGCAGATGTTTCTTGAATATGTTGCGATATATAGGCCTGCGCCGGGTCGTGAGTAGAAAGACCGAGATCATTCTCAAGCAAAAAGCGTAGAAGTTTGTGCAAGTCGTTGAGCTTTTCTGCTTGAGCAGTATGACTGTCAAATGTCTCGGGTAATCGTGCTGATTGCTGGGGTTTTTCCATACGCATTACCATACTATAGCATAGGTAGTGGGAGCGTGTGTTGAGCCTAAGTGTTTAGCGAACCGTTGCACCAAGTGATCGCCCCAGGTAAGCTGCGACTTGCTCGGCTTGCCGAGGCGAGAGGTGGTAGCCTCGCTTGTGAGATGGCTGGCCGTTTTGACGCCGCGCACGATATTGCTCGAGTGTTATGCCGAGGGTCTTAACAGCGTGATTAATCGTCGCGCGCGTCACATGGAGCCGCTTGGCAACAGTCGTGCAGAGCAGATATCCCGCCGGCGCAGGAGTAAAGAGCCCCTTTTCGCGCGCCCAGTTCTCGATCTCTCGCTGGTCGGTGGGCGAGTAGTAGCGGTATGATAGCCCAGTAGCCTTGTGGTACTCCTCGCCGTGGATATTGGCGCCAGCACCGTTAAGCTCATCAATGATACGCCGCACTGTATTGCCGCCAATGCCAAGCTTCTTGGCGACGCCGTTAAGCGTGCGATATCCCTCTGGTGGTGGGGTAGACTGAAGGTGCTCGGCGAGGGTCGCTACTTGGCGTGGTGTGAGGAGATGCTGCAGCTCTGTACCACGCTGGGTGGTAGCGATTTTGCCAAGTTTTTTACGAATGACAGGATTATCCAGAGCTTTCTCGACAGTCAGTGGTGCAACTCTAAGCTCTCCGGCAGCGCGGTGGATAGTTACTTTGCCAAGTGAGCGCCGGGTTCGAGCCGTATGGTGCTGCTGCTCCAGCTCCATAGCCTCAGTGATGCGCGCCCGGGCATCGGCAATTGGATAAGTGAGCGCATCAACCATGCTCGCCGTAAAGCGCTGGCCATGAGGGAGCTCTAGGCCGCAGGCTACGTCTTGCTTGATGAGAGCGAGCAACTCCTCCTTTGTGCAGCTCTCAAGCGACCCATGTTGCTCAGGACGACATTGCTGCGTCGCGTGCGTATCGAACATAAGCGTGATATCAGGGTAGATAGCCACTGTCCGGCCTGGTTGCTGGCACTCCTGACGCGGCAGTATTGTTATCATGTAGTGAGCAGGGTTAACTGATACTTCTGTGTCGCTACACTCAGAAGAGATAGATATATCACGCGTGTCATAGCCAAGGTCATTCGCAAGCAAAAATAACAGGTACTGGCGGTCTTTCTCCAGCTGCGCTGCCCGCTCATTGTCTAGCGAGTGCTCGGGAGGGTGGGATGATGGGCGATGTTCCATAGCAGAATAGTATATTGTACACGATAGATTGCAACGTTATACCAAAACATGGTACGATACGAGTACTCTTATCTTCTAAAGAGATATACCATAAGTAAAAATACGAGGTACTATGCAGGCAAACCAATCATCAGCTCAGTCATCTGACAAGCCTAAGCCAATTGACGGCGCACGCCTTGTCTCACTCATTAATGCACTCCGCAAACTCCCCTGGCCAATGACGTACGAGGTGTACGATAGTCTCATCCAAGAGCTGGGTTGGCAGCTCGTCAAGCCACGTGAGCAAGAGCCGCAGACGGGGCACGAGCAGTGTATGCATTACGATGGTCACATGCCATTGCTTGCTACAATAGAAAATGACGTTGTAACGTCTGTGGCGAGTAGCCCAGTTATCGATATGATTCACCAATTACCAGCAGACGGGTGTCGCACACTCTACGATGAATACTGCGCAGCTGGCACAGCGGTCTGGGGTTGGCCGACCGATGTACGACACATAGGTCATCTCACTAGTACGATGTGGAAGGGTTTTGCTCCACAAACACCAGCTTCGCGGGAGCACGTTAGTATCAATCTCAACGAGGAAGACAAGACAATCATGTTTGTCCTTGCCAGCGAGCAAACTGGTGCACCGTCCGATGGTGCCCGTCGCCCGCGCACGATTCGTCCCTATCCTGGCCCTGATCCATTGCCACGCCTGGAGAGTGAGCTACACGAGGAGGCATACTTCTCTCCAGAGCAATTCACCGCCTGGATCGATCGCATCCTGCACCAGCCATGGCCCCTGTCTTTGCAGCAGCTTGATACCATAATGCAGAGCCAGGGTTGGCAGCTCATGAAGCAAGAGGAGAATACCTGGTGGTATTATGATGGGCCACTGCGGGTTATGGTGTCTGGCGAGGGCAGCACTGTATCTATGGTAGTGGCATGGTTTGCTAATGGTTCACCCACGGCAGCCTGTCTTGATCTCTATCGCCAATACGCGCAGGCTGGGAAGGAAGCTTGGGGCGAGCCAGGCGACGAGGTGGACGAAGCCGAGCATGCCGCAGAAGGCCTTGCTATCTCAACCGTCTGGATGACCGACCAGGACGACACCATCACCCTGATGCAGAGTACGGATAAGCTCTATGTGCTGATTGATATTGCCAAGCGGCAGCAGCCCAAGACACCCTAACCCGCCTCATGCTATAATACCCCTATGACCAAACAACACGCCTATATCACCACTGCTATTCCTTATGTCAACGGCAAGCCGCATATTGGTAATGCGCTCGACTATCTCCTAGCCGACATCTGGGCGCGCTATCAGAAGCAAAATGGCCACGAGGTACGCTTCCAAGTTGGTACGGATGAGCATGGTAATAAAATCGCTGCCAAGGCTCAGGCAAATGGGCTTGACCCACAGGGCTATGTGGATAGCATGTATGGCAACTTCAAAGTCTTGATGAAGGCAGTTGGTGCAGAATACACTGACTTTATCCGCACGACTGACCCACACCACGTCGCAGCAGTGCAGTACATCTGGCAGCGGCTTGCTCAGGCAGGGCTGATATACAAGCATACCTATGAGGGCTGGTATTGCGTGGGACATGAGGCATTCTTTACCGACAAGGAAGTCCACGAGACGAATGGTATATGTCCTGATCACCAAACACCGTATGAGCGCGTCTCAGAGGAGAACTACTACCTCAAAGCGAGTGCCTTTACCGAGCAGATTCGCCAAGCCATTACTGAGGGCCGGATGAAAATCGTGCCTGAGTTCCGCAAAAATGAGTTCCTCGAGCTTATCAAAAATGGCGTCCAAGATGTCTCAATTAGCCGTCCGCGCAAGACGCTTAGCTGGGGTGTGCCGGTGCCAGGCGACGACAGCCAAGTGATGTACGTCTGGCTTGATGCCTTAGCCAACTATATTACGGTACTGGGCTATCCAGATAGGGCCGAGTGGCAAGCGTATTGGCCAGCCGATGTGCAAGTCATTGGCAAGGATATTTTGCGCTTCCACGCGGGGATCTGGCCCGCTATGTTGCTCGGGCTCGACCTCCCACTACCTAAGACACTACTCGTCCACGGATTCGTTCACGTTGGAGGGAGCAAGATGAGTAAAACAGTTGGCAATGTGGTCGACCCGATGGAAATTATCCAGAGCTATGGGGCCGATGCCTTCCGTTATTTCTTTGCTCGTCATATTCCTACCCAAGACGATGGAGATTTCACTTGGGAGAAATTTGAGAAGGCATACAATGGCGAGCTTGGTAACGACCTCGGCAACCTCGTGCAACGGGTGGCAGCCATGCTGACACGCTACCAAGCAGGAGTGATTGGCGATGCGCCACAAGCCGAGCACGATATGACCATCTACCGCGACATGATGCAGCGGCTGGAGTTTGATAAAGCACTCGATGAAGTATGGAGCTCCGTCCGCAGCCTCAACCAATACCTCGAGCGAGTCAAGCCATGGGAAATCGCCAAGCGCCGCGCGACCGACCACGATGCCGAGTCGCACCTGAGCGAAGTCTTAGCCTATGCGGCCAGTACTTTGCTGCAGATTGCCGATGAGCTCGTGCCATTCATGCCTGCCACCGCTCAGGCTATCCACACTATCTTTGGCACTAGCGTCGTGCCAGCCGACGTCCCACCGCTGTTCCCAAAGCGATATATTCACACTCCCGACCCACGAGCTCACACTGCCTCGTAAAACAAAGGAGTAAGCTATGACAAGTGATACGACACATACTCTTGGCAGCACATCACCTATGCCGCGCCTTATCGATTCGCACTGCCACCTACACGATAGCGAGTTCTACGACGATGCAGCACGCGAGACAGCCTACCAGCAGGCTGTCCAAGCTGACATTGCCATGATCTGCGTTGGGACGGATGTGCGCAGCTCGCGTCAGGCAGTGCAGTTTGCCCTGGCGCGCGATCACTGTTATGCAGCGGTGGGCATTCATCCCCATGATGCCGAAGCAGCAGGCGAGGCGGGTATCGCAGCCATCCGTGAGCTTCTCGCTGAGAAGCCACTGCGGCAGGGCCGGCCCGTCATTGTCGGGGTGGGGGAGATTGGCCTAGATTATTTTTATGACAATAGCACCCGCCCAGCGCAGCAGCAGTGTCTCCAGGCGCAGTTGCAGCTTGCGGCGGAGTTCCAGCTGCCCGTTAGCTTCCACGTGCGCGACGAGAAACAAGCGCATGGTGCGGTGTGGCAGGACTTTTGGCCTATCTACGATGCCCAGCCAGTACGCGGCGTTCTGCACAGCTTTACCGACATTCAGGCGCAGCTTGAGCAGGGCCGTGCTCGCGGCTTATTTATTGGCGTCAATGGCATCAGCACCTTCACAAAAGACAGTGCTCAGCAGCAGCTCTACACCGATCTCCCACTTGATGCAATACTGCTTGAGACCGACGCTCCCTTCTTGACTCCGATACCCTTCCGTGGTAGAATCAACCTACCGGCTTATGTGGAGGAGGTAGCCCGCGACCAAGCAGCCAAGAAAGGCCTGCCTATCGCGCGCATCGCCACCACCACAACGGCAAATGTACAAAGGTTATTTGATATATGAGCGGTGAGAGTTTCTTTTCGATAGATCACACACCACAACAACAGCCCACACATAAGGGCAATGTGACGCAGGAGTCAAAACCCCAAGGCGATGAGAATCGCTCTGGTATCATGTCGTATGAGGATCTCATGGCAGAACGGCGGGCGAAGCGTGTTGCAGCAGGACTTGCTGATGCTTTGCGTGCATATAATGGCACGACAAAGGATGAAGACAAGGGTAAGACGGTATCCCCAGAAGCAATTTATCGTGGGAATATACTCTATGCTGCACGAGTGACGGATCTAGTCTTGAATATGCGTGAACAAGAACTTGCAATGTATGGCAGTAATGATGCACGCCAACTTGAGGAGACTAAAGGGACGAATGGCGTCGTCAAGGCTTTGGAAACACGAGCCTTTGTTGGTGGTGAAACTGATATAGACCCTACACTCTGGGATAAGCAAGTAGAACCAGACGACGAATACCCATCTTCGCATGAAGCCCAGGTATACTCGATAAACGGCAATAACTCGCTAGATAGATCATTACATACAGCAAGACAAGCGGATACTGCCAATAACGGTAATGGTTATTATTACTCCGGAAGGCGTGCTGCCTAGTGAAAAAGCCAAGCTCACTCCTTGGTAAAGCCTACGCCCTGCTGGCGGGCGATACTAGCGTTGGTAAGTCGAAGAAGCGCCCCTTTAAGCGCTATACTGAGCGCGAGCTCATCACGCTGGAGAGCGAGATTGGAGCAGAGCTATTTGGCCCGGTAGAGAAGGGGCGGCATCGCGAGTTCTTTTGCTTAGACGAAAAAACCTGGATTTGGCACGAAGAATGGACAGACGAGAAGCGCCACATCCAGACCAATACTATCCGTTACGAGATTAACGACCAAGGCATCCTCAAAGCACAAGAGGGTGCTCGCTACAGCTACCTGATCGGTGATGAACTACGTAATTTTATCATGGCGACGCGCCTCTATTATGAGCGGGTAGCGCGCGAGATTTACCGCGTTGACCCCAATACTGGCCAGCGTTTCGCCGATCCGGACTAGAGTGCTATACTAATTGGAGTGAAACCAGAGATGATATATTGCGACCACGCAGCGGCCACGCCGATGGATGACCGTGTTTTGGCAGTGATGCAGCCCTACTTTGCAGAGCAGTTTTTTAACCCGTCTAGTCCTTATGCGCCGGCAGTAGCGGTGCGACAGGCCTATCGCCAGGCAAAGCACCGCCTTGCGGTGGCGTTGGGCGGCAAGCCAGATGAGATTATTATGACGGCTGGTGCAACAGAGTCGATCAATCTCATGTTTGCTGGCGTACACGGCCATGTCGTAACGGCAAATATTGAGCACCATGCCGTGTTAGCAGCAGCGCACCAGCATGATGTGACAGTGGTAAAAGCGAATCCAAAGGGCGTGGTGACGCCCGAGGCGATTGCCCAGGTGATTCGTCCAGAGACGGTACTCGTCAGTATTGCTCTGGCCAACAATGAGCTAGGAACGATCCAGCCATTGCGGGCAATTGCCGCAGTGGTAGCCCGTGAGCGCCAGCGACGACTCGAAGCAGGTGAGTCAACGCCGCTCTATCTCCACAGTGATGCCTCGCAGGGGGCAGGTCAGCTCGATATTAATGTGGCGCGCCTTGGCGTGGATGCACTCACGCTTAATGCAGGCAAGATATATGGTCCTAAGCAAGTTGGCCTCTTGTGGCTGGCCAGCCAGGTGCGGCTTTATCCGCTTATCGTTGGCGGTGGGCAAGAGCGTGGCCTGCGCAGTGGAACAGAGAATGTGGCTGGTGCGGTCGGCTTTGCAACGGCGCTTGAATATGCCCAAGCACACCGCAAATCTGAGGCGCAGCGCCTTGAACGTTTGCGTAATAGCATGCAGCGCACGCTATGCGAGCACATCCCCACGGCAGTTGTCTCGGGTGATATGAAGCATCGCTTGGCGGGTCATCTACACATCTCGTTCCCGGGGGTAGATGCCGAGCGGCTCATTTTCTTACTTGAGCGCGATGGTGTACTCGTGGCAACTGGCAGTGCCTGTGCAGCCAACAAAGGGCTGCGTAGCCATGTTCTCACCGCGATTGGCCTGCCGCCAGAGGTAGCCGACGGAAGTCTACGCATCAGCCTGGGGCGGCTCTCGACCGAGGAGAATTGCCAGCGTGCGGCGCAGTGTATCATTGCAGCGGTGCAGCACGAGCAGCAGCGAATGAAGGGGGCGCGGCGATGAAATTATTACACTGGCTTGCCGGGATATTTATCGCCCTGATGCTCCTGGTTTGGCTTGGTGGGCGCTGGCTAACGCGCGACGATCTTGCCACGTGCCAAGCGGCCCCGAGTAGTGCTGAGCAGTGTCAGGTCGCTGATGCTATTGTGGCGGTGAGTGGCGGCGATACTCAGGCCCGCACTGCTGAGGCGATTCGCCTCTACCAAAATGGGTGGGCACGCTTCATCGTCTTCTCAGGTGCTGCCGCCGATAAGACCGGCCCCAGCAATGCCGAGGCAATGCGCCGCCAAGCTGTAGCAGCTGGCGTGCCCGACCGTGCCATCCTCACTGAGGAACTAAGCGAAACCACCCGCCAAAATGCCAAAAAAACTGGCCAGCTCCTCCGCCAAAAGAATCTTGACTCGATCATCCTCGTCACCAGTGCCTACCACTCGCGCCGCGTTGCGCTGGAGTTTGGCCAGTATGTGCCACATATCGCCATGCGCAGCCACCCTGTCGCTACCGATAGGCAGTGGTCAGACACCTGGTGGCTTACGCCAAGTGGCTGGCAACTGACGATCGAAGAGTTGGTGAAGATTGGCTGGTTCAAGGCGGTGCAATCATGACGCAGCGTGTCTTTGTCGGGATGAGTGGTGGGGTGGATAGTAGCCTCACCGCAGCACTGCTGGTTGAGCAGGGCTACGACGTGACCGGTGTGTATATGAAAAACTGGAGCCAAGACCTACCTGGTATGCAGTGCCCCTGGGCGGAAGACTTAGCTGATGCCAAGCGGGTAGCGGTGCAGCTGGGTATTGACTTTACCGTTTTTGATTTTGAGCACGACTATAAGCACAAGGTGGTAGACTACATGCTAGCCGAGTATCAAGCTGGGCGCACGCCTAACCCCGACATTATGTGCAATCAAGAGATCAAGTTTCGGCTCTTTCTCGATACGGCGCGCGAGCGTGGGGCTGACCTTATTGCTACCGGCCATTATGCGCAGACCGGTGGTGCATGTGCAGAGGATGACAACGCGGCGGCGACTAGTCAAGGACATTCATTCCAGCCTGATCGCCTCTACCGCGCGACCGACACAGCCAAAGATCAGACCTACTTCCTCTACCGCGTGACGAGTGATGCGCTCCAGCATACACTCTTCCCGCTTGGTGGCTATACCAAGCAGCAGGTGCGGTATATGGCTACTGAGCGTGGCCTCTGGACGGCGCGCAAGCACGAATCGATGGGAGTGTGCTTTGTTGGTAATGTCGGCATGCGAGACTTCCTAAGTCAGTATATATCCACTCGCCCGGGTGATATTATCGACAAGCAAACAGGGGCAGTGCTAGGCCAGCACGACGGTGCGATCTTTTACACCCTGGGCCAGCGCCATGGGCTGGATGTCGGCGGTGGCTTGCCCTATTACGTTGTCGGTAAGGACATGGCTGCAAATGTGGTATACGTGAGTCGTAATATGAATGATGAAGCAATGTGGCGCCATGATGTGCTGGTGGGCGATTTGCACTGGATTCATGGTGCACCAGCGGCGAGCGACCAGCTGACCGTCCGCCTGCGCCATCGTGGCCAGCTGAGACCATGCACGTTGCAGTATGACTCAGCCCAGGCTCAAGCCACTCTCCATCTCAGTGACCCTGAGCGGGCCGTGGCAGCCGGTCAGTCAGCCGTGATCTACCGCGGGACAGAGTGTCTTGGCGGAGGGATCGTCGTCGATTCCATGGCTTTATAGCTGCTTTATTACCTTAATAATGAGTGAAAACAGAGAGGCTATTCTGCAAGACATGCATTCTCCCTTTAAGTATCAGGAAATATGTCACACAACCATTCAGAAGTTAACTCTGTTGACAACCCAAACAGCAGTTTCGTATACTGACACTTATAGACAACCATAAGGGGGATTATTATGAGGGTAAAACACACTCACTCTCGGATGAGAGTTATTGCCGCCGCGGCAGTCGTCGTTGGTGGCATTGGGCTTGTGGGGCCGCAGCTTGTGGCGCATCAGGCGTATGCTGATGCTGACACTACCGCACCAGTCTTTACGCCAGCCAAGCCAGAGAAGCTCGTGGCGCGAGCAGGCCGCTCGATTGTCGATGCTGTGCGTACTGTGGCAGCGAATGATGGGGCAGACGGAACAGGTGTTAATAGCGATGGCGTGGTTATCGACGCAAAAAACCTTGACCTTGCAAACCCAAAACCAGGCACGTACACAATCACCTACCGTGCGATCGATAATGCCAATAATAAAGCAGAGGTAACGCGCGAGATAGAGATCACAACTACTGAAAAGCTCGAAGCGAAGCTAGCTGAGCCGATGGTGCTGGATGGCTACAGTCCACACACCAGGGCGGAGGCAATATCCAAACAGGTTATTGCCCGCGCCGTGGTGGCTGATGAGACATCTCCTCAGGCTGTGATCGACAAAGCATTGCAAGAGCTTCAGCAAGCAATCGATGACCTCCGCGTCGACCACACCGACTACGACAAAGCCAAGCAAGAGCTTGCTGCTGCGCCAGCCTATGTTGCAGCAGACAAGGACGTTGCTGCAGCAGCGACAGAGGCAGATCGCCTCGCAAATCTCAAAGCAACCACAACGCCAGAGCTTACCAAAGCGACGAAGGCACTCACCACTGCTATAGCCACAGCCATCCAGGAGGATCAAGCACGCCAAAAGACAGCCACGCAAGCCGTTGATGCACTCGAAGCTAAGCCGGATCTTGCATTGCTTGCAACAACCCAAGCAGTAGTCGATACTGTCAAAGATAATGCAGTCAAGGCGGCACTGCAGCGGCGGGTTGATGCAATCCGCACTGCGCTGCAACCACAACAACCACCGCAAGCTGTCGCCGCACCAAAGACGGCAGCCCACACGCCCAAGCAGACGCATTCTGTAGCAGCTGCGCTTGCCGACACTGGTGTCAACCTGTGGCTTCTCGGCGGGGCAGGTATCGCCCTCATTGGTGGGGCAATTGGCCTGTGGCGCTACCGCAGTAAGCTTACCAAGCGTTAGATAGTAATATAGCAATACAGAAATCGGCTCGGATGAGTCGATTTCTGTTAGCAGTGTTTTAAGTAGCAGTACGCTTCGTTATGGAGAGCTTTTATAATCACACCACCAAAGATGCACGGGGCAGTGTGTCCGTGCTATAATACCCCCTATGAATGCTCAAGATATCCGCAACAAATACCTCGAATTTTATGCCAAGCAGCAGCACGCCATTATCAAGCGGGCCCCGCTCATCCTAACCGACGACCCAACGACCCTCTTTACTGGTGCGGGCATGCAGCCAATGATCCCATATCTGCTGGGTGAGACACACCCACAGGGCAAGCGTATCACCGACTCGCAGACGTGCTTGCGTGCTCAAGACATTGACGATATTGGCGATAATCGCCACACTACCTTCTTTGAGATGCTCGGTAACTGGAGTTTGGGCGACTACTTTAAGAAAGAGCAAATTACCTGGATGTGGACATTCCTCACCGAAGAAGTAGGGCTCGACCCGAATCGCCTGTATGTAACGTGTTTCATTGGTGCGCCCGAGTACAATATTGCCAAAGACACCGAAGCAGCCGAGCTATGGCGGCAGAAATTTGCCGAGAAGGGGATCGAAGCGAAGAGTGCTGACATCGGCAGCGAAGAGTGCGGTGCAGCCCGTGGCATCCAGCCAGGTGAGCGCATCTTTTACTATGACGGCAGCAAAAACTGGTGGAGTCGCAACGGCGGTCCCGAGACGACACCAGTCGGTGACCCATGCGGGCCTGATAGCGAGATGTTTTATGAGTTTGACTTCATCGAGCACGACCCGAAGTTTGGTGAGCACTGCCATCCTAACTGCGACTGCGGGCGCTTTATGGAGATCGGCAACAACGTCTTTATGGCGTACAAGAAGGTAGCCGAGAGGCAGTTTGTCCCGCTGGATAAGCCGAATATCGACCATGGCTCTGGCCTGGAACGCATTGCGGCTGCGGCCAATAACGACCCCGATGTCTTTAAGATTAGCCTGATGTGGCCTATTATCAGCAAGCTTGAGCAGCTTAGTGGCAAGAGCTACACCTCGCATACCGAGAGTATGCGGGTAATTGCTGACCACCTGCGAGCGGCCACCTTCATGGCGGTGGATGGCTGCATCCCAAGCAACAAGGAGCAGGGCTATGTGATGCGCCGCCTCTTACGACGGGCTATCCGCTACAGCTTCGACCTTGGCATCGAGCAGAATTTTCTTGAAGCAGTGGTGCCGGTGATTGCCGACCTATACGAGGCAGACTTCCCAGAGGTCAAAGCAGCGCGCGAACAGATCATCGCCGTGCTCGCCAAGGAAGAAAAAGCCTTCCGGCAGACGCTCCGTAAGGGGCTCAAACAGATGCGGCAGTATGTATCAGATGGCCTGACTGGTGCGGAGTTATTTACGCTATATGATACCTTTGGCTTCCCGGTAGAGCTCAGCACAGAGGAGGCATACAAGCAGGGGATCCCACTCTCTGAGGACTGGCGAGCAGAATTTGACACTAAAATGGCCGAGCAGCGCCAGCGCTCCAAGACGGCGCGCAAGGGGCAATTTAGCGGTGGGCTGGAAGGTCACGACCCAATTCATCTCAAGTACCACACAGCAACGCACCTACTCGGAGCAGCGTTGCGCACGGTATTGAAAGCACCAGATTTGCAGCAACATGGCAGCAACATCACTGCTCAACGCCTGCGCTTCGACTTCAATCACGACAAGCTCACCCCAGAGGAGAAGCAAGCAGTGGAAGACCAAGTTAATGCCTGGATCGAGGCAGACTTGCCTGTGAGCTTTGCCGTGTACCCAACAGATGAAGCACTGAAGCTCGGTGCAATTGGCGCCTTTGGCGAACGCTACAGCGATACCGTCAAGGTCTATTCTATCGGCGAAGGTGATGAGCGCGTGAGCTTCGAAGTGTGCGGGGGCCCACACGTCGAGCACACCGGCATCTTGGCCGAAGATGGCATGCGCTTCAAGATTACCAAGGAAGAGTCGAGCTCAGCCGGTATCCGTCGGATCAAAGCAGTGTTGCGGTAGCGCTAGCAGATAATCAGAAATAAATAACACAATACCAGCAACATATGTGCTGGTATTGTATTTATTGGTGTTGGTGTCAATAGTACCTACAAGGGCACAGAAGAGAGGGCGTGACCCTACTGGAGAGCGCAGCGCTCAGCAACCATATCCTCTGTTAGCTGGGCGATAGTGTCGCTTAACTCTGTGATGTCTGGCTCAACATATGTACGGCGACGCTGCGAGGTTGTTTCGTTATGATCATAAAAGCAAGCAAGCGTGGTATATTCTAAGTCGTCACTGGTAATACGGCAAGTCACTGGTGCGTCGAGCTCATCGCAGCTATAGGGTATTTCTAGGGTTGCTGTAGTGCCCATAGCAAGCTGGCCAAGCCGGCGTATCGTCAGTGCGAGACGCACGCCAGACCACTGTTCACCTTTGAGAATAATATCATCATAGCAGTAGGTCGCATCGCGGCGGACTTGCTCAGGATTGGCTGTAGGAAGGACCGCTTTATCGATGAGAGTCTGGAGGTCGGCAGCAGTTGTGTCGCGATTGGTTGCATACCGTCTGAATAACTCCGAATCATCATGGCCAAGCGGGCGCGAGTGGTCGAGTAAGCGTGCCACGTGGTTGTGGGTGATAGGCATCTGGCTGGGGTCGGTCCGGCTATACCAGTATTGCCGATTATCTGCCAGTGTTAGTGCAAAAGAATGATGCTTATCAGGGTCGGCAAAGGCGAGCTGGCCAGCAGTCAGGCCAGTGGCATCAGCTGTGAGGCCAACGGCCAATGTACCACCTTCGTTATATCGCCCAAAAGGAGCTTGGTAGGCTATCGTTGTTTCGTCGGGCATGGCATGGTGTGCTTCAAGCGCTGCGACAGTTTCATACAGGTGACGGCCAAGCAGGGTATACTCGGTTGGCTCGTAGTTCTCAAGTGGAAAGATACCGATAGGCACGGCATCGACTGGCTCGCGATGGGTCATAGTGAGTGTATTGTACAGTGGTTACCTCTGTTTTGTCAAGAAGGTGTTACCGCTGTATGATGTTTCTGCAATGTTTCTCAATAACGATGCTTGCAGTGCTTGGTGCAAAATGAATCATTTCATCATAAATTCGCCAATAATCACCGTTTAGGGCTAGCAGGCAGGCCTGTATATGGTATATAATAGAGGCGATTATGGTTTTCGATCGATTTCTTACCCGAGCAGATAACAGCGCTAGCGAATGCCTGGTTGGTCTTGATATTGGGACAGAGTACGTCAAGGCGCTGCTTGCCCGGGTTAACGGTGAGGAGATTGAGATCATTGGTGTGGGGCGCAAGCACCAAGACCGCAGCGATATGCACTCAGGTGCAATTGCCGACATTGCCGCAGTCGTGCGTAACTGCGAAGATGCTCTGGCCCAAGCCGAGTCTGAGGCTGGCATACAGGCGCGCCGTGCAGTAATTGGCATTGCTGGCGAGCTTGTGAAGGGTGTGACAAATACCATTCGCTATCGTCGTCCACAGCCCGATCGCCCACTAGATGAGACCGAAATGGAATTCATCATCGAGAAGGTGCAAGACCGAGCTGCCATCAAGGCGCAGCGGCAGATCGCTCTCGAGACAGGAAACCAAGATGTGGAGGTAAAGCTCGTCAACTCTGCACTCGTCAGCATTCATATTGATGGCTATAAGGTGAGCAACCCAATTAGCTTCCAAGGTAAGGATGTCGCGGTGCAGATCTACACTGCTTTTGCTCCTATGGTGCACATTGGTGCGCTCGAGCGCGTGGCTGATGAACTGGCGCTCGACCTCGTGGCAGTAGCAGCTGAGCCCTTTGCGGTGAGTCGGAGTGTACTGGGCACAGATGCGAATAGCTCATTTACGGCTATTCTTGCCGACGTTGGTGGCGGCACAACAGACATTGCGGTAGTAAATGATGGTGGCGTGGAAGGGACGCGGATGTTTGGTATTGGTGGACGCAGCTTTACCAATACGATTGCCAACGAGTGCGCTATTAACTACAACGAGGCTGAGAAGCTCAAGGTTGCGACTAATCACGAGCAGATGAAACAAGAGCTTAAGCAGCATTTTGATGCCGCAATTGATAAAACCCTCGATGTCTGGTTAGCAGGAGTCGATCTTGCTCTTAGCGAATTTAGCTCGGTTGACCACTTGCCTAATCGTATCTTGCTCTGCGGTGGTGGGGCGAGCCTCAAGCCACTAGTGAAAGCCCTCGAGACGCGCGATTGGTATACCGACCTCCCCTTTACACGCCGGCCAGTGGTGCAGCATATTAAGCCCAGTGACGTCTCGGGCGTGGTCGACCTGACGAACAAGGTCAGCGACCACTCATTTATCACCGCGATGGGCCTCCTGCGCGTGGGCTACGATACGATGATTGGGGCAAGCGAAACAGAAACACTACGCAATAAATTGAATAAAATGTTGAGGATCTAAATGCAAAAAGATGTCATTTATATCGATACCGAGGACGACATTACTGCCATTATTGGCAAGGTGAAGGACTCCTCGCAAAAAATCGTCGCACTTGTGCCACCCAAGCGGATTGGTGCTATGCAGAGCGCTGTCAACCTCAAGCTCGTCCAGCGTGCTGCCGAGCAAGCGAGCAAGCGGCTCGTCATTATCACTGGCAACCAAGCACTCTCGACTTTGGCTGCTTCGGCAA
This sequence comes from Candidatus Saccharimonadota bacterium, assembly GCA_030528025.1. Taxonomy (GTDB): domain Bacteria; phylum Patescibacteriota; class Saccharimonadia; order Saccharimonadales; family Saccharimonadaceae; genus Saccharimonas. Next base: position 222,172 of record JAUMZP010000002.1, read on the forward strand.
GTATCCCCACGGCGCGGACATTGCAAAGCCGGCCGGAGATGGCTGAGATCCCAGCGCTCGAGGTCGATGACGAAGATGTCATTGATGGTAGTGAGCTCGAACCAGAAGATCCTGAGCCAGTAACGCCTGCTACTTCTGTACCGGCTCGTCCTGCCACCCGCTCGGCTGCTCGTAAGACGCTAGATGACGACGACAAAGCAGCTGATATGTCGGCTGCCTCAGATCTCAAGAAGAAGGTAAAGGTACCGGACTTCAACAAAATGCGCAAGAAGCTCTTGATCGGTGGTGCGGTACTCGTTGTCCTGATCGTTTTCTTGGTGTGGGCGATTTTCTTCGCACCACATGCAACCATCACTATCAAGGCTCGTACCTCTGATTTGCCGCTCAGCACCCGCGTTACGATCGGCGATTCGCTTGGCTCAAACCTGCAAGAAGGGACAATCAAGACAACAACCAAGACAACGCGCAAAACCATCTCGATCGACTTCACTGCCACTGGCAAAGAAGATGTTGGTGCAAAGGCAACGGGGACGGTGCGCTTCACGCCGGCTTCGTTTGACGTCTTACGCAATGGAGCGACAATCGACGCTGGGACGACTATCACGTCCGAGAATGGCATGCAGTATAAAACGACATCGTCGGTGGTATTCGACTCTAACGCGTCGGGTGGCGACCTCATGCGTGGCCGCACAACAGAGGTCACCGCGGTAGAGAGTGGCACGAAGTACAATGGTGCATCGGGCTCGGCCAAGGGGCCTTCTGGCTTCTCCGTCTCTTTTACGCGTGATACTTCTGGTGGTACAGACAAGACAATTACCACAGTACAGCGTAGTGATATTGAGCAAGCGAGGAATAGACTCCATAGCTCACTCGATAGCAATGGTGCTAAGCGTGAGCTTGCCTCACAGTTTAATGGCGACAGCTATATCATTCTGAATGATACCTTCAAGCAAAACGACAGCGACATTCAGCCGAACGTCAAGGTGGGTGGCGAAGCAACCGACGGCAAAGCTCAGCTGACTGGTGCGGTGGAGTACTCCCTCTCGGCGATTGAGAAGCGCGAGGCAGGTATCTTCCTTGATGCATACTTCAAGCAACAGATTGACGGCAAGGCCAACCAGCAAGTCCATAGCAATGGCGTCAATAAGCTCTCGGTGACCAATGTCTCGGCTAACGGCAATGCCTACAATGCGACTATCACGACCAATGGCAAGATCGGCCCCAAGGTGGATGAGTCGGAGCTCAAAGACTATGCCAAGGGCAAGCGCTATGCCGAAATCCGCTCGCATGTTGAGAAGATTGAGGGGGTAAGTTCGGCCGATGTATCGTTCTCACCATTCTGGGTGCAATCAGCACCAAATGACACGAATCGGATAAAGGTGGTATTTGACCTCAATGAACAATAAGAGAACATACTTAGCGCTTGATGTCGGCGAACGGCGGATTGGCGTGGCAATTGCCGATCCGTCCGTGCGAATTGCCGTCGCATATGATACGATTGAAGTGGATGGTAGTGAACTTGAGCAGATCACTCAGCTGATTATGAGTGAGCGTGTTGGGGTGGTGGTCGTTGGTTACCCGCGCAATCAATCGGGCGAGCCTACAGCTCAAACCGCCTATGTTGAGCGGTTTGCGACTCAGTTGACAGATATCGCGCCGCGCTTGGCATTTCAAGATGAGTCGCTCACCAGCGTACAGGCTGAGGAGTATCTTCGTGCTCAAGGAAAGCCGTATAGCAAGGGCGCTATCGATGCTGTCGCTGCCAGTATTATTTTGCAAGACTATTTGGAGACGCACTATGACTGATTTTCGCCGCCAGCCAGGCAGAGGCTTCCAGGTAGGGAATCCAAACCCACCAATGTCGCCACCACCAGCAGAACGCATCACACCACGGTCGGGGCGCTCGGCTGCTTCGGGGCGCAGTGCATCGCCGTATATGCGCCGCTCAGAGCCACATAGCCCAACGGTAGGGCAACAACAGCCACAATCGACACAATCTATCCAGCCGCAGCCAGCACCGTCTTCTGAGCCGCAGCAGGCGTATGACCCCTACGCGTGGGTGAGTAGGCCTCAGCCTCAACCACAATCGCAACCAGCACCTCAGCCACAGCCTTACCGCGCACCAGCGTCGTCTCGCGACACGTACGCAGTGCCAGTCCAGCAGCCAGCGCCGCAATCTCAGCCTCAACCAACCACCATTCCAGTTGACGATTTTGCTGACGATACGCTACCTTCTGGGCTTGATGATGATAGCTTCTATGGCTTTGATGACGACCAGCCGCCGCAGCTCGCATCAGAGCCACAGCGGGGAAGTCTGCTTGGCAATGATGACGTTTCACCACTCTTTGCTGATGACGCGCCAAAGGGCCGGACGATTGGCTCCCAGAAAAAGTCTCCACGCTACAATACTGAGCGGCCACGCCACGGGCGTCGCCGATGGCTCTGGTGGCTCAGTGGTATTGGATTGCTAATTTTACTCATCCTTGCAATAGCATACGGGTGGTATCATCAAAACCTGCAGCCGGTCGACCGGACCGATACCACCACGAAGACGCTAACGATCGGTGAGGGTGACACGTTCAAGACCGTTGCTGCTACACTGAAAGAGCAGGGGCTGATTCGTGATGTTCGCGCCTTCGATATCTACACCCGCCTGTCGGGCTCGCGCAATCAACTCCATACTGGCGTATGTCAGTTTAGCCCTGCGCAGTCGTTGCCTGAGATCGTGACCAAGCTTTCGCAGGGGTGTCATGATAATCGTGCCGTCACATTCTTGCCAGGTGGTACTGTGGTCGATTCGCGCTACAAGCCGCAAGGCCAAGATGCCACCACTGCGCTCAAGCGGGCTGGCTACAGCGAGGAATCGATCAAAGCTGCACTTGCTAAGACGTACGACAGTCCACTCTTTGCCAATAAGCCAGCTGGCACCTCGCTCGAGGGTTATATCTTTGGTGATACGTACTCTGTGCCGGCCAATCAAGGTCCAGAAGCAGCTCTCAAGGCAGCCTTCGCGCATATGTACGAGCAGATTCAGAATAATGGCTTGATTGACAAATTTGCAGCCCAAAAGCTCAATCTCTACCAAGCTATCACCCTCGCCTCCATCATCCAGCGCGAGATGGGGTGTGGTGGTGCGAGCCAAGATTGCTACCAGATCCAGCGACAGATTGCCCAGGTCTTTTACAAGCGTTTGCGTGAAAACAAAGTACTTGGCTCGGATGTAACCTTTATCTATGGGGCGGACATTGCTGGTGTGAGCCCTAATGTCAATCTCGACTCGCCGTACAATACACGCATCAAGCCAGGCTTGCCACCTGGGCCGATTGCCACACCTGGCCTCGGCGCGCTCAAAGCTGTGGCCGATCCAGCCCCAGGCAACTACGAGTTCTTCCTTGCTGGCGATGATGGTAATGTCTACTTTGCCAACACTGATGCTGAGCATCAGGCTAACATCAAGCAGCACTGTAAGAAGCTCTGTTCTGAGCTATAGATCCCAGCTGTAGGCTGCACCTGTTCTCGCGTATTCCTTAGCAATATTGAGCTACGTTTCGTACTCTGGCAGTAACATGCCGCACATAAACGTCGCTAGGCCAAAACTGTTGCAATTTTCACAAAATATCATTTCCCACCACTGTTGTAAACCATTGACTAAACTACAACCGCGTAGTAGAATGGATGGTAGCCAGTCGGGGAGTGATAATACGGGGAATGCAAGAGAGGGAAATTGCTCTACCAATGGCCTGCCTTTAAATGTCGTACGAGCACCGAAATCAATTTTTTTAATATCATAATAAAATCGGTCGACATGTGTGCTCCGTTCTCTTGTATAAGAGAAGAAAGACAGAGTGAGGTAGCAGCGCGCTAGTAATAGATGCGCAGGAGAACGATCATTCGTCAACAACAAGCAGCCGAGCAGGCTTCACAACTTGAACTTTCGCCTATTACCGTGCGGAGTCGGCGCCCGCGACCACTGTATAAGTCATTATCGCCGGTACGGACATCGGCCTATGTGGGGGTTTTTGTCCTAGTGCTTTCACTCGTCGCCATGAGCTATCAGCCAATTTTGGCAGAAAACACCGCTCTAGCTAGCGCTGCGCCCGTCAGTGCAACGCGCCAGACGGCAGCGACACCATCAGCAGATGGGGTAGATCAGCTCGTTGCAACCAATGTTGCTACATCAATTGCTGAGAGTACAAATCTGCCTGTCACCAACAACGTTGCCAACCTCTCGCAGTCAATTGCTGCAGAGAACTCGTTTACCCAAACGAGTGCCACGACGATTAACAAGCCGCAGATTGTTCAGCCAACAGCTGACAACCGCACTATTAAGAAATACACGACAGTTGCAGGCGATAGTGTGCCAAGCCTTGCTGATAAGTTCAAAATTAGCACACAGACTATCAAATGGGTTAACAAGCTTACTAGTGATGCGCTTGAGCCGGGCAAAGAGCTGACCATTTTGCCAGTCAATGGTATTCTCTACACCGTTAAGGATGGTGATACACTTGATAGCATTGCTGCTAAATACAAAGCAGATAAGAACCAGCTCACTCTCTACAACGACCTTGAGTTGACTTCTACCCCTGCTAAGGGTTCGCAGCTTATCATCCCTGATGGCTCGTTGCCAACAGAGGAGCAGCCAGGCTACGTAGCGCCACGCTCGGGTGCTGCTGCTCGCGCAGCCAGCGCAACAACTGGTACAAATAGCTACAACGGCACTGGCGCCTACGGTGGTGCTGCTGGTACAGCTCATGCCTGGACAGGCGGCGGCGACGGTGGTGGCTACGCCTGGGGTAACTGTACTTTCTATGCCTACGAGCGCCGTCTTGAGCTCGGCCGGCCAATCGGCCGCCAGTGGGGCAATGCTGCTACCTGGGCTAGCTTCGCCCGCGCATCTGGCTACGGTGTCGGCACAACGCCAGCCGTTGGTGCAGTGATGCAAAATGGTGGTGGGTATGGCCACGTTGCCATTGTCGAGAGTGTTAACCCTGGTGTTTCGGTCACCATTAGCGAGATGAACGGCTTCCGCTGGGGTGGTGGATTCAACCGCGTTGGCTTCGGTAACATCCCATGGAACGAAGCAGTCGGTGGTCGCTACCAGTACATCTACTAATTCGATATACTAAGCCTTGTAAACACCTCTGTTGATGCAGAGGTGTTTTTGGTATACTTAATAGTATATGTTTGTAGATACAGCAAAGGTAACAGTAGTAGCGGGTCGTGGTGGCGACGGTGCGGTGAGCTTTCGACATGAAATATACGTAGACAAAGGTGGACCCGATGGCGGAGATGGCGGTCGTGGTGGTGATGTTGTATTTGTTGCAACAGAACAGCTCAACACCTTGCTCAAGTTTCGCTACAAACCAGAGCTCAAGGCAGAGCCTGGTGTTGCGGGTGGCAAGAAGAAGATGGCGGGCCGATCTGGTAAGCCACTGGTTGTCAAAGTGCCAGTAGGGACACTGGTGAAGCGAGATGATGTGGTAATCGCCGACCTCGCTGAGGCAGAGCAAGAGGCCGTCATTGCCAAGGGTGGCGATGGTGGCTTTGGTAATGCGCATTTTAAATCTAGTGTGCGTCAAACGCCGCGCATGGCCGAGCTGGGCGAAGCAGGGGAGAGCTTTGAAGCGGAACTGGAGCTGAAGTTACTGGCCGATGTTGGTTTGGTGGGCTTTCCTAATGCTGGTAAATCGACCTTCCTTAGCGTGGTGAGTAATGCGCGTCCGGAGATTGCGAATTACGAATTTACCACACTCACGCCTAACCTTGGTGTGGCCGATATTGATGATGGTTCAGTCCTGATTGCCGACATTCCTGGCCTGATTGAGGGAGCGAGTGAAGGTAAAGGCCTGGGCGATGCCTTCTTGCGGCACGTCGAGCGGACGGCTGTGCTCCTCCATCTTGTTGATGTGTATAGCAATGATGTAGCCGAGCGCTACCAGGCGATTCGTCACGAGCTGCAGCAATACAGCACCGAGCTCGCTCAGCGGCCAGAGGTCATCGTGCTAACGAAGTGTGATGGGCTCGATGACGATATCGTCCAGATGCAGATAGATAGCTTGCGCCAGGTGGTTGACGAAGCAACGTCGATTTTTGCAATTTCCTCGATTGCGCATCAGGGAGTCGTTGATGTGCTGCGAGCTTTGCGCCAGATAGTAGTAGCGGCGCGGGCGGCTGAGGCGGCAGCTGAAGAGGACGACGATTTTGCTAACGGCGAGGGGCTTGCGACTATTACGCTCGGTAGCCAAGCTAAGGCCGATGCTTGGGCAGTGCAGCAACTGCAGGGGTACGCGGCGCAGCAGTGTGCTGAGGCGTCGGTAGAGAGCGGCCTCACTAACCCGCGAGAGGATGGCGAGATGCCGCGTGTCTTTGCTGTGTCTGGCCAAAAGCTCGAGAAATTCGCTCGTCGCACGAACTTCGCTCAGTTTGAGGCAGTTAATCGCCTGCGTGATATCATGAAGCGCCTCGGTGTCACACATGAGCTCATCCGTCAAGGAGCGGAGGGCGACAGCATCGTGCAGATTGGCGATAGTCAGCCGTTTCCGCTGGTGGAGCAATAAAATATATTAATATCAATCATATAATATACCACCTCTGTGCGAGGTGGTATATTTGCTATAAAGCGCCAGTTTCCTATGCTTCAATATCATCATCGTTGGCTGCTGCTCCACTATTGTGGGTATAGTGGAATACCTCGAGCGCGGTACCTAGGCTATTGATTGATTGCTCTGCACTTTCTGCTTTAAAGTGCATTATATCGGCTATGTCGGCAATCTTGTCAAGAGACGCCGACATACTGCTGAGCATCTCTTGCATTCCACGTTGCAGCTGCTGGGCAAATGCTTCCTCGTATTCCTTGTAGTTTGGGTCTTCCTCATTTTTCTTACGGTAGCGCCATTGGTTGGCTTTTTCCTTCAATTCATTGAACAGGGTGCGGAGCGTGTCAGTATGGTAGCCAAGTGTATCGACACCATCATGGCCAGTTCCGTGAGCACCGAGCTCCTTGAAGTTGATATCGGCATCGCTACAGCACTTCTGTGCATCAGTAAGAAATGTAGCAAATGCAGTATTGTTGCTATCATATGATTTTTCTGTTTCAGTAGACTCTGCATCTAGATCAGTCTCTTGGTTTGTATGAGTTGTCTCGTCATCAGTTGATGCTGTATCCTTGCTAGCTTTATCTTCTGTTTCTCTTGCAAGGACATCAAGCTGGTCGCGTACAGTCTGCAGCTGTGCATCAAATTCTTCATAGAGATCTTTACTCTTTGCGCTGAGTAATGATTCGATGTGGCTAATATCATCCTCAAAAAGGGCATCATAATAATCGATATATGCCACCATCTCATCAAGATATTGTGGGTCTTCGCCGCGTGCGTTTATCTCTCTTACTTTAATCACTAGACTATCAACCATGTCTGGTTTTTTCTTCCGTACTTTATCGGCATACTCTTTGATAACTGGTGCGCGGTCGACCAGCTTGGTGATACTTGTAATGAGTTGTTCGGGCAGTTGGCCCTCATGCGACGGCTCGTCGCATGGTAGTGGGTCACTACTGCCTTGGGGAGGGTAGTTGTTGTTTCTCATGCCTTTACTGTAGCGCATAGTGGCAAAATATGATAATAAATAGAGCAATATTGCGAAGATGAACTATATAAGACCATAATCGCACACAGTAAGCGTAATTTGCTATACTATACCTATGGCACAAACATTCTTTTTCTACGACCTTGAGACGAGTGGTTTTCGGGCACAGACGGATCGGATTATGCAGTTTGCCGGGCAGCGGACGGATATGGATTTGCAGCCGATTGGCGAGCCATATAACTTCCTCGTGACGCTGAATGACGATACCTTGCCAAGCCCCGATGCCCTGATGGTGACTGGCATCACGCCGCAGAAGACACTAGAGGAGGGCTATAGCGAGGCAGAATGTGCGCGGATGGTGAGCGAGCAGATCTTCACACCAGGAACGATCGCTGTGGGGTTCAACAATGTGCGCTTTGACGATGAGTTTATCCGCCATCTGCTGTGGCGGAACTTTTATGATCCATATGAGTGGAGCTGGAAGGATGAGCGGAGCCGCTGGGATATGCTCGATGTCGTGCGACTGACGCGGGCGCTGCGGCCAGATGGCATTGAGTGGCCGATGGATGCGAATGGTCAGCCTACCAACCGCTTGGAACTCATTACTAAAGCTAATGGCATTGCACACGACAATGCACACGATGCCTTCGCCGACGTTGCAGCTCTGATAGAAGTAACGAAGCTAGTGAAACACGCTCAGCCTCAGCTCTTTGACTATCTCCTTGCGATGCGTAACAAGAGGGCAGTGCAGCGGCTCGTCAATCTCGAGACGAAGCAGCCCTTCGTCTATACTAGTGGCCGCTACGATAAGCAGCATGCCAAGACGACCGTCGCCTTTCCGCTAGCCCCAGCACCCAATAGTAATGTCTTGGTCTATGACCTGCGCTACGACCCAACGCCGTTTGTGAGCCTAAGTCAGCAGGAGCTTGCTAAGAAAATCTTTGCCACCTGGGAGGAGCGCCAAGCCGATGGCTTTGTGGCGCTACCTGTCAAACCATTGCAATACAATCGTTGTCCAGCCGTTGCACCACTTGGTGTGCTAGAGCAGGGCAATGGCTGGAGTAAGATCCATCTTGAGGCGGCTACTGTGGCGCGCCACCGCGATATTCTTCTCCACCATCCCGACTTTGCTGAGAAGCTCCGCACACTCTACGAAAAAAAGCGTGAGTACAAAAAATCGACCGACCCCGAAGGGCAGCTCTACGACAGCTTCGTCTCGGACGCAGATAAGACGCACATTACTGCAGTGCGCAGTGCCGATGCCAAGGCACTGGCAGACTTCCACCCAGCCTTTCGTGATGAGCGCTTACCTGAGCTGCTACTCCACTACAAGGCGCGTAGCTTCCCACAGAGCCTCAGTGATGATGAGCAAGCCCAGTGGGAGCAGTGGCGGAGTACCCACCTGCAGGTGCAGCTGCCGAGCTTTATGGCATCATTGCAGCGCCTGGCCAAGGCAGGCACAGCAGATGAATTTATCATGCAGGAGCTGCAGCTGTGGCTTGAGGCTGTGGTACCGGTGGATGGCTAGAAGAGCCTTGAGCATCCAAAATCTTCACTTTCTCTATTGATTCCCTACTATTTCATTTGAGTAGAGTAAGAAGCTGGCTGTCTAATCAGCTTGAGCCTGAGCAGTCACTCGTCAGTGAATGCCGACTCTTGTAATATCCTTGAGGAAAAAGCGATGGGGAGGAGAGCCACGAAAATTAATGGGCAGCTCTTTGTGGATTAAACAGAAGAAGCGTTATATAACGATAAATTTTAAGACGCTTAATTGCGAGAGCGTAGATATTAGTTAGCCTGTCGAGGGCGCTGGCAGCGTGGGCAAATCCCTTGAATCTCGAACGTGTGCGAGGGCTCGGCGAGGTGATGAGCCTGGGCGATTGCCGCGATTAACCGCTCAATCTTTTCATTCTCGGCAATATCAATCACCCGCCCACAGCGGCGGCACGTTGCGTGGTGATGATGACGAATAAAGACATCGGTCAGCTCGAGCTGGTACTTCCAGCCAATCGGTAGTCGCTGGGCAATGCCAAGCTGCTCAAACAGCTCTACGCAGCGGTACACACTCACGCGGTCGGCCACAGTAGTGTACTCGACAAGCTGGCGCATCGTGCATGGCCCGTGCTGGTAGAGAGCACAAAATACTGCCCGTCGCACAGTAGTTACGCGGTAATGACGCTGGCGCAAGATAGTGGCAAATAACTCGAGCGAATTATCCATATGAGCAATAGTGTAACACTTATTGCAACAAATTTGCAATAACCTAAGAATCTCTCGTATCATATGACCCATGACACAACAACCACTTATTATGATCACTGGCGCAAAAGTGACGTCAGCCAAACGGCACTTTACCTCGCAGTTTGGACAAATCGAGTATCTGACCTATCAAGGGCAGCACTATAAAATGAACGCTGCCACTGGCGTTGTGAAGCAGCTCGCTGGGCAGTATGATCTTTTGGTCGTAGGATACCAACCAGATGATGCGGCAATCTTTGCCGAGACGTGCAGCCTACCAACCAACCGTTTTATCCCAGCTGACCTGCGCCGCGCAGCTGACATCGAGCGGACCGCGAGCCAGGCAGCAGCTCTCCAGCAAGAGCTGGATGTACCACTCTACGTTGTACACTATGGCGGGGCATCGGATACCAAGGCGGCATTGCCCCACAATAGTCTCCTTGCCCATACCTGGGATATGGAGGCGGCGGCTATCCCTGATTTGGTAGAAAATAATTGCGTCACATTGGTCAAACTGTTGCAAGCACTGCGTCAGCACGGAGTATTTGCCCGCCAACCATACACCAAGGTAATAAGCATCACGGCTGCGGCAGCAGTCCGCGCCAAGGCTCATCTTGGCCTAGATGTAGCTCAGAAAGCGGCTGGCCATGGCTTGCTGCGTTCAATAGCCCTCGATCTTACGCCAGAGAATATTTTTATCACTGAGATTATGCCAGGCAGTACCGACACTGGATTTTTTGACAACGACTACACGATGGATGAGGCGATCCGCGTCACGCGCGACCTTGGCTATGACAAAACGCCAGAGACGTATCCACTCTTTACAGCCGAGCAAATCGGTGATGCAGTGAAGTATGTCATCACTGCACAGTGCAATGTGCGCGAGATTACTCTCTTGCCGTATGGACAGTTTCCACATCTTGGCGCGTAGTTGGCCGTACGTGTGGCTTTGCGCCCTTTGCTCTGTGATAAACCTGCAATACTCGTGGCACAGCATTATAAAGAGTCGTGTTGCGGGGGTTCTAACACATAATAAGAATAATCATAAGGAGAAACAATGGAAAAATATAAACAGACATCATCGAATGATCATTCGCTTGAAGTGCTTGGGGTACTTGGGCCGCTCGGTGCAGGTAAGACGACAACGCTCAACCAGCTGATCGAACGCGTGCCGGTAGATACAAGCTACGCAGTCGTGGTAAATGACGTCGGCCAGGACAATGTGGACGCGAGGCGGATTGCTCAACACCCGGCTAATCGTAGCGAACAGATTATTCCGCTCACAGCGGGCTGTATTGGCTGCTCGGATGCAACGCAGTTCCAGGCGGCGCTCGACCGTGTGCGTGATGCTGGGGTAGACATGCTCTTTATTGAGCCAACCGGGATTGCGCCAGGGACGGAGATCGCTGAGGTGGTAAGCTTAAGTGGCTATGATTTCTCGGCCCTTGCCTTGGTTAACGCACGAACAGCATCACGTGACATGCATTATCAAGTGCTACCGAGCCAATTGGCAGTGGCAGACATTGTTGGTATAACGCACACTCCAGATAATAGATCAGCACTCACAGTGATCGATTCTGTGCTCGAGCAATTACCTGCCTTGCCACCCGAGGTAGCTGTTGAACTCATTCGCCCCGGTAGTACAGACTATGCAGAGGTGCTGGCGAGGTTGCGCGGCGTAGAGCGGCAACTCCACCTTGGCCAGCGAGCAGTTGCCCAGGTGTGCGGCAGCCACTGCCATGACCACCATCACAGCCATAATCATTGTGATCACGACCATAACGTAAGTGCGCAATCGTTTGCTTTGCGCGGTGATGTTACCTCCGCACAGCTGCGCGATTTCCTTATGCCGCTCACCCAAGACTCGAGCGCGCCACTCCTGCGGGCTAAGGGTGTGGCAGCAGGCAAGCGCTTCGATCTCGTGGGCGATGAGTGGAATGAGCAACCTGAGCCAGAAGGTGCGCCGCGTATCAATGTGATATTTGGTGGGCATATGCCGCAGCGTGTAGCGACAACAATGCAAGCGTTTGCCTGCCAGGAGACGATGACGGTGCAAGGAACGAAGAAAGATATCGTTGCCTCAGTGCGTGAGCTGCCGCTGGCTGACCGCATTGCGATTATCGAGCAGCGAATCCAGCAATACCCCGCACCGATTAGCCGCGTGCACGGTGAGTTGATTACTGATTGTGAAGCAGATGAGGGCTACGAAATTGCCTTTTGGCGTCAGTCTGATGATATTCCGGATAATATCAAGTGCCAAGCTCTAGATCACTATCTGGCATTTCGCCTAGCCGGGCTGAATGAGCTGCAAACACACCCTGAGGCGATTGCGCATGATGACGAAAAGCGTGCTTATTGGCAGCGTCGCTATGGTGCAACGCTCGGCTGGAACTACTACCACCTGACCGATATGATCGGCCCAGCTATGCAACAGCGCATAACGGCCGCGCAGCCAGCTCAGCTGCTGTGTGAAGGATTTATGACGCTCGAGCGTCTTACCTTTGATGAAGGTAGGGCAGAGGAAAAGCCAGAATTTGTCAGTGCGGTGCTGCGTGCGGCGCTGGCAGCAGAAGATGTGACCAGCGAGCAATGCCAGGCGGTACTGCACCGCGGCCAGCTCCTCTCGGCACAGCATCCAGAGTATATACAGCGGTGGCAACAAGCAGCTGCTTCTTTTGAGTGAGTCATATGAAGACTTTTGCATAGCCTAACTCACCCCATATAAAACACCCCAGCCATCTCCTGGGGTGTTTTGTGTTGAGGTTAGCGTGGCCTGAGCTTATTTTTTGATAAGCTTGAGGATAACCAGTAGCACGACTGCGCCAAAGAAGGCGGTCAGTAGGCTGGCGAAATTAAAGCCAGTTAGCACATCGGCGCTGCCGCCCATCAGGCTTACAAGCCAGCCACCCAGCATTGCGCCGATGATACCAACGATGATATTGGTGAGCGGGCCTGAGCCCTTGCCTTGATTAACCACCTTGGATGCCAGCCAGCCGGCCACACCACCGATGATAAGCCATACAAGTATAGTCATAGTGTCGTTATCTCCTTATTAATGGTTATTGTGCTACTATAGCATCTTTGAGGAGTAAAAGCTACTGGGGCACCTCTGGGCTAAAGGTGACTCGCCCGTCAGCTACCTTGGCTACCACCGTCATACCTTCGTGAATGCGCCCATCGATCAGCTCCAGCGCCAGCGGGTCAAGAATACGCTTTTGTACCAAACGCTTGAGCGGCCGGGCACCGAAGCTTGGGTCGTAGCCATCCCGCGCGAGCATGTCGCGGATGCTCTCGTCAAACGCCAGTGTGATATCGCGGCTGTCTTTAACCTGGCGGGCAACGCGCTCCAGCTGCACATCAACGATGGCCCGCATGGCTTGCTCGTGAATACGGTCAAAAATCACAATATCGTCAATGCGGTTGAGGAATTCTGGGCGGAAGTGACGGCGCAGTACTTCAAGCATTTTATTGTCCAGCACAGACAGGTCATCACCGGTAAAGTCCATAATCATCTGCGAGCCAACGTTGCTTGTCATGATGATAATGGTGTTGCTAAAGTCGATCGTCCGACCTTGGCCATCGGTCAGGCGGCCGTCGTCCAGCACTTGTAAGAGCACGTTAAAGACGTCGGGGTGGGCCTTCTCGATTTCGTCAAACAGTACCACGCTGTAGGGGCGGCGGCGCACTGCTTCGGTCAATTGGCCACCTTGGTCGTAGCCAACGTAGCCTGGTGGCGAGCCAATCAGGCGGGCTACGGCGTGACGCTCCATGTATTCGCTCATATCGATGCGGATCATGGCGTGCTCGTCGTCAAATAATTCGCGGCACAGGCTGCGGGCTACCTCTGTTTTGCCGACCCCGGTTGGGCCAAGGAAGAGGAAGGAACCAATCGGCCGGTTGGTATCGGCGAGGCCAGCGCGTGAACGGCGAATAGCGCTCGCCACGGCAGCCACGGCGCGGTCTTGGCCAATAACCTGGCGGCTGATTGAGTCTTCAAGTTTGGTTAATTTACTCGATTCGCTTTCCATCAGTCGCTCTACGGGAATACCTGTCCAGCGCGCCACCACACTGGCGATATCGTCGGGCGTGACTTCTTCGCGCAGTAGGCGGTCGGCTGGTGGGATGGCCGCTAGTTCCTGGCGAGCGCTGGCGAGCTTTTTCTCCAGCTCTGGCATATCGCCGTATTTAATGCGGCTGGCGGTTGCCAGGTCGGCATCGCGTTCAGCGATTTCTAGTTGTGAGCGCAGACTGTCCATTTTTTCAGCAGCGGTGTTAACAGTCTGGAGGATATCCTTTTCGTGCTGCCATTTGGTATCGATGACATCAGCTTTGGCTCGGAGGTCAGCGATCTGCTGCTTAATTTCCTCTTTACGGGCCTTGGCGTGGTCGGATTTGTCTTTTTTGAGCGCGGCCTCTTCAATCTCTAGCTGCAAGCGGCGGTTATTGAGCCGATCCAGACTAATCGGCACGCTCTCCAGCTGCATCTTGAGAGCGCTGGTTGCTTCGTCCAGGAGATCAACCGCCTTATCTGGCAAAAAGCGATCAGGTAAGTAGCGAGTAGAGAGTCGCGCCGCCGCTACAATTGCATCATCAGCAATCTTGACGCCGTGGTGGACTTCGTACTTTTCCTTGAGGCCACGCAAGATAGCGATGGTGTCGTCAAAGCTTGGCTCGCCGACATAGACTGGCTGAAAGCGCCGTTCCAGCGCCGCGTCTTTCTCAACATATTGACGATACTCGGACAGTGTGGTGGCACCAATCATATGGAGTTTACCCCGTGCCAGGGCAGGTTTGAGCATATTGCCGGCGTCCATACTGCCTTCGCCTTTGCCAGCGCCGACCATGGTGTGAATTTCATCAACGAAGAGGATGATCTCGCCAGCAGCTTCCTCAACCTCTTTCAACACGCCTTTGAGGCGCTCTTCGAACTGACCGCGGAAGCTGGCACCCGCCAGCAAGCTGGAGATTTCCAGACTGATGAGCCGTTTATCCTGCAGCGACGCCGGTACGTTCCCCTTAACGATGCGCTGCGCCAAGGCCTCGACGATGGCGGTTTTACCGACGCCGGGTTCGCCGATCAACACCGGGTTATTCTTGGTACGCCGGCTGAGGATCTGCATGGTGCGGCGAATCTCTTCATCTCGGCCGATCACTGGGTCGAGCTTGCCTTCACGCGCCAGAGCAGTGAGGTCGGTACCAAATTGCTCGAGGGGTTTTTTGTTATCTTGTTTGTTCATGGTTGGTGGCATATATCTCTCTCCTTGTAGTTATGTAGTGCGGACAACAGAACGCCCGATTAGTTGCTTAAAAAACGAGTAGCCGATCGCGCTGGGCATCAGCCGCGTGGCCTATTGGTATAGTAGCAAATTAGCACTCTCAGTTCAAGAGTGCTAATTGACATGAGTTTTGATGGGTGCACCTGATTTGCTCAGCACTACTTTTTTAGCGTCAAGTGCGTATACTCATAAGAGCAATATAAGACATTGATGTTTCAGCGACTTAACCCTTCTGAGTGAGATTAAAAGGATATAGCAGCAATCAGTTTCCATTCTTTTGTGTATAATAGACGCCATGACAAACATATATTTTACTCGGGTAATCCAACCGGAGAATGACCACCCCCATTTCTTAGCCAAAGCACTCATTGTTGATGTGACTGGCAAAATTCTCGTCCTTGAGCGCAGTAATACACATCTGCTCTTTCCGCACGGTACCGACCTGCCTGGTGGCATAGTTGAGCCTGGCGAGACACCACTTGAGGCAGCACGGCGGGAGATAGAAGAAGAGACTGGCCTTGGCTTTGCGCCGAGTCAGCTGAGTGTGGCCTTCGAGCACGTACTGCCACACCCTGATGGCCAGCGGCTAAGCTATATGTGCTACGCGGCACGCGTTGATGGTGATGCACCAGAAATTACCCTCAGCTGGGAGCACAGTGGCTACCGATGGTTCACACCAGATGAGCTTATGCAGAAGCCTATCACGTCGCAGACTGACTATCCCTTTGCGGCGGCTGTGCACTATATCAGCTTATTGCGGCACTATGCCCAACAGGAACGACCTGAACTGCTGTAACCGATAAATAATAAAGGAGAATGACCGACTCAAAGACAGAGATATACCGGCAGCATAATATGGAGGTTGCAATTGATGACTCGCCGCATCACCTCGAGCGTGGCCTTGAAGGAGATGATGCGCCGCTTGGCTTGGCAATTTTATTTGGCGAACGGCCATGGCATCCAGGCGTTACGATCGATGATCCGCGCGCTATTGAGTGCCGCACCTGGGCGGAGGCGGAAGAGGCTATTGCTCGGTATTTCGCTCGGTAAATTTGAGTGAGAAAAATCTGGCTCTGGATAATACACTGATTGGCTTGCAATCTGTATGTAGGATGGGCTACTATATTTTCTATGAATCTAATGATGAAACTAACGAGACTCTTGAGAGTTCTCTGGCCAGTACTACTCTGCGCGGTGGTGTGGCAGCTGCTGCTGCAGTTTGCCTCGGTAGACCAGTAGTGATGGCTACAAAAAGCAATGAGCCCACTCACGACGGCGATGATTTTTCTTGCAGTTTGGCGCTATAGCGATCGGCATCAGCCAACGACATGGCTCCTTCTTGTAGCGCTTGTGCTGTTTGCTGTGACCGACTCGCTGGTGGCATTCTTGCCCTTCTCGCATCTCATCGTTGGGCTGAGGGGTGTCTTTGCTGGCGTATCCGGTGCTCTGTGTTATAAATTTGTGGCGCCTCATCTTTGCCCTTGCGAAGGGGGCCGCCAGGCGCATAAATTGGGTATTGCTGCTAGCTACCTTCATGGGCAATGCAATAATGGTATATTCAACACTGTACAATGTGTTGCCGCGTGTAGGAAGACCGCTCCTTGCTGGAGCAATAAAAGTGTATGCTGCTGTACTTATGGTGCTGATGACGAGCGGGACAGCAGCAGCTCTGACAGACTATTGGCTACGGTGGAGCGTGGGCAGTTGTAATGGGACAATACTTGCTGCCTCGGAGTCGGCCCTTGCGCTGCAGCTCTTTGGTAAAGCATCTGAGGCATGGATTATCTATAGTATTATCCCATTGTATTGGTGTGGCCTCGTCTCCTATGTTGCGGCAAGCCGACCAAAGAAGGAGCGGCTTACATCGCGAGTGTAGCGCTCTAAAAGATGTGGAGAGGCTCAGTTGGCCGTCTAGTATCTCACCAGTATACATGCTACAATAAGACGATATGTCGGAGCAGATACGTATTGTTGGGGCGCGCCAGAATAACCTCAAAGATGTCAGCGTGACCATTCCACGCGATCAGTTTGTGGTGGTGACAGGCCTGAGTGGTAGTGGTAAGTCAAGCCTTGTCTTTGATACGATCTACGCTGAGGGGCAGCGCCGCTATGTGGAGAGTTTGAGCAGCTATGCACGGCAGTTTCTTGGCATTATGGATAAGCCCGACGTTGACTCCATTGATGGCCTGAGCCCCAGTATTAGCATCGACCAAAAGTCAACGAGCCGCAACCCGCGCTCCACTGTGGCTACAGTGACGGAGATTTACGATTATTTGCGCCTGCTCTTTGCTCGGGTGGGGGTGCCGCATTGCCCAGCTCTTATGCCCGATGGTACGCGCTGTGGCAAGCCTGTCCAGCGCCGGACAGCTCAGTCTATTATCGACGAAATTATGAAACTTCCTGAGGGGAGCAAGCTCATGCTGCTGGCACCGATCGTGAGCCAAAAGAAAGGGGAATTTGCCCACATCCCCGAGCAGTACATGCGCAGTGGCTTTGCACGGGCTCGGGTAGATGGCGTAGTGTATGCGCTTGATGAGTTTCCAGAATTGCAGAAGAGCTATAAGCATGATATTGAACTGGTGGTCGATCGTGTCGTGATGGCACCAACGATGATGAGTCGCATCTCGCAGTCGGTTGAGCAAGCGCTGGAGCTTGCTAGTGGGGTTGTGCAGGTGCTGGATGCCAAGAGTGGGGAGATCACAACGTATAGTCAGCGCTATGCCTGTATGGATCACCCAGGAGAAGATATCCCCGAGCTTGAGCCGCGGCTTTTTAGCTTCAACGCGCCGCAGGGAGCGTGTCCGGTTTGCACGGGCCTCGGTACACGTCTGGAGGTTGACCCAGAGCTCATCCTTAACCCTAATCTGACGATTGCCGAGGGAGCAATCCGCCCCTTCAACCGCTTTAATGCCGAAGCATGGTATATGAAGCGTCTCGCCGCGGTGGCTGAGGAGTACGGCTTTAGCCTGCACGCGCCTGTCAAGGAGTTGAGTGATGATGTTGTGCAGAAGGTACTGTATGGCACAGGCAGGCAAAAATATCGTATTCACCTCAGCGGTAATCGCTATTACGACTCGACCTACGAAGGGGTTATCCCGAACCTTGAGCGTCGCCATCGCGAAACCGATAGTGAGTTTATGCGCAAAGATATCGAGCGCTTCATGCGGGAGCGTAAGTGTACGGCCTGTAAGGGAGCGCGACTCAAACCAGTGGTACTTGCAGTGACAGTCAATAGCCTCTCTATTATGGATATTTGCAATCTTGACGTCGCCAACGCGCTGGATATGATAGGTCAGCTGGAATTTACTGCGGAACAGCAGCACATTGTTAAGCTTGTTGTCAAAGAAATCATGGCGCGGCTGGGCTTTATGAACAATGTTGGACTCAGCTATCTCGAGCTGGGGCGAGCAGCGAACACGCTCAGTGGTGGTGAGGCGCAACGTATCCGCCTCGCGACGCAGATTGGTAGTGGTCTGCAGGGGGTGCTGTATGTGTTGGATGAGCCATCGATTGGCCTCCACCAGCGTGATAACGATCGCCTTATCCAGACGCTCAAAAATCTACGCGACCTAGGTAATACCGTGCTTGTAGTAGAGCACGATGAGGATACAATTGCGGCGGCTGACTATCTCGTAGATGTTGGGCCAGGTGCTGGCGTGCACGGCGGGGAAATTGTGGCATATGGCACGCCAGCAGAGGTAGCACGCATGCCGCAGAGCATCACTGGTCGGTATCTGTCTGGCGCGGAGAAGATCCCAGTGCCAGCTCAGCGCCGCCCAATTGAACAGGGCCGTGCACTAATAATCCGTGGGGCACGCGAGAATAATCTCAAGAATATCGACGTCACCATCCCGCTTGGCGTCCTTACACTGGTGACAGGGGTGAGTGGCAGTGGTAAGTCGACGCTCGTCAATAGCATTCTCGCGAGCGAGCTCACTGCCCGTTTACATCGCGCCCAAGCAGTGCCAGGTGCACATGATGCAATCGATGGGGTCGAACAGCTCGATAAAGCAATTGTTATCGACCAGTCGGCAATTGGCCGCACTCCGCGCTCCAACCCTGCTACCTATACCGGTGTCTTTACACAGATTCGCGAGCTTTTTGCGGGCACGCCTGAGGCGAATATCCGCGGCTACAAGCCAGGGCGCTTTAGCTTTAATGTTAAAGGCGGGCGCTGCGAGCATTGTCAGGGCGATGGCGTTATTAAGATTGAGATGCATTTCTTGCCGGATGTCTATATTCAATGCCCCGAGTGCCATGGTAAACGCTATAATCGTGAGGCGCTTGAGATCACCTATAAAGATAAGACGATTAGCGATGTCCTGGATATGACGGTCGAGCAAGCCTGTGAGTTCTTCGCTAACATTCCTGCGATCGCTCGCAAGTTGACGACGATCAACGAAGTGGGTCTTGGCTATATCAAGCTCGGCCAGCCCGCCACGACCTTTAGTGGTGGTGAGGCACAGCGTATCAAACTTGCTACCGAGCTGAGTCGGCGCACGACTGGCAAGACACTCTATATTCTCGACGAACCAACTACCGGCCTGCACACCGCTGACGTCAAGAAGTTACTCGAAATTCTCCAACGCCTCGTAGCGGGTGGCAACAGCATGGTTATCATTGAGCATAATCTTGAGGTTATCAAATGCGCTGACCATATTATTGACATGGGTCCCGAAGGCGGGCAGGGTGGCGGCACCGTCATCGCCAGTGGTACACCCGAAGAGGTGGCACATAACCCAGTATCGTTTACCGGGAAGTATTTGCGGCCACTGTTGGGCTAATTTCAAAGGATAAAAACATATATGGTGTTACTGCGACAAGAGGAGCTCGTTCGTCTTAGAGTAGGCCTAGTTCGCGGCAATAGTTGCTATTGCGTTTTTCATCGCGAACACGCGGTGGGAGGAGTTTCGCGAGACTTCTAGTGTATAATTCGCCGCCGTCAGAGTCCGGTTGCTCATGACGTGTCACAGCTCCACCCTGATAATAGAATTTCCATACATCGCAAAACCCGGATGGATGCTCGTGCTTCTTCTCACGGCAACTCACGCCAGCGTAGATTACCTCACTATTGTGAGCAAAAACGTACGTTTTGCACGTTTCGCCCTGGCGGATCTGTGCCAGATAGCGTTCGGTCATTTGGCGTGCCGGTGCGTCGTTGCCATATGCTAGGCCATCCGTCCACCACCAATAGACTGCGAACCCGCCCGCAACCAGTGCCAGAAACAGTACAAGGAGGATAAGTCGTTTGATGCGAATGCGCGGAAGAAGTGGTAGCTTCATAGCTATACAATACCGCGCAGTAAGGGATAATGCAAATTTGCTTGCTATCAGTAATCGGCAACAATATCCGCGCTATGACCCTTCAGGCATGATAGGATAATGAGAGTAATATATACGTATAAAACCAAGGTAGAGTATATCTACTATGAGATCAAAACAGTCACAACCTGATAAGCAATCATATTGCACTGCGATCCTCCGCTATGCTCAGCGCGATCAAGCGATGCGCCAGCAGTACTTGGCTGATGGTGGGGTATGGGATGCATCGCTCGACGCTGACTCGACTGAATTTTTGCGTACGATTGTGGCGGCAATTGGCTGGCCAACAATACGTATGGTGGGCAGTAAGGCTTCGACCGCGGCGTGGTTGCTACTACAGCATTCGCCAGATATCGACTTTATGGAGCGCTGCCTTGAGCTAATGAAGGCAGTGCCACGTGGTGAGGTTGCGCTGCGCGATATAGCCTTCCTCGAGGATCGGGTGTGTTTACTGCGTAGTCGGCCACAGATATATGGCTCGCAGTTTCAGGGGCGAGGTAAAACCCTTCGTCTCTACCTGGTCCAAGACGCTGAGCGGCTTGATGAGCGTCGTGCAGCGATGGGTCTGCCGCCATTTGCAGAGTATGAAAAGCAGATTCGTCAGATGTATGGCGATGAGCCGCCAGCTGCCAGATAAGAGGTATAGGGCAAAAATCTCGGACAGTCGAACAAGACAAAATAAAAGAGCCAGCTGCTCATGCGCTGACTTTTTTACACAAATAGTGTACTAAATAAATGTACTGAGGTTATTTCTTCGTTCGCTTGCCTTTACTGAACAGCACAGAGAGCTGATACCTGAGCTTATCGCGAGTTGATTTTTGTTTGAGCGCATGGATAGCCATCGGTGCAACAGAGATAAGGATGATAATAATTGCGGTCACCTCAATATTAACCCCAGCCCCAGTGAGGATTGCGCCTGCAAAATAGCCAAGATAGGTGAAGATGGCGGCCCATAGCGCACCCCCGACGATATTAAACAAGAGGAACGTATTGTAGTGCATCTTGCTGGCACCAGCCACAATTGGGGCAAAGGTGCGCACGACGGGTACAAAGCGCGCCAGGACGATGGTTAGTGAGCCATGCTTTTGGTAAAATTGCTCGGCCTGCTCAAGATATTTTTTCTTAAAAAAGCGCGAGTTGGGCTTGAGAAAAAGCTTGCGCCCGACTTTGCGACCAAAGGCATAGCCAGTGCTATCGCCCAGGATTGCCATAAGAGCGATCGCTGCAACGAAGAGATGAATATTGAGTGGGTGGCCAAACAGGCGAAGGATCTCTTGATTCACCATATAGCCTGCCGTAAAGAGTAGACTATCCCCTGGCAAGACAAAACCGATCAAGAGGCCAGACTCTGCATAGACCACGAGTAAAACCGCGGCAATGCCGAGGCCGGTAATTGCATGTATAAGTGATTCCATCGCGCTTTAGTATACCATACTTCGCTCAGAGAAGGGAGCTCTCCGCTGCTTTTAGCTCGCGCAGTACAAAAATGCTATACTAAAAAGGCAATATTACTTAACTCCGGAACCATATCCGAAAGGAGAACTATGGGAGATAAGATAACACTAAGGATCGAGACACGATCAATTCACGGTAAGAAAGTTCGCCAATTGCGCCGCCAGGGCATAACGCCAGCGGTGGTGTATGGTGCTGGTATGGATGCTGCTGATGTGCAGGCACCAAGTGGTGAGGTGGCAAAGGTTGTGGCCGCAGCTGGCCGCCACACACCAATTCATTTGACAGGGGTTAAGCGGCGCATTGCACTTATCAAAAGTATCGATTATGACCCAACGCGAGTGGGCGTGATTCGCCACATTGCTCTACATGCGGTGCGCGCAGACGAGCCGGTTACGGCAGAGGTGCCAGTGCGCCTTATTGGCATGGGTGAGTCTGAAGCTGAGAAGAATGGACTAGTCGTGCTGCAGGCAATTGAGAAGGTTGAGGTGAAGGCCTTGCCGATGGACTTACCTGAAACGCTTGATGTTTCGGTGCTTGGCCTAGCCAGTGAGGGTGACCGCGTCACGGTGGGCGACATTACACTGCCTGAGGGTGTTGAACTGGTCGAGCATGACGATGGCCGTGAAGGTACTGCCGATGATGACGTGACAGTGAAGGATCTCGTCATTGCGAGTGCCTACGAGCCAAGTGCTCTTGCTGCCGCTAATGAAGCTGCCGCTGGTGCCGCCGAAAACGCGGATGCTGAAGACGTTGCAGCCGAGCAGGGTAGCGACGATAATGTATAGTACCTAGTGAGTGATCCTAAGCAACACTTACAAGAGCGATTGATCATAAAAGAAACCAGTCATGAGAGGCTGGTTTCTTATGCTATATCGGCTGTAATTATGCAGCAGCTACACTGCGAGAAATCCGCCGTCCACCACAATCTCCGCCCCATTGACGTACTGGCTCATCGGCGTACCAAGCCACAGCGCAGTGCAGGCAACGTCATCGGGCTGGCCCAGATTCTTGGCAGGGAGGCGGAGGTTATAGGTCAGGCCAGTCTTGATGATGGAGAAGTCGAGCTTCTTGAGCGCCGCAAGCCCCATCTTCTGAGCACCTGGTGTGCTGATGCCGCCCGGCAAGATGGTATTGACCTTCCAACCACTCCGCCCAAAGTCTTTAACGAGCCCACGGCTCAGCGCGAGAACACTGGCTTTGCTCATGGCGTAGAGCGTCATGTCGTAGGTCATACCTTTGAGGGCTTCAATGGAGCTGATGTTGATGATAGTGCCTGGTGCTGTGCGGCGAGCGATCATTTCTTGACACATGGTGAGCACTGCCCGAGTGTTGATCTGCATTGTCTTGTCGAAGGTTGCCTGGTCGATATTAGCGAGCTTGACTGGCGCGAAAATACCAGCGTTGTTGATGAGAATATCTGGTGTTGGGGTGATGTCGTGCCACAGCGAGGTGACAGCGTTGTGGTCGGAGAGGTCAACAATATGCGTCGTGACGGCGGCGTCAAATTGCTCACGTAGCTCGGTAGCGGTTTGCTGCAATGCGTCGGCATCGCGATCAACAAGCTGGAGGGCAGCACCAGCCTCGGCATAGCGCCATGCGATCGCCTTGCCAATGCCCATTGCGGCACCAGTAATGAGCACCGTCTTATTCGTCAGCTTCAGTAATTCGTGCAGGGGAGTTGGATGTGTTGTCATGTCATTAGTATAGCATAACCAATATGAATCGGGTGTAGTATCTATTGCAAGAGTTTCATACCTTAGGCTTTGAAGCCCTATGTTAGCAGTATACGAGTTGATATTTCTTTGAGCAGATTGGCTTCTTGAAACGAACACTGGAAGCAGAGGGCGCTCGCACTGAGCAGATAGGGTTTGGAAAATAATTGAAGAAAAGCATTGTCTTTTTATTGTAAATGAATTACAATAGCTGCATGGAGCAATCAGTACGACGCCGAACGACGAAATATACCGATCGAGTGATCGCGATTCTTCGCCAGCTACAGCATGCCACCAACGCCGAGATTGCGGCCGCACTACGCCACGATTACCCCCGTGTCAGCGCGACCACAGTACACCGTATTACCCAGCGGTTGCAGGCAGATGGGGTAATTGGCCTTGCACCAGCAACGGCGCACGGCTGCCTGCGCTACGATAGCAATCCTGCGCCGCATGACCACTTTGTCTGCAGCTCCTGCGACGGCCTGCACGATATCACCATCGCGCCAGCGCTGCGGCGTGAACTTGCGCGGCAGGTAGCAGACTGCCTCGTCGATGGGCCGCTCATCATTACTGGCACATGCCACCCCTGTCATCACGATAATCATAATTCATAAGGAGAAAAATCATGGCACTATACAATACCACTACCAAGCAAGAATTTGAGGAGCATGCTCTTCAGAGTGAGCGGCCAGTGCTGGTCGACTTTTGGGCACCGTGGTGCCCACCGTGCCGCGCAATGGCACCACTGCTTGAGCAGATTGCTGAAGAGACGGAGTTCGATGTCGTCAAGGTCGATACCGAAGCAAGCCAAGACAATGCAGCGCTTGCCTTGCAGCACCAAGTGCAAAGTATCCCTAACATGAAGATATTCAAGAGCGGTGCTGTAGTGGCAGAACTGGTCGGCATGAAGCCAAAGCAAGTACTGATCGACGCTCTGCAGCAAGCAGACGCCTAATCACTTTACTGGCAGATTTCCTCCTCAGGACCGGCACAGATGTGTTGGTCCTTTTATTATGGAGTATCATTGCTTTCGCTAGCGAAAAGTGAAGTGAACTGATAGTGTGCAATGAGATGGGGTTTTAGTATAGTAATAAATGAGCGCTAGGCAACAACGGAGTGCACGCATTGTATGACCTACTTAGATATAGAGTATAATGACAGTATGCGTCAATAAAAAATACTCCTACCAATCTGTCAAGCGGGCGATCCGGTGCTGCGTGAGAAAGCGAGGCATGTGAGCCGCGAAGAAATCACCACACCAGCAGTGCAGCAGCTTATTGCAAATATTAAGCACGCCGTGGCGGAGAGAGATTATGGGGTTGGGCTGGCTGCACCCCCCAAGTGGGGCAGGCCTTGGCACTGAGCGTGATTGCTATCAAGCCGACGCCAAACCGCCCAGACCGCGAACCATTTGAGCAAGTTATTATCAATCCATCATACACCGGCATTGGCCAGACAACGGGCATGTGAGGGGGTTGTGTCAGTGGTGATGAGGGGCGGCTTTTTGCGCAGGCGCAGCGCTACCAACAGATCAATGCTCAGTGGGATGATGAGTGGGGTGAGCATCATACTGCGGTACTGGATGGCTTTGTTGCTCATGTCTTTCAACACGAGGCTGACCACTGTCAAGGCGTACTTTTCTTTGACAGGGTGGCAGATACGACAACCTACATGACAGCAGCAGAGTATCGCAAGCGCGTCGTGCAACGGTAAGTTGCATTTAAGATTCACTCACTTCTCTCAAGATCAGTGATTATTCGCCAAAAACGATTGCTTAACTTGCTGGTAGGCGTCGCGGAACGGCACACCTTTTTCCACTAATTCATTGATTTTGGCAACAGTATAGAGCTCATCGGTCATCGCCTCAGCCAATCGGTCAGTGTTAGCTTCTAGCTCGCTCACGCAGAGTGCCAAGACCTCTAGCGTATTGAGGGCCGAAGTGAAGGCGTCCATGGTGATCTTTTTGGTGAGTTGTAAGTCGCGGTGATAACCGCTGCCAGCACCTGTCGAAATAGCTTGGAGTTGCAAGGCGTAGTTTGGATAGGCGTGAGCAGTGGCACGCATGATCTCGAAGACGTCATAGTTACGCTTGTGCGGCATGATGGACGATCCCGTGGTCATGGTGACGGGCAATTTGAAATAGTTAAACTCCTGCGAGGTAAATAGCAACATGTCTTCAGCAAATTTGCCAGCAAAGACCATGATTGGGTTGAGCGCCTGCACGGCAATCAGTTCAAAAACGCCACGCGACAGGCCACAGTATATGGGGTTTTCCTGCACTTTGGCGAAGCCTAGTTCGCTCGTTGTCATCTGGCGGTCAAGTGGTAGGGTAACGCCAAAACCGGCAGCACTACCGAGCGGGTTTTGGTCGATGGCGGCAATGCTGTGTGCGACCAATTGCTGGAGGTCATGAAACGCATCGTGATATGAGCCAAGCCACATACCGACGGTAGTAGGCATAGCCTTTTGGGTGTGGGTGTAGCCAGGCATTTCGGTCTGGCCAATGGCAGCAATTTTGCCAGCATAGGCCTGGGCGACTGCATTCAGCTTGTCCGCTACTGCTTCAAGTTCCGTTTTGATGAATAGCCGCATCATCACCAAGGCTTGGTCGTTGCGGCTTCGGCCAGTGTGAACCTTTTTGCCAATTGGTCCGAGTTTTTCTGTTAGATATAGCTCAATGGCGGTGTGGCCGTCTTCGTGTTCGCTGGTGAGGGTGAAGTCGCCAGTTTTCCATTCGTTGAATAGCTCGTCCAAGGCTGCTGCCAATTGTTGATATTCATCGCTAGTCAGCACGCCAATTTTTTCTAGCATGTGAGCGTGCGCTTTGGTGGCGGTAATGTCGTGACCGAGTAAGTACTGGTCCAATACCTGATCATCACCAATGGTGTATGCCTCGACCAATGGGTGGAGTGAGCCAGTTGCGGTTGATTGCCATAGTTTATTTGCCATATGAGTATGCTCCTTCAGCTGTTCGCTGACTTAATGAATATAATTCAATGAATCCGGCGGACGAATTCTGGTTGAATGCGTCGTTGGAATCAAAGGTTGCAAGATTGATATCAAACAACGAATGTGGTGAGTCCACACTGACGACGGTGATGGTACCTTTGTATAGGCGGACCGTCACTGTGCCGGTGACTTTTTGATTCTGGTCATCAATATAGGCATTGATGTGATGGACGGCTGGCTCGTACCACTGAGCTGCGTAGGTGAGGTAGGCCCATTTTTTGTCCATTTCGGCTTTGAGCTCATTTTCAACACGGGTCGAGACCAATTGTTCAAGCTTTTGATGGGCAGCAATCAAGATGGCAGCACCAGGGTTTTCGTAGACACCACGCACCTTCAGCCCAACCAGCCGATCTTCAATAAGAGTTGATACGCCGACGCCGTGTTTGCGGCCGAGCTGGTTGCAGTGCTGAATGAGTGCCTGAAGTGAAAAGTGACGATTATCGACAGCAACAGGCACACCTTTGATGAATTCAATGGTGATATCTTCGGCTTCGTCTGGTGTGTATTTGATGGTTGAGCACCAATTAAGAATGGCATGATAATTTGGTTTGAGTGATGGTGATTCAATTTCGCCGCCTTCGCTGGTGATGCCCCACATATTTTCATCGGTCGAGTAGGGCGATTCCTGGGTGTGTGGTACGGGGATGTTGTGTTTCTTGGCATAGGCAAGTTCTTCCTCTCGGCCCATACTCCACTCACGTACCGGTGCTAAGATCTTGAGGTTAGGGTTGAGCGTGGTGATGTAAGTTTCGAAGCGAACTTGGTCGTTTCCTTTACCGGTGGCACCATGTGCGATGACTGTGCAGTTGTACTTTTCGGCATATTCGACGGCTAATTGCGAGATAATGATGCGCCCCAGTGGCGTGCAGAGGGCATAGCCACCTTGATAATCAGCATTGGCTTTGATTGCCAGTGATAGTAGCTCATCGGCGAAGCGGTCGCGGGCGTCAACCGTGATGGTTTCTATAGCGCCGAGCGTTTTGGCCTTTTCGGCGATGGCGTCGAGATCGTCAACAGTCTGGCCAATATTAACCGTGAGGGTGATGACGCTGCAGTTATATTTTTCTTGGAGCCACTTAAGCATGACGGATGTGTCGAGGCCTCCTGAATAGAGTAAGAGGCACGTGTCAAACTCGCCATTTGTCGCCTCGTGGCTGGCAACTTTAGTGTAGTGAGGTGTGTCGTGATTCATATCCTTCCTTTCTATAATAATTAAAAAGAGCCGCTCGGATGAGGGCTCTTTCGTTGGTTTTATACTATACGACTAATTAGCCCTCTGAATCAGAGCGGCGACGACGAGCAACGATAACGATGTTGTGTCGATATGTCATACTAACACCATAGCACACCGCGCATATTTTTCACAATACTTTTCATATAAAATTGCGGTGCGCTACAATAGTCATATACATTGGTATGACGAGGGGATAAAATTGTGCAGCAATATAACAAAGAAGCGCCTAGTATGGACGTATGAGTGGACGAGCAGTGAATATTCTCCTCGTTGAAGACGAACCAACCCTCCGAGCTGGTACAAAGCAGTTCCTCGCGCAGCGCGGCTTTACGGTGATAGTAGCATCCAGCGGCGAGGAGACGCTGGAGAGATTTGCCGAGGCGGACGCTATCATCCTCGATATTATGCTGCCAGGGATGAGCGGGATCGAGGTGCTGCACAAATTCGCCAGACGAGCGACGTGCCGGTACTCATGCTGACGGCACTACATGATGAGCCGACACAGATCGCTAGTTTTGACGAGCTGGCGGATGACTATATGAGTAAGCCATTTTCGCTCGTGATTTTGGAAAAGCGAATTAAGGCGCTGCTGCGCCGCCAGCAACCCACCGTAACCTTATGGCGGCGCGGCCTGGCCTCGGTGGATTTTGCCGCCTATCAAGGGTTTTATGATAATACTGACGCGCACCTCAAGCCTAAGGAAGTACAGCTCCTCAAGCTGCTGGTGGATAATCCAAATATAGTCTGGAGCCGGCAGGCTATTATCGACCGGCTGTGGCGCGATGACGAGGTGCCGTTCGACCGGGTGATCGATGTCTACATCAAAAAACCTGCGCAAGAAATTGCACCTCGACTGCATTATCAAGGTGAAGGGAGTGGGCTATCGCTATGAAGCGGCTTAAATTATTTCCCAAAACGTTTTTGGTATCGATCGGCCTATTCGCGGCGTTGATCATCCTGGTGCATGCGCTGGTCTACACCTTGATGCCGCAATTTTATCTGCAGCAAAAAGAGCGCGAGGCGGCTGATAATCTCACGGTGCTGACGACCAAGCTGCACGGTAAATCTACCGAGGGGATGAGTCGCCTGAGCCAAGAGTTTGCTACCATGAATAACGTTAATATCACACTAACGATCAATGGGCACGACCAATATTTTCAGGGCTTTGAGTCGATCAATATCGTGACGGATAGCGGCAAACCGGTCGACACCAGCGTAGTAAAAATTGCTGATGGCCAGACGGTCGATCCGCGCTCGGTGATTTTGCAGCAGGGTAGTGTGACGGATAAACAGGGATGAGCGATCGCAGTCAAGCTACTGGCTGACGTAGCGCCTGTCACTCAGGCCAAACTCGCCACGCTGCACGTATTGCCCTATACCATGCTTGGCTCGCTACTGGTAGCACTGTTGTTTTCGTACATCTGCAGCCGCTTTGTGACACGGCTGATTCGCCAGATGGCCGCGGTGGCGACGACCATGCAGCGGCTGGAAAAGGACGCGCACTATCCAGTACGGAGCAGTGATGAAATCGGCGTGCTGGGGCGAAATATTAATGAGCTCTATCAAAATCTGTGGCAAACAATACGCTCGCTAGAACATGAAAATAAACGGATCACCCAGCTAGAAAAGGAAAAAATCGCTTTCCTGCGCGCAGCCTCGCATGAGCTAAAAACGCCACTAGCGGCCCTCAGGATTATGCTTGAGAATATGCAACTCAACATCGGCGAATATAAAAATCGTGACCAGTACCTGGCGGAATCGGTGGTGCAGGTTGACCGTGTGGCGGCAATGGTGAATGACGTTTTGCGCTCTGGCAGCGCGGCCGAGCAGGCTTTGCACCAAGAGGAGCGGCTGACGGTCGATACGATGATTGCCGAGGTGGTTGACGATTATACGCTGCTGGCGAAAACGCGCGGCATGACGTTCGCGGTTAACACGCAGCCTACGACCATTTACGCAAACCGTGACATGATGCACTACGTTATCTCGAACTCGGTATCAAATGCGGTACGCCACGGTGACGCTAGGAGTGTGATAAAAATTACTTGTGACCAGCATGAACTAGCTATTGAAAACGCCTGCCAGCCACTTACCAAGTAGCAGCTCCAGTACATCTTCGATCCGTTTTATCGCACGTCTGGTAGCGCGAAGCAGCACGCTGACAGTAGCGGCATCGGCCTCTACACCGTAAAGATGCTACTCGACGCCAAGGGTCTAGACTACGACTTCACGCTGCACGGGCAGGGTATGCGGTTTGTGGTCACATTATCCTAGGGTATAGATACACTTTGTGAGTGTGTCCGCACAAATTGCCGGCAGTTACCTGAACGGTAAGTGCTATAATTTAGATAACTATTAGTAATATGTAACGGATAATAAAAATCATGGATGGATTCATTCTAGTGGCAATAAAATTGCTGATTGGCTTTTTTGCCCTGACAATAATAATTAATCTTTCAGGCAAGGGTAACTTAGCGCCATCATCTGCTAGTGATCAGGTGCAGAACTACGTACTTGGTGGTATTATTGGTGGCGTTATTTATAATAATAGCATTCAGATTTTGGATTACATCGGTATCTTGTGCATATGGTGCGCGCTGGTGCTGACATTGAAATGGATCAAGCAGTATAACGTAAGGGTAAAGCAGCTCATAGATGGCAAGGCATTAATTATTATTGATAATGGAAAAATCAACATTGCAAATTGCAAGAAAGTTGGCTTGAGCGCTCACGACGTGTCTTTCAAACTACGAACACAGAACATCTATTCGACAGAAAAGGTAAAAAGAGCCGTCGTGGAGCAAGATGGTGAATTGATTATCACGCAGGAAGGGGAAGAAAATCCAAAATTCCCGCTTATAACAGATGGGCAGCTGCAGGCTGACATTCTGCAGGTAATTGGCAAGGACGAAACGTGGCTGCTGAAAGAAATGAAAAAGCAGAGGCTGCAGGTGTATAGCGATGTATTTTTGGGAGAGTATGTGGACGGGAAGCTGATTCTGACGGCTTATTGATAAAACGTATTGACCTGCACCCCTAGATAACTAGTCTCACTTGTTCTGATACAATAACCTATTATGACTATACATCAATTAAAATTGGCTACCGAGCCTTTTAACGCTATCACCTCTGGTAATAAAACCATCGAATCGCGACTATACGACGACAAGCGCCGGAAAATTCAAATCGGTGACCAAATAATTTTTACCAATCGAGATAATCCGAGTCAAACTGCCACTGTTAAAGTAGTCGGTTTGCTGCGCTACGCAACCTTTCATGATCTATTTTCGCATAATGATCCGCAGAAATTTGGTAGTGAGAGTGTTGAATGGCTAGAGAATCAGATTAGTAAGTTTTATTCTATCAAAGACCAGCAATTACATGGTGTAGTAGGGATTGAGTTTATACTAATATGATGACCCAAGATAGTTGTATTATGTGATTGTGACTATAACCCTCGCCCATTTCACACTCCCTTCACATACCCTTGCTACACTGACATAGAATCAGGAAAGGAGATCTATGTCATTTGTACAACGTGCCTGGTTGTATATCACCAGGAAAAAACTCAAAACGCTGATTTTGCTGGCGATTTTGCTGTGTATGTCGACGATTATGCTGAGTGGATTTGCCATCAAGCATTCGACCGACGCGGCGGCGCAGTCACTAGACAAAACGCTTAAGGCCGGCTTCACGCTGGGTAATAATCCGCGTACCAATCCGGGAACGGCGCGCGGTTCAGGAACGGTGTCGAATAAAGACATCAACGCGGTGAAGAATCTGGAGGGCGTGACGGACTATGTTAAACGCCAAAATGCCACGGTCGATTTTATCAATACCAAACTTGTGCCGTTACCAAGCGGCAGCAGCAGCTATGACGCCGAGAAAGACAAGCAATTTGGTAACGCTGCCACCATCATCGGCGTCAATACATCTGAGCTTGAAACCAAGTTCCGGGCTGGAGTGCTCAAGCTCATCGCTGGCCGGCACATCACCAAGCATGATTCACACACAATTTTGGTGCACGAAGCTTTTGCTAAGGCTAACAACCTGAAGCTTGGCAGCAAGATAAAGCTAAAGGCCAATCAATACGACACCGACAATGAACATCCATCCAAGGACGAAGTTGAAGTAGAAATCGTCGGTATATTTAGCGGCACAAACCCAAAGCAGGCGACCTACCTGCAGGCTTTTGCCTTCGGCTACATGGTCGTCTTGGTATCAGCTATCGCTGCTACCGCGCCAATCATGCGCCAATCACCAAAGCAAATTTTAGCAACACTAAGTTAGGAGATAGTATGTCACTACTTACATTACACGATATCGTTTATTCATACCCAGGCGACACCAGCAACGTGCTGAATGGTATTAATTATCACTTTGAAAAGGGCACATTCTACGCCATCGTCGGTAGTTCTGGGGGCTGGCAAGTCGACCCTACTCGGGCTCCTAGCAGGGCTAGACACGCCGACCGGCGGGCAGATTTTGTTTGATGATAAAGGCATCGCCGAGCAGGGGTACTCGCATCATCGCAAGCACAACATCTCGCTGGTGTTTCAGAATTATAATCTGATCGATTATCTGACACCGCTAGAAAACTTAAAATTGGTTAATGCCAAGGCTACCAACGAAACGCTATATGCCATGGGGCTCGACGACGATCATATCAATCGCAACGTTATGAAACTGTCTGGCGGCCAGCAACAACGCGTGGCGATCGACCGAGCGCTGGTGTCCTCCGCACCGATCATCTTGGCGGACGAGCCAACTGGCAATCTGGACGAAGCTACCGCTGCGGATATCATCACTATCCTGCGCCAAGCCGCCCACGAAAACAACAAATGCGTCATCGTCGTCACTCACAGCAAACAGCTCGCTAAAGGGGTGGATGTGGTGTTGACGCTCAAAGACAAAATGCTTCGGCCCAGCAAGAACAATAAAAGGCGTAGCTAGGATTTAATCGTGGTACAGATAGTGCCGCAATCTGTCAGGCAAAGCAGGCGCGAGCATGTCGTAGGCGTTGCTAGTCAGGGCAATTGACAGCTGGTCGCGTGGCTGACGCTTGGATAATTTCGTCATACCAAAGAGCTCTGGACTCACGTGTCCACCGAGAATAGTGTCGAGTCGGCCAAAACCAGCGGTTAGGCGAATAGCGTACTCATTATGCGCATGAGCAATATCAGTAAGATCGTTGAGCAGCGGAATGAGTGTGTTGTTGCCAAAAGCCGCCCGCTGCTCAGGTGAGAAACGTGCATTGTAGCTGCGCGGCAGTGGCACTGCAAGATTTTGCCCATCGCCTGTCCAGTCAATCAGATCGCCGCCATAACGCTGCACGGCAGTGAGTGCTTGGCTACCAAAGCGAATGAGAAATGAGCGCAGCTCTCCGTCATTACGCGCTATCTCCTTGGTTGAATGCGATACATCCCACATGGCAAGCGCAACGTTTGGTGTAGTGGGTGATTTAAGCGCTAGCATATCGGCAACTGACTGAGTAGGATATGATGCTCGCGCCAATGCTTGCAGCGCTGTAACGCCAACACCGAGAGTAGTTTTGACGCTGTCGTATTGCCATAGTATTTCCAGTTCGCTCAGCTGACGTTTGGCTGGCGTACGGTCTTTTGTAAAAGCGGCTTGCAAGACGGCGTGTTGGTCGGGTAGTGGTAAGTTGAGGACGCGATGATTAGGATTCATCGCACTATCAGTCAGCGTAATGTTATCCTGGTTTTCCTCGATAACACGTCCAGCAACTGACGACCCATCAACGCGGTGCCCTGTAATATGTGTTTCTTGAAAATCAAATCGGTCATCAGCCGGACCGTGTGGTGAACACGCAGTAGCAACTGCCCCAATTGAATCAGGATTGCATTCATCATGCATAAAGACGGTAGCTGCATCTGGCAACGTATCAGCCATGGGTGCGTGCTGCAGAAAATCACTTACTGTTTGCACAAGTGCTTGCTGGTAGTCATACGCTGGTGTGGCGTGCGAAGTTTCGTGGTGCATTAGTTATATTATGCCACATATTGGTGAAATAGGGTATGATTAAAGGACGCCTGGCTCACGACTGGCGCTTCTTCATATATTTCGCGGTCTCCTCCCAGAGCGGGTTATCCTTGTATGGTACGCCATCGTGCGCCCAATACCACCAAAAGTATCCACCAACGTAGCGTGGAGTGTGCTGCGGCATGGCATAATAATGCCGAAACAGCTGTAGTTTACGCGCCATCGAGGCATGCTCGCTGGGTGTGCCGCACTCGCCAATGCCAAGCTTGGCCTCTGGGAAGAGCGTCTCAAGCTCAGTAAAGACCTGTCGCCAGTTGGGCTGGTAGCCATCGTTGTCATCGTCGTAGTAGCTGACGAGGACATAATCGACGCCCTGCTTCAGATCATCGGGTAGGTATGTTTGTAGCCACTCTTTCATGCTCAGTGTGCTTCCGTTTGGCGGGAAGTAGTAGGGAACAAGCGCCGCCGCAGCATGCTTATCCTTAATGTATCGGTAGGCACTAGCCACCTTCGCGGCAGTAAGGCGAGGGTCTTCTTGGATCCACTCTTGGCCATTCATTTCATTGCCAACCTCCCATATCGCTACGTAGTGAGATAAATACTGGTAAGACTCAGCAAAGCGTTGTTGATAGCGCTCAGTGCTGTAGCTGTGAATATCAGAAGAATCAACGGGCTGGGCCATGATATCGGCCACGCGATGAATCGCCTTGAATAGCCCACGGTAACTCTGCGGCGATCTATCTTTAGACATAACGATCCGCACCGTTGGCCGAGCAGGCAAACGCTGAAGAGCCTCCACGATATCAGCAAGCCGTCTCGTGCCCTCCCAGCTGTCGTCGATCGTCAGGCCATAGAGCATACGTGATGATGCATGATGAGAAGGTGAATGGTTCGCGCTGCCTTGCGGAGTAGAGTGTGACGCTGGCGCTAGCACGCGCAGCAGCACATACATCAGCAAACAAAGCAATAGAATAAGACCAGCAATATGAACGTATTTTGGCATATAATAAGCTCCTCACAAGGTAGTATATCAAGGCGCAGTTTTATATCAAAAAGGCGAATTTCGAAATTCGCCTTTTTTACCCTGCTTTTACTCTGTTACAGCGGGTTCTTTTTCTCTTCTTTTATATATTTATATATAATAGGAGAGAAATCGATATGGATATATATGGATGTATAGAGAGACATAGAGAATAAGTGTAGATATATAGAGAAAGATAAAGATAAGAAGATAAAGAATAGATAAATAAAGAGATATAAAGATAAGTAAAGATATAAAAAGATCGATAAATAAATGAACTAGAAATAGATAGAGAGATAGCAATATAGAGAAAGAGATGTATAGATATATAGAGATGGATAGAGAAATAGATAGAGAAATATGAGAAAGAGAGTTATAGAGATAGAGAGATGCGTTATAACGTTATAAAGATAGAAGAGGTAGCCAAGTGTGTACGATGCCCTGCAGGTAGTGCATCTCCGATAAATGAGTCAGGGGTAATGCGTACATAATAAGAACGTATACCATGTTTATGTCACATCAGTAATAAAGTGGTATAATCATACGCATGAAGAAGCATATGATATATAACCATATTCCTGATTTTTGTCTCTTCGGCTTCGGCTTTGCTGCTTTAGCAGTAGCGTGGACGTGGCCAGGGACAGTAGTGATTGCTAGCGAATGGTGGCTGGTAGGTGCTGCTTGCATTGTTGTGGCTGTGTTTATAATGCATGCAACGATGCGCGCTTTGCGCCGAGCTGCAACCTCAACCAACCCGCTTGATGAGCCAAGCGAGCTGCTCACCACGGGGCCGTTCAATTTCTCGCGCAATCCACTCTATCTTGCATATATCTTGGCGGTACTTGGTTGCGCGTTGGTGAGCGGCTCATGGCTAGCGTTGCTGTGCCCAGTGGTGTGCTTTGGCGTGCTAAACTGGCTCATTATTCCAATCGAAGAGCACGCCATCCATCACATCTTTGACGAGCGCTACGAGTGGTACTGCCGACGGGTGCGGCGCTGGCTGTAGTGTCTATGGTGTGCAAGCACATAGAACCTATGCGCTTTATGATAATACGGCGAGCAGCTCGGCCATATGTTTTTGCAGCGATATCTGGCATTGTTGTGGCAGGAACGGCTTTTGCCCCACATTGGCTTCTGCAGCTACCAGTATTTTTTGCATTGGCATTGCTGTTTGTAACAGTGCGACGACTGTCGGGCGTGCATCTTTATGGCGTTGGTGCTTGTTTCTTGCTGGCATGGCTCTTACCAACGACCTATTGGTATTACTATTTTATGTCGCCCGGCGTGGCACTTGGTGCAAGTGCTGGTTGGGCGCTTTTGCAGGCCAATCTGTTTTGGATTATAGCTCTGCGTCGGTATATTCGGACATACTGTGCTGTAGTGCTCTTTGTTATTGCATGGTGCACATTGACGTATATACGAACCCATGCACCAGTGGTAGAGGATTGGTGGATTCCCCATCTTGGCTATAGCGTGTGGCGTCATAGCAGTATCACCATGTGGAGTGTCTATGGCGGCGAAGCAGTGCTCGAAGCGATTGTATTACTCTGCGGCGTGAGTATAGCGTGGCTGATAGTGCATGCTCGTATGAGCGTATGGATATGTATGAGCTGTGGGCTTGTTTTACTCGTGGCAATAGCAAATAGTATTGCTGTGCATATGCCAGCCAAGCCACTCCCTCCAGTGATTGCACTCCAAAAGATGACACGTGGCGGCGTTGATACACCCGCTACTGAAGCTGATGTGCAGGATCTTATACACCTGACAAAGCGCGCAATTGCACAGTACCAATATCCTCATGCGACAATCATCTGGCCAGAAAATTCTATCCCATCTGCACTGCACACAACAATTGCAGCCTTTGCACAAAAAGAATCGATCAACATCGTCTACCACACAACAGAAAAAGACGATACAAGAATATACAAGAAAGTCGTACTGGTAGATCAGTCTGGTCGCAGTATACTAACAAATTACAAAGCGCATCTTGCGCCAGATGAATCAATTGGCATAGCGCGTTATTCACGCGTAATTGCTACGCATAATGCTACGAAAGTTACGGCATATGTTTGCTATGACATACACTACCCAGATATTGTTGAGCGGCTCAAGGGGAGTGACGTTGCCTATATTCCGCTGAATGATGCTGCGTATGGCTATCTGCAAAAGCAATTTCACGCAGCGGATAGTGTTATTCATGCGAGGCAGGCACAAACAGCCGTTGTTTTGGCAGGTACAGATGGGCCAACCATGATTATTAACAGCAACGGTATCATCGTTGACCGCTTGATAGGGAATACTACTGGATTCATTGGATATAGCAAATAAGAGCGCGTGCTTTGTGTAGTATACGATAACTTGAGGTGAGCTGTGTATCTTTCTTACTGGGCAAACAGGGATAAGGCGTGCAGTGTTGGCTGTAAAGTGCTCATTAATCCATACTGTGATAAGAGATACGTGTACTATCTCCAAAAATTTACTGCTATACTAGACACTATGAATATTATTGCACTTGCATTTGGCCTTGGCGTGGCTGGGTTTGATGTGTTTGGCGCAGTGCTGGTTGTGCTGCTGGTGGCAAGCAAACTACCCAAGCAAAGAATCGCTGCATTTGCGCTCGTCGTCTTAGTGGGGATGGTCACTGCTGGTGTAGCGGCATCGCTCCTACTTGGCGGCAGTGCCGAGTTATTTGCCCAGGCACTCCATCATGTACCAGCTTGTGTGTGGGTAGGCGCAGCATTGTGCTTGGTGGCATTATCTATGCGGCCAGTGCCTTTACGGACCCATCATTCCTCGCAGTGATCGCTATAGCGAGCCGCGAACAGTCACTCTTTGCTGTTATCATAGCGCACGTCGTGTGGTTGCTTGTTAGTCAGGGGCTATTCTTTGGCCTTGTCATCGCGATTGTGTGCGATAGGCACCAACCCCTCATAGCCTGGTTCGAGCGGGTGCGGGCCCAGTACAGCACGCTCATTCACTCAAGTATTACAGTGGTTATCGTGCTGTGCGGGCTTATTCTGCTTGCAGATATGGCAGCCTTCTTGCTGAGTGGCCATTGGCTACTGCCTGAGTAGTGGGCGGCAACTACCGCCCAGCAACATGACGCTCGCCGTGTATCTTTGTATAATAGCACTATGCACACGTTACAGCACACCACAGCAAAACTAATGCGCTACGCACTGCTGCTTCGCGGCATTAATGTTGGCGGCAAGCATAGGGTGAGTATGGATCGCCTGAAGGCGGACTTGATGGAGCTGGGCTTTCGTAGCGTCGTCTCGTATATCAATAGCGGCAATCTGTTTTTTTAATAGCAGCGAACCGGAGGAGGCGATTCAGCGCACCCTGGCGCGCTATTTTGACGCGACCTATGACTTCCCAGTGCCATTTATTATCATCAGCGCTGCTACGCTTCAGCAAGAGGTAGCTCAACTACCCAGCTGGTGGCAGGATGACACGGCCTACCGACGGGATGCGCTGTTCTACTTGCCAGAGGCGGATAAGACGGCGGTTGAGGCAGAGGCAGCCACCTGGGCGAACGATCGCGAGCAGCTCTATTTTGGGCGCACCGCGTTCTTCTATTGCAATCACGATCAAGCCGATTATCTCACATCAAACTACCATAAAAAGCTACTCAAAGCCCGGTTTTATAAGCAGCTCACAATTCGTAACGGCAAAACCTTTCAGAAAATAATCGAACGAACATTGGAGGACTAATGAATATCTACGCTTATCAACGCCCACTTGGGCCTATTGCCGACGACGAGGCTTTGCGCCAGCAAATATATTGCGGTGTATGATGCCAAGACGCACCAGCAGGTCGTGCGCTTTTGCCACGTGTATGGTCATCGGCTACACGAGCTCACCAGCCACACCTTCCCATATAACAGTGACATTGCTGACGCGTATGCTGGTATGGAGCAGTGGCTTGCTGGCAAGGCGAACTACCATAAGGCCCGCAACGCAAGCTTTCAGATTGGCCGCCAGGCGCGCTCTACAACCGACCGAACGGTGGAGCGTTTCCTGCGCACTATGGCACAGCTCACGGCGAGTCCGCACGTGAAATATCACGGGCTGTGGGCAAGCGACTTTGCCATCACCCTTATCAACACCATGTACCCAAATAATGAAGCGGCAGTGCGTAACGAACGCATGGCACAGATACAACTTTTGAAAAGCATTGACTAAATCTAAATATAGTTGCGTGTATAAAAGGTACGTTTAATACAGTAGTATAACCTGCGGCTCGTGAGCAATTGAGCCAGCTACACAACTTCGCTATACTAAAGATATGACAAACGCGCAATCACAGCCACTCCTCTACGAGCACATTTGTGCCGATCCAATGAACGCTGATTTTGCGGCACGGGGTTGGCCCCCGGTGTACAGTGCCTCGGCAAGCTCCCGCATCGTGATTATTGGCCAAGCACCAGGTCGCATTGCTCAGGAGACAGGAGTGCCGTGGAATGACGCCAGTGGCCGCCTTTTGCGGCAGTGGCTTGGCGTGAGTGATGAGCAATTTTACAACCCCGATCTCTTTGCGCTCATCCCAATGGATTTTTACTACCCCGGCAAGGGCGTGCACGGTGACTTACCGCCACGCAAGGAGTTTGCCGAGAAATGGCACCCAAAACTCCGTGCCCAGATGCCAGCAGTGCGCCTAACGATTCTGGTTGGCGCCTATGCGCAAAAGTACTATCTTGCCCGCCAGGCGGAGAAAAACTTAACAGAAACAGTAGCGCATTTTGCGCACTATTTGCCACAGTATTTTCCACTGGTGCATCCTTCGCCGCTGACTGCTCGCTGGCGAGCGCGTAACCCATGGTTTGAGGCAGAGGTTATTCCGGTGCTGCGGCAGAAGGTTTACCAAGCTTTAGAGTAATTATGAAGGCGTGTGAGTGCTGCCAGGTAATGGATTGGCTGTATTTCGTATCCGTATAGAACGCACGATGAATATTATTCGAACAAGATAAAAACGGACACGGCAGAGTTGCACAATAGCATGCAAAAACACTTCACACTTCCACAAAAGTGTGGTATAACCAAGTGTATGAAACGATCCCCAGAAACAACCCTAGATAATGCATATTTCACATTAGTTGCAGCAGATTTTCACAATCGGATGGAAGACGTGGGAGATGCTCCCTATACTGTGGTTGGTGGGCTCGGTCTACACGCAGTCACTCATGCTGAGGAGATCGATTGGGATGATCGTGTGGTACGGATTGGTAATATCTACCTGCCGCGGCGACGTGAAAATAATGGCACAGTGCGAGATCTCGACACATTAGTGCATACGACAGATACAGTAGCAGCATATCGAGATGAGATGAAAGATGCGCTGGGTGGATTGCTTGTTCCTTCGGCATTTGGCCTTAGGCCATATGACACTCCGCTAATGAATACGCTCAAAGGTTTGAGCCATTTCACTGGTGATCGCTATCTCAAAGAGGACGAGGGGGGTGAAAAGGAACTTTACTGGCGTCTTGCTGGCAGCGAAACGAAGATTCCACTTGAAAGCCTTGACCCTTGGCGTGTCGAACAAGACGGCCAAACAGTTTGTACCATCCTTGGCCCCGTTGCTCAGCTTGGTGCGTATCAGAACCGATCGATTACTGGTGTGCGCAAAAAGGACGAAGAGAAACTAGCAGGACTCATTAACGTTGTTATGCCAAATGGCAAGATTGGGGATATCCCAAAGGAATATCGCGAGCAATACTTTGCCTTTGTTGAGCAAGCAGAGAAGGTTAAACAGGCGCGACAAAAACTTGGTTTGACTGCGCTTAAAGCACAGCTTTTGGCAGATCTCGAAACGAGAGAATGGGCTGTTAAGCTTGCTCAAGGCGAGCACGATCGTTTGTTCCAGCCATTTACTGGCAAGCAGTAGCTTCGCGCTATAATAGAAAGTATGAACGCCACCCTCTACGCCAAGCTCAAAACACTACCTCGCAGCCCGGGGGTATACTTTCACAAGTCGGCCAGCGGGGAGGTGATTTATGTCGGCAAGGCGGCAGTGCTGCGCAACCGAGTGCGGCAGTATTTTCAAGATTCGCGTGGACGAGATAATAAGACTATGGCGCTGGTAGCGGAGATCCACGATACGGATTGGATCGAGACCGAAAGCGAGGTGGACGCCCTCTTTCTGGAAAGCGAGATGATCAAGCGCTACATGCCACGCTACAATGTGTTGCTGCGCGATGATAAATCACAAACCTTCGTGCGGATCGACATGAAGAGCCAATGGCCAGTAGTGAGCTTTACGCGCAACCCAGCGGACGATGGCGCCGACTATTACGGCCCCTTCTACAATGGCTTTGCGCTCAAAAAAGCCCTGCGCTACCTGCGGCCAATCTTCCCATACCTGACGCACGAGCGCCGGCCCGGGCAATCAAAGCTGGACGAAGATTTAGGCCTGAGCCCCAAAATCAGCGACGGCTCGCAGGCCTACAAAGCCAACCTGCGCACGCTGATTAGCTACATCAAAGGCAACCGCAAAGCAATCGCTGCTGAGCTTGAGCGCGATATGAAGACGGCCGCGGGGTTACACGAATTTGAGCGAGCCGCCCAGCTGCGTAACAAGCTCTGCGCCATGCAGGAGCTGCAGCGCCGGGTGATGTTTGGTGATAAGGAATTCTTAGCTATTAGTAAGGACCGGGCCCTAGCGGATCTAACCACGCTGCTGGGGCTAGCCGGCGAACCAACGCGCATTGAAGGCTACGATATCAGCCACATGAGCGGCCGTCAAGTGGTGGCGAGCATGGTGGTGTTTCGTAACGGTGTCAGTGACCGGGCCGAGTACCGTAAGTTTAAAGTGAGCGAAAAAAACGACGACACTGGTAATATGCACGACGTCATCTTTCGTCGCCTCAGTGAGCGCCATATCAAGAGCTGGGGTACACCGAGCCTGCTCCTGATTGACGGTGGCAAAGGCCAGCTAGCAGCAGCAATTGCAGCTCGTGATGCGCGTGGAGTACATGTACCAATCATCAGCATTGCCAAGCGCGAGGAAGAAATCTTGGTACACAAAACTGGCTCACAGGTGAGACTGGCGTATATTCACCAGCTGCAAGCCGAGCGCCCGAGTGGTATTACCCTCTATGAGGATGGCGATGTCTACGTGATTAACCTCCATCCGGGGCAGCGCAACGCTGGTGCGCACTCCAAGAATTTGCGAGGTAGCAGTACCAGCCCGGTCACCACTCCGCTGCTTGCAGCCAGTGACATTACCAAGCTCTTTCAGCGAATCCGTGATGAGTCGCACCGCTTTGCTGTGAGCTACCACACGGCGTTGCAGCGCAAAGCCGGCGTAAAAAGTGCGCTCGATAGCATCCCTGGCGTTGGCCCTAAAACCAAGCAGAAGCTGCTGCGGCAGTTTGGCAGTGTGCGCGGTATCATGCGCGCCAGCCAGGCGGAGCTGGCAGCAGTGGTGGGGGAGACGCGCGCAGCGCAAATTCGGCAGGGGCTGGCAGTAGACGAGACATACTCAACCAACAGCACAGTTAGTGGCTAGGGTCGCACAACCCGAATAGCCTTTGTCGGGTCCTTATACACGCGAATTGTCGATACCGCTGACAGCGCGGCGTGCTCTCCCTCGGTCTGGGCGAGGATAGTGGCTGGCTCGCGGACGTTGAGCGTGATATCAGTAATTCTTTCGGCCAGTGTGTGGCCCGCTATGACGCCGCAAGCAAAGGGAATATTTTTGCAGATAGACGAGAAGTCTGCTTGATGGTAGCCAAAAAAGTCGGTCTGCGGGTAGTCGATCGATGAGCGGTAAATAAGTATCGTGTACACGCAGATAGGTGGTGGCAACTTGCCCTATACTGCGTACAAGTTTGGTGTGGGGTGTTGTGCGGCGCATGCGTTCGCGCGATGCTGTACCGGCGAAACCGCTAGCAACCAGAGCAGTTAAGCCAAGTGTCATATACCCAGGGGCGTGTCGCCATGGCTCGTTATTTACCTCAATAGAGAGTGGCTGATGAATAATAGTATGGTGGTTGGTCTGCAACAGTGGCAAAGGATCGCGTTGGCCTCTTGCGAGATCGTTACAATTACCATAGCCAATAAAGCTATACACTGCGTTATCAAGCTCTGCCCTAAGCCCCGCATTTACCACCTGCGTACTCGTGCCATCACCTGCTGCACTGATGATGTGAGCGTCTTGTGGTAGGTGATCGGCAAGATCCTTGATGTTGTCTTCCGCCTGTGAAAAGCGCGTTGTTATGGTATCGTAGGCGATACCCGCTGCATCAAGCCGATCAAACACTCCAGCCTGCATCTCGCTATGGTGGGTGTTATAAGGGTTCTGGACAATGACAAGCTTACGATCATACATAATAAAAATAAAAAACACCCCATACGATGTGTGGTGCTCTTCATGGTGCGGGTAGAGGGAGTCGAACCCTCGTCTCATGCTTGGGAAGCATACATAATAGCCGTTATACGATACCCGCGCTGGCTGTATTATAGCACCTTGCAAAGCAAAAGGCTAACTGTTTATTGCGAGGCGCAAAATGTGAACGTGTTTTTTCGCGCTTGGTAGATAATACAATGGAGCGGGGAAGACGAGATAACACGAAGCGTCGAAGAATTGGGACTTTGAAGCTCTTGCCTGAGCAGTGGTTTTTTAGTACAATAGGAAAGAGCAGCAGGTGTTGCCTGTGGCTCTTTAGCTCAGTTGGTAGAGCAGAGGCCTGAAGAGCCTTGTGTCACTAGTTCGAGTCTAGTAGGAGCCAC
Organism: Candidatus Saccharimonadota bacterium; assembly: GCA_030528025.1. Taxonomy (GTDB): domain Bacteria; phylum Patescibacteriota; class Saccharimonadia; order Saccharimonadales; family Saccharimonadaceae; genus Saccharimonas. The sequence continues at coordinate 265,756 of JAUMZP010000002.1, forward strand.
CAGCAAAACACTCTCTTTGAAGCAAGAGAGTGTTTTACTTTTAGTATGATACAACTCACCCACAAACAAGACGTCATGTATAATAAGCACTATGAAATCGCTCCGTCAGTCCACACCGCTCTCCTGGCAACGCCTTGCTCTGTTTGCGCTCTGGGTTATACTTGCGATTGCACTGTGCAGTGCTATTGTGTATGGTGCTTTGTTTTTTATACCGCGCCGCGTGCAGTCCCATCCAGTCCGGCAACTTAGGCAAAAAGAGGAGTTCCCAGCGATAGACACGAAGAAGTTATCGCCTGTCCGAGCGAAGATCATCACGACTGCCCATCAGCAATTTGACACTCCGCAGCCTGGTACATTCTACAGCCAGGGCGAGCGGCAAGATTGGTGTGCAAACTTCGTTAGCTGGGTGTACCAGCAGGCGGGCGTGCCATTTATCAACCCACACAATGGTGGCTGGCGCATCCCTGGCGTGCGTAGCCTCGAAACGTACTATCGCACGACTGGTCGTTGGCACTCAGCCGATAGTGGCTATACGCCCCAGCCAGGCGATGCCATCCTCTACGACACAACCAGCCAGCGTGGTGAACACGTCAATATTCTCCTGCGTTACCAAGATGGTAAGCTCACCACCGTTGGTGGCAACGAAGGCAACGCGATCCACGTTAGCACAATCGATCGAGCGGCCGTTGGTAAAATTCGTGGCTTTGGTGCGGCAGAGTAGGATACGTATCTTTTCTGCGTTATCTCATAGATAGTGAGGATTGGAGTATAATTTATTTTCCGCTTCTCCAAAAGTAAGAGGTGAGTACACGATAGCCGCACGTACATATCCTAGAATAGTGACGGAACGAAGCGCGCAAGAGCGAATAGTATGCGATTTATAGAATAAAGGGCTTGAAATTTTACGCACTATTCCATATAATACAACTCAGCAACATGCGGGTTTAGCTCAGTTGTTAGAGCGCTTCCTTGCCATGGAAGAGGCCAGGAGTTAGAGTCTCCTAACCCGCACCACAGCATCGCTATACAAACCCTCACCCTGAGAAACAGCCCCTGTGGTCGT
>JAUMZP010000013.1 GCA_030528025.1 Candidatus Saccharimonadota bacterium
CCAAGCGCCCCCACGAGTGTAGCCAAAGCGCCAACAACAACTAGAGCGATTCCCGCTTGATCAGCACGTATGAACGCTGCGCCAACGAAACCTGCAAACACTGTGGTTTGCAGGATTAGGATGTAGGCGGGCATCTGGAACGCCCGCTTTGCCTGATCAATTCGTTTAATGATGAATCCCGACATTAGTGTGTTCTGAACGCCGTTCGCAATGCCGATGCACGCCGTTGCTGCCACTAGTTGCCAAGTAAACTGTGCTGCACCTACTACTAGGATGCCGAGACCAATCACAGCTGCTCCTACGGAGGCGCCTGCCGCTTCGCCAAGTTTGCCCACGAAGCCCGCAAACAGTATGGGCCCTATTACCAGTCCTGCGCTCAATACTGCGACAATAAGCCCGTACATTTCAGCGCTGAGGCTGAGTTCATTTCGGACCCGTACGATGAGGAGCACATTAAGTGCGCTGGTCACCAACACTGTGATGAGAAGTGGTGTTATTGCACGCAATATTCCCTCGGTTCGGAGTAGTCCTCGCACATCAGCGGCCCGGCGGCCATCATGTCCGGTTTCCTTGCCGACACCCACATCCACTAGTCGCGCCAGCGATATCGAGACGCAGGCGGCTGAGAGGATCATGAGTGCAGCCAACATCAGGAGCCCTCGGGGGCCAGATGACCATGCGAAGAGAGCGCTCCCTAGGAGCGGGCCAACGACGTATCCGAGGTTACGCACAGATTGGACTACCCGGTTTGCCCGGTCAACGCCCGCCTCATTCGTGTTCAAAGCGGGAAGTGTGACCATCACGGCTGCCCAGAGAATGGAGCCCAGGCACCCGAGCGCAGCGGCAACTGCCAGATACCAGAACAACGTGTTCGCGAGCGAGGCAACAGCAATGAGTACCGCTTGACTGATAAACACGGTACCGATTACCCGCCGGGCGCCAAGTAGCACGATTGCACGAGGGGCAATCAGGCCAGCCGAGATCCCGCCGAGGAGTCCGGCGGCAAGCAGCGCAGACACCTGCGCGGGTGCCGCTTGGCCTCCATCTGCAAGACTTAACGCAAATGTAACTTGTGCTGCTTCATCACCAAAGCTCCCGAGGAATAGCGCTGTACAAGCTACTATCGCAGCAACAGTAGTTTCCTGCCTGTTCAAAGTGCGCCCCATCGAGCTAGGGCGACGATGACGCGTAGCAACTGTTTGTCTGACGGTGTTTCCCCTCCAGCGTCGAGCCACTCTATATCGATCGTCTCGCCTGAGGCAAGCCGGGTCAGAAACTCATCAATATCCCTGGAGTATGGAAATGCTGCGACGTGCCCATTTGCAGCGACAAGTACTTCCTCAAGTCCTTCGAGTGGCATCCACTGTAGTGTGCTCACTTCGGTAAGAGCCACAGACTCATCTATTTCGTCGACTTCGACGAGTGGTCGACCGACACCGAGGCGTGCGCTGGTGTCTGAAATCAGCTGCGCGATGGCCATCCGACGTCGAAGGGTGCCATCATTGAGTAGCGATTGCATTGTCAAAAGCAAAAAATCGTCATCAGTGCCGAGCGTCACAGGGCCAGAGGAGCGCAAGTCATGTCGCAGATGTGCCGGGGTCCGGAGGATCGCACGTATATAATCGGTGCGGGCTTTTGAGTCATTCCCCACTTCCCAGAAGGTGACGTTCACATTAATCGACACGTCGTCCTTGCTCTCAGCAACATGGAAATACTCCTGAGGGAAGTATGCTACCCGGTCAGACTTGTTCTCCAACGCAGTACTACTT
>JAUMZP010000004.1 GCA_030528025.1 Candidatus Saccharimonadota bacterium
CATACCGCCAGCACGCCTCCCATTGTTTTGAGTGGGGTAGGGAGAGGGCGACCATATTTGCTTTATGTCTTACTCTCATGCTATGGGTGCTTCGGGCGTGAGGTTTTATTTTATTTGTTTGGCATCCTTGGATATTTAATGAATCTGCAGAGGTGGGTGATACATACTAACAATACGAAACGCCCATGCTAACCCAAGTGCGCCAACGATAATCAACACACTCATCGTTATCTCTACCTGCTTGTAATGACGCACGTGAAAGCGAGGAATGGTAGCAAGCGTCGTGACAAGGAAGCTCAGTGTTATGGTTATTGAGGCGGGAATGAATCCACGTCCAGCCTGGAAGGCACATGCGCCCATTAAGAACGCTGCTGAGCCATAGATAATGCGCGAAATAGGCCTCCTACCACGGCCAAGCCATAGCATGCCAGCCGCAAAGCAGGCTGCGTCCATACCGAAGATTATGATAGCTGCCCAAACTGGATCTATTCGTGTGTAGTGGGTTGTAGGGTAATTGACTATATATGATATCGCCTCTGATATTAGCGCAACAATAACAAAAATGAGCCATAGCCGTACCATCTGCTTGGTGCGACGCACTGGTATATTTTGTGGTTGCTGGACGTGGGTGGATGATGTGCTCATGATCGTTCCTCGTGTGTTATAATAGCTTCTTAATTTGAAGGCGGTGCAGCATGACTCTCTTTCTCACTGACGCTAGCATGCTATTTATCTACACTCCATTCAATTCAACAAACTCATAGACAAACGCCCCGCTGCTTAGTGAAAAGCAAAATACATCGTTGGTGCGATGGCTCGACGAATAGCGTGCCACGCAGCGGTTGTCACTGCTGATGGCTGCTCAAGCTTGATCACTAAACTTCTTTGGTGGAATAGTGTGATTACCAAGGATGGCGGTGTCTCGAAATACCGACTCAGGGTAAGGGAGGTTGTCTCCGTAATGATACCACCCCGAGCAACCGTGCGGGCAATCGGTAAAGGGTTGTATACTTAGCAGACGATCACGCGTCGCTTTGTCGGTGATAGTGCCAATAACCGTACCATTACTGCTATCCCAGCCGTCTATGGCGTACCCCGACTTCCATATGGCGAATTGCATCGTGATCAAAGCGCCCATAGAATATTGTCGTTGTGAAGCTGCCAATCGTCATGTAATACAGCCACCAGCCAATCGCCGCAACGACGAACACACCAAGAATAAGGATTGGTATAGAGATTTTGTCGAGGAGGAGTTTACGTATACTGTTATTGTAAACTACTATTGCAAAATATGTCAATTTATACCAAAAATACCTCTGCATGCAGAGGTATTTTGATGTGTGCCGAGTAGATTAGTCAGTGACTTCCACACCCATGCTGCGAGCAGTACCCGCCACCGTCTTGATAGCTCCTTCGAGACTGATGGCGTTGAGTTGCTCCATTTTTGCCTGAGCGATCTCCTCAAGCTGTGCTTGGGTGATCGTCCCAACCTTGTCGCTGTGTGGCTTGCTACTGCCCTTCTTGATGCCGATTGCAGCACGGATCATATCATCAACGGGTTGGCCGAGGCTGCGCCATGCAAAGGTGCGGTCCTCAAACACTTGGATATGGACGATAACATCCTTGCCCATATCTGCCTTGGTGGCGTCGTTGAATGGGTTGATGAAGTCCATCATATTCAAGCCCCACTGACCAAGTGTGCTACCAACGGGTGGTCCGGCGGTGGCACGGCCAGCTGGAATACGAAGCTTCAGGTTGCCGATAACTTTTTTTGCCATTATATTTCCTTTTACTCAATTACTATTGGTATTGAGTGCGTAACGTTGCTATTATAGTGGATCGCCTATACAAATGCAAACTGCGTGCGAGGCTTACACCTTCTTGACCTGCAGCGCATCAAGCTCAACTGGCGTATCGCGGCCAAACATACTCACCATCACCTTGAGTTTGCCCTTGGTGGTGTCGATCTCACTCACGGTGCCATCAAAGTCTTTGAATGGCCCATCAATGATACTGACCACTTCCCCTTCGCTAAAGTCAATCTGATGCTTGGGATCTTCCACGCCCATGCGTTTCTTAATTTTCTTAATCTCAGCCTCGCTTACAGGAGTTGGCTCGGTACCGATCCCCACAAAGCCTGTGACACCAGGCGTATTACGTACAATGTACCATGTCTCGTCGGTGAGCTTCATCTCGACCAAGACATAGCCTTGAAAAATCTTAACTTCAACGACTTTGCGCTTGCCATTTTTGATCTGGATCTGCTTCTCCTTAGGGACGATTGCATCGAAGATTTTGTCCGCCATATCAACGGCCTGAATGCGCTGGCGGATACTATCGGCTACCTTCTCTTCATAGCCACTGTAGGTGTGGATAGCGTACCATTGCCGTGTGCTGTCGTAGCGTTTTTTTGTCATTGTCTACCTCCCCAGGATAATTTGAAATAGATATTTAAATGCAGCATCGAGCAGCAAAAGCGTCGCACTAAACACTGCAATAAAGCCAAGTAGTGCACCAGACATTTTCCATGTTGTTGCACGATCGGGCCAGCGCACCATACGGAGCTCATACCAGGCTCCAGCAAAGTAATTGCGAATCGCTGAGAATGGGCCACGGCGCTGACGCTTTGGCTTGGTTACTTTTGGTTTTTTGGCCTCGGTTTTGACTGACGCCACAGAGGTTGTCTTTTCTTTTGACGTTTTGGTTTTGGTGGGCGTGGTGTCTTGCGCGGTGATGCGCGTCACGCGGTTGGTTGATGATTTTTTGCCTGGTTTCGCCACAGCATACTCCCCAAATTTAATAGCTTGTTTTTGCAGGCTGTCAAGCCCTAGTGTAGCGCGCTATAGCGAGGGCTGTCAAGGGTAAAACATGGTTTTGCATTGTACTTCCGCTATTACTCATAACAGATTTGGGTAGACACATGCTTGTTTATTCTTCGAAGGGGCATTTTACTGTGGGCTTGTATGTTTGTCGTGCGTCGTCTGCTGTGCAGCTGGCAGTGCAAAGAAGAAGGTCGAGCCATGATTAAGCTGACTGGTAAACTCGATGCGTGTACCGAGCTTGCGCGCGAGCTTGGCGGCAATGTAGAGGCCAAGGCCGGTGCCGCCAGTTTCGCGAGTACGGTAGTCTTCGCTGCGCCAGAAGCGTTCGAGGATGTGTGCTTGGTCGCTCTTGCTAATGCCAATGCCAGTGTCGCGCACAGCGATGATAATGCGACTACCCTTCTTGCGCGCACTGAGGTGGACTTCTCCTTCTTTGGTGTATTTGAGGGCATTAGAGAGGAGATTTTGGATAAGCTCACGTACATACAATGAGCTTGCGACAACATGGCCCAGCCGCGGCGATGTCTCGAGCGTGAGGGTGAGCTGCCTGTTGGTAGCCTGAGGGTGATATTGATGGTAGAGATCATCCATGAGCGCACGGACGTTAAGTAATTCTGGCATATCGGCGGCGCCACGCTCGGCTTGCGCAAGAGTGCTGAGGTCATTGACCATCTTTGCTAAGAAAACGACTTGCTCGTGGGCTGCATCAAGATGATCTTTGAGTGTGTGCTGCGGCATATCGCGCCGGTGAAGCATGAGCTGAATATTGCTCAGCGCTCCCTCGGCCGCCGTCAAGGGAGTGCGAAGTTCATGACTCACCACACTGATGAACTCATCGCGCTCCTCCTCAAGCGACTTTTCTTTCGTGATGTCGCGTAGGATGAGGACGTAGCCATCGCTTGAATCACTCATTGTATTGAGCGCACGTATTGGAGAAAATATGATACTAAGACGGAGCATCTCGCCCGATACTTCCATCCACACATCATCGCGTGTTTGCGTAACGGTTGCAGCGTGAAGCAGCTGAGTTAGATAGACTGGTTGCTTGGCACTATCGCGCAGTGGAAGGATGGTATCGATTAGCTTGCTATGTGGGCTTGTATTGGTATCAAGCAAATCGAGTGTTGCAGCGTTGTAGAGCTGGATAATACCCTGCTGGTCGGTTGCGATAATAGCGGTCGCGAGATTGTTGATAATCGTCAGAAGCCGATCGTGCTGCAGGGTCATTGCTTCGCGACTGGTGTGCAGTGCCGAGCGGTAGAGATTGTGGCGATATGCAAGGGCAACAATGACCACACCAAGCATAAAGGCCATTAATGTTGTTGTGGTAATATCAACGATACTTTGTGGCGTTAGCCAAAATGCATCAAGTGCTGCTGTAATAAAAAGCACGAGCGCACTGAGCAGCCACCCAGAAAAGCCAGCATAGGCAAACGCCGCTAGCATAAACAACGACCACGCACAGGTGAACGGCACTGCTACGCCAGAGATACTGAGCAGGTAGCTCGCAGCGAGACCATGATACAAGACGAGCTGCCACGCTCGCTGCTTATTCGTCTGCGACGGACGGAAGCAGGTGTAGAGACCAAGAGCAAGCCAAGTGCTGGCTGCTACATAGAAAGACCATTCACCTGCCCCAGGAATACGCTGCATTGCATCAAGACCGAGGAGTTTGCTATACGCGAAAAGTAGGAGCGGAAAGACAACGCTGCTGACTCGCACAACAGTACTAGTTTGGCTATTGGTAGCGTATGGCGACACGCTTCTAGTATACCTGGAGTATGACGGTAGGCACAAGCGTTTTGTGTGACATTTGCTTATGTTATATCATTGGTGTTTCGTGCTTAAGCCGCTGCCGGTGTGATCGGTAGTGAGGATCATACTGCTCTACCAGCCCCCAAAAGGCTGACGAGTGATTCATGTAGTGAGTGTGGCAAAGCTCATGGATCAAGACATAATCAATCAGCTCATTGGGGAGTTTCATGAGCGCAATATTAAGGCTAATTGTACCTGTGCTGCTGCAGCTGCCCCATCGAGTGCTCGCATGGCTGAAGCGAATACGCTGGTAGGTTGAGTTGGTGTGCGCAGCAAGCTCGTGGAGGCGCTGCGGCAAGTAGGCTTTGGCTTCGCGGCGCAAGATAGTTGCAACTTCTTGTCGGATAGAGCACTGAACGGCTGGCTCGTCTATAGTGTGTTCTGGTGGGAGAGAGACGAGCAGCTTTTGCCCTGCGATGCGCACAGTGGGCTGATCGACCATCTGTGTGCGGATGATAGCGATCGAGTGATATTTACCAATTGTCTCTCCGCCTCGATAAACATGTGCAGCGTGTTGGCGTAGGAGCTGGCGGAGTGCTTGACGATGGGTTGCAATGCTGTGACGGATGAGAAAGAGCGGTGCGTGCTGCGGGGCATTGGCACAGAGCTGGCCATTTGGCGTAAGACGTAGTGTGATGGAACGCGCCTTGGCGCTGCGCTTAATATCGATATCGCCAAACTCATCATCGCGGAGCGTAGAAGACATAGATAAAAGCCTCCCTCCTTTTAACCAAGGTGTTATTTTATTGTACAATGTAGCGTGCCGAGCGAATTTGCCCTCGCCGTGGGACGCTCGACATAGCGCGCACTGGGTGGCTGGCTGGTGTCGGTGGTGGCACTTGAGTGCGCTGCTTTGCTGCTGGTGGAACTGTGGCTGGTGTTTTGCTCGGCAGAGCTTCGTCCTCGGTTTGTTGATCGATTTGCTTTAAGAAGGTAAGGGCAGCATGGGACTGTGATGAATACGGGTGCTTGCCGCTGATGACAAAATAGAGCTCGCCAGCGGTGGGCTCGCTAAAGCGCCGTACGTAGTAATCGAATGCCTCACGTGAGAGTCGCTGGTTCTTGACACTTCGACTTCGGGCTGTCGTTACATCTGTTTGAACCCAAATAATCACTGGTCGATACCCTTCACTGCGCGCCCAGCGGACAAATTCACTTCGGCGAGCCCGGGTGTTGCTATCACCCTCGTATATGAAAGGCTGCTTGGTCTTGGCGATCTCTTGCAGAAATGTCTTCCCTACTACTGCCGCGGCTGCATCGTCTTGGCAGTAGCCCGAGAGCTCGTTAATATCAATAAAGGGTGAGCCAAAGGCCTTGGCAAACTGAGCGGCAAAAAATGTCTTGCCGCTACCGGGTAAGCCAACCATGAGTATTGCAAAAGGCCGAACTGGAGGCGTTGGTTGCATGTATTTTATTATAGCAGACTCCGCGTGGCGTGAGGGATTTTTAGCATAAACGAATCAATAGTTACTTTGCAATAGAAAATTCTTCCGGTTTGGCTATAGATTTGATATACTGTAGATAGTAACAGAGGGGCATAGTACAACGGCTAGTATAACGGTCTCCAAAACCGTAGATTGAGGTTCGATTCCTCATGCCCCTGCCACAATAGTATTCAACCTCCCTGACGGAGGTATTTTTTGCCTAAAGGAGTGATATACTGGAGTTATGTCAGCCCATGATGCTATCACCCACCGCGTTAAGCGTGTCGTGCGGCAGGTTTCGCCAGCAGCTTTTGCGGAGCGTTCGGCTGCGCGCAAGATAGTGCAGCAGTTTGCTGAGCAAGCTGGCTTGATTTATTTCGGGACAATCAACCCGCGAGATGGTGACTATCACCCAGTCCGCGGCTACACTATGTCGACGACCCACCGCGATAGACACTATAGCGTGGGTAATATCCGCGGCTATAATGTCACACTCGTGTCGCGGCGAGATATGGTGCGTATTGCCAATAGTCCCAAGCCTTCGCCCCAACGGTGGCTAATAGCCGCGGTAGATATGTACACACGCCGTGATGTACCGTATATGTTTATTGGCCGACAAGGCAAGATTGCTAGCTACCCGAGTTACAAATTGCAACCACTCCGGCTTGGGATGTTTGGGTCGCAACCAGAAGAATTTATGCAGAAATATACGGTGTATGGTGAGCTTGGGCGAGCAGTTGAGATAGAACGCTACCTCACACCTGATGTAGCATCGGTGATAGTGTCGCATTTTGATGATCTCAGTATTGAGATCTCGAGCGGTGTCCTCTATATCTATGCTGCTATGGCAACGCCCACGATGGAGCTGCTTGACCGGATGGTGTCTGATGGTCTGTGGCTAGCAGCGACATTTGACGTGTTTGCTGAGCAGCTTGCCGCTGCGCAAGCTGAGCGCCATACTACCATCCATCAGGGCTACCGCCATAGATAGTCTTAGATGATGAAACCTAATTGATAGTTCCCATACCCCTTCCCCTCTTCTGCTTTTTGAGAACGCAGTAAGGGGTAAAACCTTATCACTTACGCTGGCGATTAAGCATTTGCCGGTTGCCAGGTCTAGCGATAGTCCTTTAGGAACGTCACTCAAATAAAATAGTGAGTAAAAACTGACGCAGAAAAGCAGAGACTCAGGTAGTAAAACGGAAACAATCGATCATAGAACCGCATCGGTCGCTATACTAACTCTCGCAATTGATCGCTACCACAAAAACAGCATTCGTGACTGAATGCTGTTTTGATTATTATTGCGATAAGACTAGCCTTTGCGCGGCTTAACCTCGTTGCGGCCGAGCGATTTCTTCGTCTCAGTATAGGTAGCGTGCCGGCGAGCGATCGGGTCATACTTGCGCAGAACAAGCTTATCTGGAGTATTCATCGTGTTCTTACGTGTTACGTAGGTACGGTGTTTGGTGAGATTGCTCACAAGAGCAATAATCTTTCGCTTTGTATTGTTCTTCTTTGCCATTTCTTTACTCGTTAGATTTTATAAAACATCTTGGTTGATTATAGCATAGCCCACGGTGTAATGCTAGTGGCGATGAGGATTTTGCTATTCGGTAGCAGTATAGGCTGTCCAGTTGGCCTGCTCGTCAGCACTGAGCGCTTGGGCCTCGGCGACGACCGTAGCAAGCTGTGAAATGCTCACCGTGAAGGTCTCGCCACTGTCGATCTCGTCGCGCTGCCCCATTAAGGCTACCAAGCGATTCTCGGCATATGCAGCCTGCGCAGGGTTAAGCTGCTGAGCTTGATGATGACTCTTGATGAAGCGCCGTGCCAAAAGCGACTGTGAGTCGCCATCTTGGGCGGTCAATATGATTGGCTTTTGCTCTGATGTGGTAGCCTGGTTCTTCTTCTCAGAATGAGCTGGAGTGTGGTGCTGCGCTTGCGATTGACTAGAGGTAGTTACTGGGCGGCTAGCTTGCTTCTTGTCTGTATTGCCGCGATTATCACGTTGCTGCTGCGGCTGTGGAGCGGTTTGCGCAGGGCGGTGCGGAGCTTCTTGTGGTTGCTGAGCTGGGATCATTGCCACGACATATGCGAGTGGCACGGTAATAAGCAGTAGGACAATTGCCGCAAGACCAGTTGCATATTGACGAAGTGCGCTCGATGGAGCAGGTGCGTGATGGCGAGTGAGTGTAACGAGCGCCCATAGTTTGCTCGTGAGCGCGAGACTACCAGCGATAGGAAGATAGAGTGGCAGGATCCATAGGTCGCGTGGGTGATGCTTAAGGTGCGGAATATTGCGCACGGCCTGCCATATAAGCCAGCCAAGCACGATCCCGAGGATCGTTATACTACTCCAGAGCGTTGCAGTAGTCGCTGCCCCAGTCAGAGTGCTGTATACGTTGTTGACGAGCGTACTACTAAGTACGATCAGTGCCCCAAGATAGAGCAAGCTCGCAAAGCAAAAGCCAATGTGCGTAAGCCAGACAAGTAGACCTGCTTGCCAGATACGTGCGTGTTGATGCCAGAGTTGCCAATAGGCGGCGCGGCTCAGCTGGGTATAGCTACTTGCAATCCGGTAGAGTTCTGCCGGGTGGTTGATCTGCGTGAGAGCACTGTGCTGGTAGGCTGTATGGTGTTGTGAAGGCAGAGACAGTGCGATACTTGATGGATGATGCGCAGCACATGGCTGCGCTACTGCACTGCTCTGGGTAACGTGCTTAAGCAGCTCAAGCCGAATGGCAAAGGTGTCGCTTGTTATAGCATAAGCCTGGCCGCGGCGGCTCTGCATGGGCAAAATAACATGCTGCTGCATATCGAGGAGCCAACTGCCGATTCGCTGCGAGAGCGTCATCCCACCAGTGTATTGTTGACGGCCACTGACGAGCCCAATAGTTGACTCGGCAAAGGGTAAGAGGAGGTTAATTGTCGATGTTGTCCAGCGCGCACGCGGGGTTGTGACAATCACAAGACTCACACGCCGCACTTTTCCAATCAGTGAGGCAAGCTGCGCATCATAACTCATCATCTCAGGCTGCTCGACCACTGTTGTCGCGTATTCTTTGGCGATTGCTCGAAGAGATTGGTGGGTGTGCAAAGCGTCGTTAATCGAGACCAGTAGCTGGGTTGGCTTGCTATGCTCTTTGATGCTAGCGAGGCAGCTCTCGAAGACTTCTGGATCTTCGTCCTCAGCAACGACCAAGACTGCGTATTTTTTGCGGAGGGTTGCAGTGTAGGTTTTATTCTTGCGGGCACTCGCCACGCGGAGCCACCAACTCAGGACGACCATGAGAAATATAACCCCTCCAATCCACCAACGATACCTGTCGATTACTTCCATACACTGTATAAAACCAGCCATTGCCATAGACTCCTCTTTATTTAATGGTTATTCTTATTCTAACACGAAATTTTATCGTACAAACACTCTATCTACAAGAGATTGCCTGAACGATAGATAACATATATTGTAGCCACGAATGCCCCTATTTGTCAATGGATTCTAAGAGAATTATGTATAGACGTATCATAACCTCCCCAATTGTGACATTGAGCATGGTGCAAAAAGCCAAGTTATGTTATAGATACTATATGAGGTAGGCTGATCACTGGTAGAACTTCGCACGCTCTATAGACAAAGCAGCGAAGACGTGAGTGTGCTGGCAAAACAAGCACATCAAGAACCAAAGCAGTAAGGCTTGCTGGTACGTACCTCGTATGGTAGAATACCAAGTAATGCCGCGATAGCTCAGTTGGTAGAGCGCATCCATGGTAAGGATGAGGTCTCGGGTTCAAGCCCCGATCGTGGCTCCATGACTGAATTTGTTGATCACCCCCATTGCTGGGGTGATCTTTATTGTTGGTCTATGAGTGAGGATATTTTTCGCGTGTTTAAATATATGACGAGAAGCGCCCTTCCATGCTGCACACTATCAGAAACAAACTTAGACTAGTTGACGGTGGCGTGGTAGCCGATAGACATGACCTGTTGGGGCTGGTGCTTGATGACGGCCTCGCTGCGGAGGAGTAACTTCGGATAAGCCATAAGCTGCCGCTGCAGTTATTGGATGATCGTCCCTATAAGACTCAATTGATGATCGTGGAGTACAGTATAGGCCAAGTGGATAGTCGCACCGAGTGATCGACCGAGGTCCACCGCCGAGAGGACTCGATTTATCGTAGGAGCGAGTAGTAAATATGCTAATAAAGTCGATTTGTTTTTCTCTTATGGTCGACGACATTAGTGAGTTACCTGGCTTATACTGAGCATATAGCAGTGAGCTGGGTGCATTATGAAGTATTTCCAACTCCACAGCTAGACAGCCAAGTGCATTGCGGATGGCGAGGATTTTATCGCGACCATGAGTGATTTCCCTAGCGTGGAGAGGGCTTTTTGCAGACCTGCTCATCTCTACCTCGCGACCCCATTGCACGGTAAATGGTGTGAGGTCGTGGGCAAGTTGCTCGACATGGTTGGCTATTTTGTCGCGCTGTTTAGTGTCTACCTCGCTATCCTTTCGCAGAACAAGGGATGGAAAAAGTAGTATGAGAGGATGTCTGTGGAGCTCTTCCTCTGATATTGGCCACTCGGTTGGCTGGTAATCTTCTCGTACTTGACGAGCCTGTGGCGGCCTATCGAGCGTAGCGGCAATAAGAATATGATCGAAATACTTTTTTGTCATAGAGTGCAGTATATCGCAAAAGTCCTTTTATTAACAGAGGTACGTTGCATGATTGTAAGAGATTGTATGATTTGTGTTTTTCGCACTTTGACATTGGCGAAAAATTTGCTATACTAATTCACAGTTAGTTCATTTTATTTGCCGGAGTCGTCTAGTGGCAATGACAGGAGACTGTAAATCTCCCGCTTTTTAGCTTCGTAGGTTCGAGTCCTACCTCCGGTACCATTCCTGCCGCTTTAGCTCAGCTGGTCAGAGCAACTGTTTTGTAAACAGTAGGTCTACGGTTCGAATCCGTAAAGCGGCTCCATGCGTATATCGTGAAGACTTTCTTAAGGAGGAGGTCTTTTTTGTTTTTGAAATTACGTAATAGTTGTAATTGACGAAGATATATTCCCTACTCTCTGCATAGACACACAAAGAACAATGCTGAAAGCGTAGTAATTGTGTGTATGTGTAGTGAGTATAGTGATATATCAGGCTTACGCAGCAAGAACCCCTTGCCCTGAGAATATAAATAAGGCAGCATACATGTTGCTACCTTATTAGATTGTACTTAGCCCTTATTATACCTTTTACCGCTTGGTGCTACATCGTAATGCGGCGTGGCGCGCTGCGCTGGATGCGGTTGCCGGGCATTGGAGCTCGTGCTGGTGGATAAACAGCAGCGGACTGTCGACTATATGCGGCATTTGGCTGCGGCTGCGGAGGTGCTTGAGCATACGTTGGTGCTGCTGGAGCGGGCAATGCAGCCGGTGGATGGTAATATGCCGTTGGAGGTTGGTGCTCTACCTGCTGAGACGGCACAGTAATGCGTTGCTGAGGTTGCTGGCGAGGTTCTGGTTGTGCTCGGTGGTGCTGCGGTGATTGCGCAGAAGTAGGCTGGGGTTGCATCTTGGCGCGGATGCGCTGAGCTTTTTTGTGGTCGCCAGCTCGTTCGTAACCTTCGGCCAGGAGCTGATATGTTTGGGTACCAGGCTCTAGCTTGGCGGCACGCTCAAGTGACTCTAGCATTTTCTTACTATGGCCGAGCTTTTCCTGTACCTTAGCATAGGCAATATGTCTGGCAGCGAGCTTGTCCTCCATTGCCAGTGCTTGTTCAAAGGCGAGAGCAGCTTTGTCGTAGCGCTTGGTTTCGTAATAGATGAGGCCAACGTTATGCAAGCTCGAGGCGCTTGGCTCGAGGCTTTGAGCGATCTCAAAACACTCAATCGCATCATCGAAGGCCTTCTGCTTGGCGTATAAAATACCGAGACGATTATATGCGGTTGCATTACGCTCATCTACCCGCAAAATCGTGAGCAGTGCCTTCTCGGCGCGGAGATAACGACGATCGCGGAGTGACTCCTGAGCCACCTCCCACAGGCGATCAAGCTTACCCGAGAGGCGCATTGGTAATTGTGAGGTGGTCTCGGCAACTGATTGCTGCTGCCACAAGGCAAAAGCGCCAGCGCAGGCTACCAATAATAATCCATACATAGTTATAGTATACCACATGCCAGCAGCTGAATCCGCACGCTGGCATTGGCAGTAATGCGCTCGTGTGCGCGTGCGATATGTTCTGCCTGGGCAAGTAGCTGCCGCGATGGTTGCGTCCGAAGTGTATGCCATATAATGTGCAACACACACTCAAGCAAGAGCAAAGCACGAGCTCGATCGTGACTATAGCGCTGCCCAATCACGATGCGTTGGCGGGTAGCACCAGTGATATAGTGGCGTGCGTCGGTCATTGCCAGAGCAATGGTGCGAAACTCCTCGCTATTGGCAGCCAAGCGTGCGATTGTCGCAGGTTGCTGCTGCGCAATAAACTGCAGCTGGGCACGGCGCGTCGGGTCAATAATGCCAAGCTGGCCAAGTTGAGCAGCTGTTTGGGTTTGCTGAGGTGGGATGATACGGACGGTCTGGACGCGTGAGCGAATTGTTGCCAGCAAGCGTTGGGGCTGATGGCTGGTGAGGATAAGATGAAGCGCGTGAGGCGGCTCTTCGAGGAGCTTAAGGAAGGCATTTTGGGCGGCAGGTGTCATCCGGTCGGCATCATCGATAATGACAAATTGCCGAGCCATTGCCTTGCCCTGAGTAAGTGTGTGAAGCGAGCGGATGTCATCAACGCGAATCGTCCCGCGTTGCTGGTCGTCGTGGCCCTGGCTGGTATGAGGCCGGAGGATAAGTGCGGTGTGGCCCGCAACCTGCCGTGCTGCGGTTATAAGCCCAAGCCCAGGTGCACCAACAAGAAGCAATGACTGTGGTGGCTGCTGCGCAAGCTGGGCAAGACGCTGCTCGGTGCGGGGGTTATAAACGAGCGATGACATCGGCTTCCTCAGGAAAGAGTGCCATAAAGGCTGCTGGTGGTGGTGCAACAAACGTCTGGCGCAGGCCAGCACGAGTCGTGATTTCGAGCTGGTAGGCGTGCAGAAGGAGGCGCTCCCCTGCCGATCCATAGATGCGATCACCAACAATCGGTGTACCAATATATGCCAGATGGACACGCAGCTGATGTGTTCGGCCAGTGCGGGGGCGCAGAGCGAGTAAGCTCATACTGGACTGCGAGGCGAGTACTTTATAGATTGTTTGGGCAGATTTGCCGCGTGGATCGGCTCGAAAGGTGCTTGGCGTAGCCGGGTTGCGCCCCAGCGGGACATCGATCTTGGCTTGCTGCTGACGGGGTTGCCCTGCCACGATCGCTAGATATGTCTTTTTGGCGTGGCGCTCGGCAAATTGCTTCTTAAGCCGCTGGAAGGCCTCAGGCGTACGTGCACCAATCATTACTCCGCTGGTGTCGCGGTCGAGTCGATGAACAATCCCTGGCCGATTTGTCTCTAGTCCAACTGAAGTATAGCGCCGGAAGAAGTCTGCTACCGTAAATTCATCATTGAGCGCACCCTTGCTATGTGTGAGGATACCAGCTGGCTTATTGATAACAATTACATCATCATCAATATAGAGGATGGGGAGGGTTTTGTCGCTATGGTCGGTTGCATCAGGTAGGTTGATGGCGATGCTGTCGGTTTCTGCTACCAGTTGGCGTGGCTGACAGACGACTCTATCGTTGACAGCGACGTGGCCAGCCTTGATGTGTTTTTGCCAAGTAGAGCGACTAATCTCAGGGTGGCGCATTGCAAGCAGGCTATCAAGACGCTGGGTGGTGCGCTGCTGCTGAAAAAGGTAGACATCCTTACCCTTGAATGGTAGACCGTAGGTTGTAATGTCACTGAGTGGATTGGGGAGAATTTCCCCCGTTGCATCACTTTTTGTGGTGTAGATCTGCTGCATGATGTAGGGTGTATGATCCTCCGCTGTGTCGTCGATGAGCAGAAAGTATTGCCGGCGGTTGAAGCGAAAACGCACCAGCTGGTTGATAGGCTGTGGGTGGCTACTGGCGATTTGGTCGATGTGGCGCGGGACATTATCGTCAGTTGCTTGACGAAACTGGCGTAAAATAGCAAGGAGGTCGCTTGATGTGATTTTCATACAATGACTCCATCTCGCGCTATACGCATGATGTACTCCGCAAGCCAACCGCCTTTTGTACGCGGAGGAGCGTGATGCTAGCGACCTCATTCATCGCTCGCTCAGAGCGCTCGAGAGTAGCAAGCAGCGTCTCGTCGGAAATGTCCGCGAGCCGCGTTTGAAAATCAGTGAGGAAGGCAGCCACCGCCTCAGCTACTGCACGCTTGAGTGGACCATACTGGGTCTGCCCTACCCACTCGGCATTCACCTCGGCCTGCGGGCGATTGGTTAAGATTGCAAGCAGTTGAAGTAGATTAGTAATGCCTGGCTGGTGTTGCCAGTCGAAATTGATAACACCAAGCGAGTCTGTCGTGGCAGCCATGATCTTTTTGCGCGCTTGGACGGGGGTGTCGGCAAGGTTAATCTTGGATTTTTGGTCGGTTGAACTCTTACTCATCTTCTTTTCTGGGTTCGTCAGGCTGCGAATGCGTAGACCGGTGTCGCGCTGGATGAAGGCGGTTTGCTTGGCAGTTGGCTCTGGTACAGTGAAGAGCTCGCCGAACTTATGATTCATGCGCAGTGCAATATCACGGGTAATCTCCAGGTGCTGGAACTGATCCTCACCGACTGGCACCCATCGGGCGTTGTAAAGAAGGATATCGGCTGCCATTAGGACAGGGTAATTAAAGAGCCCAACAGTGACGTTATTGTTATTATCGGCTGATTTTTCTTTAAACTGCGTCATGCGGCTCATCTCGCCAAAGCCAGTAAAGCAATCTAAAATCCATGTGAGTTCACTATGTGCTGGGATGAAGCTCTGCCGGTAGAGAAACGTATGCTCGTCGGTGATGTCAAGCCCTGCTGCGATGAAGTACTTGAGGTTTGTTAGTGTATTCTCGTAGAGTGTCGTGTGATCGATCGGTGTGGTAAAGCTGTGGAGGTCGGGCACAAACATATTGAGCTGGTAGCGCCCAGCATAGTGCTGCTGCAGCTGTACCATTGGCACAAAGGCACCAAGATAATTGCCAAGCGTTGGCTCTTCATTGCTACGAATTCCGGTGAGGATAACTTCTTTGGACATATACGTAGTATAGCATTTTCGGTGGCGAGTTTGAATAAGCGGTCAGAACACGCAGTATATGAGATGCTATACGAAACGATATCATTGACATAGAGTAGCATTTCTGGTTAGCTAGATAGTAAGGATTCGTTTCGAACAATCGAGACGAGAGGAGTTAAGAAAGACGACGGGAGAACACCATAAACGACACTCATAATGTACTGTGTATTGATTTGCTAATGTCAAGAAAAATCTAAGGAGCATCATGCTAAATACTATCAAAACAAAGAAGAGCAGCACCAAGTATACCCTTGTTGCAGTTGTCGCAGGCTTTGCTCTGCTGAGCGTGGGGTCGAGTTATATTCACGCACGATCTGCACAGAACTCTCGCAATAGCAATCTATCTAACATTACTGCCAACACCAATACTGATGGATTCCAGCAATCAAACCACTACAATACGCCAAAAGGCTTCATGAATGACATCCAGACGATATTCAAAGGAACGGATGACTACTATCACCTTTACTATTTGCTCAATAAGAACTATAAGTCGAGCAATGATGGCACCGAGTGGTACCATATTCGTACGAAGGATTGGGAGCACTTTGAAGACCTCGGTGTGGCGATTCCTAAGTTTGTTAACGGCTGGTCGGCAGTTGCCTCGGGTTCGGTGTATCAGAATCGCAATGGATTTTTCCATGACTTACCCAAAACAGCAATAATTGCCTACTTTACGAGCTATACCGAGACTGGCCAGCACCAATATGCGGCATATTCACTCGATGATGGCCATACCTACCACCCGTATAATCACAGCCAGCCAGTCATGAAGGCGAAGTCCAAAGAGCAGAACTTCCGCGACCCACACGTCTGGTACAATGAATCCACTAAGAAGCTGATGATGTATCTGGCTGAAGGCGATAAGGTTGGTATCTACTCAAGTACTGACGGAAAAAAGTGGGAATACCAGGGCGCGACCATGCTCAACGGTAGCACGCTTGACGGCAAAGATCTTGGCCTTATTGAGTGCCCTAACCTCAAGAGCTTTTATGATCCACAAACAAAGACTACCAAGCATGCACTACTCTTTGGGGCCAATGGCTATCAATATGGTTCGACAACAGGCACCTACTACATGATTGGCCGCCTCGAAGCCGATGGTAACTTTGTCGCCGAGCAGCAACCAGAGCGGCTTGACCACGGAACGGATTACTACGGCGCTAATTACTACCAAGAAAGCCCAACACGCGTTAAGAGTATTGGCTGGATGGGTAACTGGGAGTACTCACAAGGGCAGATTTTGAAGGATGACGGCCAAGAGGCGAAGCATATCGGCTCGATGAGCTCAACTCATTCCCTTTCGATAACCCAAAAGGATGGAAAGTATGTGGTGCGGTCGCGCTTGATCAATAATAATGCGCGCACCAGCGGCCTCCGCACAAAGCAGTCGGCCCGGACGTCCAAAACAGCACCTGATGGCTACCACAAAGAATTGCTCAAAGTCAATCGCAAAGCATCGCAAGAGATTAGCCTTCACTTTGCAAACAATACGGCCAATACGAAAGGCCACGTTCGGGTCTTTATTAATCAAAACGATAGCCGTGTGAGTGTTGACCTTAACACTGAGACCGGCACCTACGAGGTGAAACGGAATAGCTCGAAGATCACTGGTGAAGCGAAAAATAAGTACGAGAAGGCGTATGCAGTATATAATAATTGGCAAAATCGCCAGCGCTACTTTGTCTATCTCGTTGCCGACAAAGGGAGCCTTGAGATTGCTATGCCAGATGGGCAGATCTATTCGCTGATGAAGCTCTCGAGTGATCCAACCATGCAAGTTGTGGTGGAGTCAAGTACTGACAATAGCGTATCGGCGACGCTATGTGACTTCCAAAACAAAACACGGTAACATAACACAAGAAGAATTTCTTCTCTAACAGATAATAAAGCTCCCTTCTACAGTAAGGGAGCTTTATTATATCAGGAAAGGTGTAGTAGTATGCAGCACTGTATCATACTATATAGGAATAGCGAGCTTATTGTTCGAGGTGTTTGGCAATAAGCTTGGCATAGCGTTTGCGAATCTCGTGGCCAGTGATGGCTGTCTCAATCACGACATTACGACGCTGGCGCTGGATTGTCTTGAAGTGCTTTGGTATCATCACTCCATCGAGTGTGCCGTAGAGAATCGTTATCGGTAGCGGCGGTAGATTACAGGCATCGCCGAGCGAGGTTTGGAGTAAAATGCTATTGTGCGCCGTCTTGGCATATGGCGAAAACCCTTCGCGACTGACATGAAAATTCTTCTGCGTCCGCTTATACTGATTGACTGCACCGATGAGTTTTGGTGATGCGTTGATCGCCTTAAGAAATCCTTTGCCGATTGTCTTGAGGAGCGCCTCGCGTAGTGGACGCTTAGTGATATCGCTTGGTAGATAGATTGGTGGTGAGCACAGCACAAGCTTTTGGACGCGGCGAGGAAACAGCTTAGTGTATTCAATAGCAACTAGTGTACCAAGTGAGTGTCCACACAGGATTACCTGGCGTAGTGGTGCAGCATGGCGGATCGTTTTGCGTAGAGCACGCGCATGATCGGTCAGGGTATAATCGGGCCAGGCAGGCTTGCGCGATTGACCAAAGCCCAGCAAATCAATTGCCAAGACTGGTTGGTCACTAAGCTGATTCAGCACATCTTGCCAAATATTATGATTCACCCCAATGCCGTGGATAAGCACAATAACTGGTCGAGATATGTCGTGCCAATCGCCAAATACCTGGGCATGCAGCGGATACGCCAGGCCAAATAGTTCGTGAAGTTTGTCGTACATACTAGTGTTGTATTGTATCATTTTTGGCGGGCTGGCTGCAAAAGAATGGTGGCATTATGCATATAAGGGATCTGTAGTAACACTTCTAGTGTCTAGAAGCTACTCTATCTCACCACTCTTAGTAATATTTTACTATAGCAAATACCCTGCCATGTTGACAGGGTATGTTATGAAGCAGGCAAAATGCTTAACGCTTCGAATATTGCTCGCGTTTGCGGGCGCTGCGCAAGCCGTATTTTTTGCGCTCTTTTTCGCGTGGGTCGCGGCGCAAGAATTCGGCCTTCTTGAGTGTACCGCGCAGGTCTGGTGCGCCAACGGTAATCGCTTTAGCGATCGCCATCTTGATAGCATCAACCTGACCGCTGAGGCCACCACCCTTCACCAGGACAGTAACATCAAACTCTTTTTGCTTACCAACCAAGGCCAGTGGGTCAGTCACTTCAGCTAGCAATGTCCTGTTGCCTGATAGGTAGTCAAGCGCTGACTTGCCATTGATCGTCACATTTCCCTTGCCTTTGACCAGTCGAGCGCGGGCAGTAGCGCTTTTGCGCCGGCCAAGACCATAATCGTATGTTGCTTGTGCCATTTATTGTACCTCTACTTTCTCTGGTTGCTGTGCGGTGTGGGCGTGCTCTTCGCCAGCAAAGACGCGGAGACGAGCTAGGCGGTCTGCTGCAAGCTTGTTTTTGGGTAGCATACCCTTCACAGCAGCAGTAATGATGCGCTCTGGTGCGTTTTCGCGCACTTCCTTGAGCTGAGCGTCTTTGATACCACCAGGGAAACCACTGTGATGGTAGTAGATCTTATCCGTCTCTTTCTTGCCAGTCACAACAGCCTTAGCTGCGTTGATGACGACAACGTAATCGCCTCCATCGACGTGCGGTGTGTAAGTTGGCTTGTATTTGCCGACCAAGTACTGCGCAATGGTTGTTGCAGTGCGGCCAAGTGGTGCTTGGCTTGCGTCGATCAAAATCCAGCGCCGGCTAACATCGGCTGGCTTCTGCGAAAATGTTTTGTGAGCCATAACTACTTCGCCTCCTTTGTGGTTGTCTCGGGCTTAGGCATTGGCTTGAGTTCGTCAACAAACTCAATCACTGCCATCTGCGCACCATCACCACGGCGCAGGTGTGTCCGATACACACGCACGTGGCCACTTGATCGATGGCTGAGTTGCGGGGCAATCTGGTCGACCAATTTGATTGCTGCAGCTTGTGTGCTGAGCCCAGCAATGACAGCGCGGCGATGAGCGAGGTCACCCTTCTTAGCTTTGGTAATGAGCTTTTCGATGTAGCGCACCAACTCTTTGGCCTTTGGCAGCGTTGTTTCAATTCGCTCCTCAACAACCAAGCTGGTTGCTAGGCCTTTGAGCAGGGCTCGACGTTGATCGCGTTCGCGGCCGAGCTTGCGCCCTTTGTATCCGTGTCGATGCATTTAGAGCTCCAATTCTGCTAGTTTATCTTTTACTTCGTCGAGAGCTTTGCTGCCAAAGCCTTTGAGCTCGCGCAGGTCCTGCTCTGTCAAAGTGACGAGGTCATGAACAGTGCGAATCTCATTGTTGATGAGCGCGTTAGCGGTGCGGGCACTGAGGCCTAGGTCTTCGATCGAGGTGTTCAACTCGTTATCTTCCTCAGCAGTTTGAGTACCAGGTGCTGGTGCCGATACAACAGTTGTACTACCAGCAAGAGCGGTATACTGATTGACCAAAATTGCCGCAGCTTGCTCGAAGGCATCGCGTGGCGTTAAGCTACCATCAGTCTCGACGGTCATCTCAAGCCGCTCCAGATTGGTTTCTTGACCAACACGAGTCGGATCGACCTTGAAGCGCACACGCGTCACAGGGCTAAATTGCGCGTCCATGGCGATCATGTCGCTGTGTAGCCGGTTGGCACTCGACTCCTCGATCGGGTAGTACCCCCGACCAGCCTCGGCTACCAGATCAATAACGACATTAGCCTGTGGGTCGTCAATTGTGCAGATAACGTGCTCAGGGTTGACAACCTCAACCTCAGCATTAGCTGCAATATCCCCAGCGGTTACTGCACCAGCGCCTTGCTTCTCAAGCCGCAGCTCGACAGGCTCATCGCTGTGTACAACCAAGTCGACGCCCTTGAGGTTAAGCATGATGTCAACAACATCTTCTTTGACACCAGGCACAGTGGTAAACTCATGTGTCGCACCCTGCATTCGGAAAGCCGTAAAGGCTCCGCCGCGGATACTGTTCAGCAATACCCGACGCAAGCTGTTGCCCAGCGTGTTACCGTAGCTGGCGTGCAGTGGCTCAATGACAAACGTGCTGCTGTGCGGCCCATTGTCATCGATGCGCGCCAACGCTGGATCGTGAATTAATTTAGACATGTAAAAAATTCTCCTTACCCTTGTTAGCGTGAGTAGTACTCAACAATCAGTTGCTCGTTGATACCAGCCTCAGCTTCTTCGCGCTTTGGCTCGCCCGATACTTCGATCTTGAGTTTTTTGATATCGCTCTTGAGCCAACTCAGAGGTGGTTGGGAGGTGTTGCCGTAGATGTCATCAATTGCAGTAAAGTAGCCAGACTTTGTACTCTTTGGCCGAACGGTAATGACATCCCCTGCCTTGAGGCGGATTGATGGAATATCGACGCGGCGACCATTAAGCTCAAAGTGACCGTGGCTCACCAGCTGGCGGGCCTGGCGACGGCTCGTCGCAAAGCCAGCACGGTACACAGCGTTGTCGAGCCGGAGCTCGAGAAAACGGAGCAGATTTTCACCGCTTAGGCCTGGTTTGCGAGTTGCTTCGTTCATAAGCTTAGCAAACTGCTTCTCCAGCAGGCCATACATGCGGCGCACCTTCTGCTTTTCACGTAGCTGGGTTGCGTACATGCTTGGCTTGCTCTGGCGGCCATGAGCGTGCTCGCCCGGAATACCACTCTTGCGTGCCAAAATCTTGTGTGCCTTAGGGTGAAGCGCCACGCCTTCCCGGCGGCTCTGCTTCACGATTGGGCTTCTATCTCGTGCCATTTACGCCCTCCTTGCCTTTCGTGGGCGAACGCCACCGTGTGGCACACCCGTTACATCTTTGATGCTATTGACGGCAATGTCGAAGCCGGCCATTGCGCGGATTGCCGCATCACGACCGAGCCCAACACCCTTGACAAATACGTCAACAGTGCGGATGCCGTAGCTACTCTTGGCAGCTTCTGCGGCTTTTTCTGCAGCAATCTGTGCTGCATAGGCTGTGCCCTTCTTACTTCCACGAAAACCACATGCACCAGCGCTGGCAGCGGTCAAGACGTTACCTTTGCTATCTGCAAATGTGACAATAGTGTTGTTAAAGGTTGCCTGTACATGCAGCTGACCAGATGGGACTGATCGGCGCTGCTTTTTCTTGGTGGATTTTGCTTGTGCCATATCTCGTCCTTTCTCCTACGTCTTACTTGCTGCCTTTGGCTGTGCTCCGCCGACGGCGATCGCCTTACCCTTGCGAGTTCGTGCGTTCGTTCGAGTGCGCTGACCGCGTGTTGGCAAGCCATTTTTGTGCCTGAGACCGCGGTATGCACCAATGTCTTTGAGGCGTTTGATATTGTTGGTCACCAGGCGTTGCAGATCGCCTTCAGTGACATAATCTTTGTCGATAATGTCGCGAAGTTTCTGCTCCTCAGCCTCGGTGAGATCTTTCACCCGAGTGGTCGGCTCAATTTTTGCCGCCGCAAGGATGTCTCGAGCAAGCGTGCGCCCAATACCATGGATGTAGGTAAGAGCAATGTGCACTTGCTTGTCTGATGGGATAACTACCCCAGCAATTCGAGCCATGCTTAACCCTGCCTTTGCTTATTCTTAGGTTTTTTCTTGTTGATGACACGGAGTCGGCCTTTACGCCGGACCAGCTGATCATCGGGGCTGATCTTTTTGACACTCGCACGAACTTTCATGAGCGTACAAATCTCCCTACAGGAAAAACCTGCCGTTACTGAGAACAGCGGTGATATCAGGCCGCTGCTCTACGTTATTAAACGCGTGCGCGGAAGACGATTCTGCCCTTCGTGAGATCGTAAGGGGTTAACTCAACTTCCACGGTATCACCTGGGACCAAACGGATGTGATGCTTGCGCATCTTGCCGCTGATGTGAGCGATAATGCTTAGGCCGTTCTCTAATTCTACCTTAAATTGCGTATTAGGCAGTGCTTCCACTACCTTGCCGCGCAATTTGATAACTTCTTTCGAACTTGCCATAGATATACAGCTTTGTATTATACGCTATTTCTCTGTAGGAGTAAAGAGAAGTAGCCAGCTTTTTGCATTATTATTGTGAGACTATGGATGGCACTATTCTTATATCAGAATAGAGCCGTAAGGGAGGTAGCTCTACTCCTAAAAGGAGCATCCCCTAGGCCTTCATGATGTATAGACTTGAAAGCCCACCATCATTCCTCAGCCTCTATTCCGCTACGGTTCTGCATCCCCCCTTTCTATATTGAATTGCAATGATACGGCATTATGCCACTCATAACACACGTTCTAAAGGCTCGTGAACGAATTATTATGGAATACGGGAATCATATCAAAAATATCGCCACAGACAGAGGTGGCGGTATTTTTTGTGAGATATACTAGTGATAGCTTTTATGCCTTTGCGGCAGCACGCCGCCGACCGAGTAAGCCACGCTTCTTTGGCTTGGTATCAAGGTCATCGACCGAGAAGTCGTCATATGTTACCATCAGCGCTCGTGAGTTAATCTGACGGAGTGTCTCAAGGCCAACCGTCACGACAATAAGCAAGCTCGTACCGCCGATTGCCATGTTATTAGCATTAATGCCAAGCTGCGCAAAGACGTAGTCGATCGCAAACGGAATGATGGCGATGATCCCCAGGGCAAGCGACCCAAACAGGTTAAGCCGATTGACGGTGCGTGACAGATACTTTTCGGTAGTTGGGCCAGGGCGAATCCCCTCTATGAAGCCACCTTGGTTTTCAAGACTCTCCGTAATCTCGCTCGCATTAAAGACGATACCGGTATAGAAGTAGGTAAAGGCAATGACGAGTAAGAAGTAGATCGATGGGTAGATAAGCACTGTCAGACCACCTGTGGCGTATGTTTGAGCGGTGGGTGCCTGGAACCACTGGATAAGGTTATTTGCTAATTGCTGATTTGCACCAGGTGTCGCATGTAATAGCTGCCCTACAAAAGCTGGCAAGCTGAGGAATGCCACTGCAAAAATAACTGGTACCACACCCGCAGCGATGAGCTTGATAGGCAAGATACTCTTAATGCCACCATACGAGCTATTGCCGCCAACCCGCTTGGCATAATTAATCGTGACAATACGCTGTGCTTCGTTAATCTTAACGAGGAGATAAAGTAAGATGAGGCCGATCGTCCCAAGGACAACTACTGTCCAGAAGGTTGTCGGGTTAACGGGTAGTGAGAACCAGCCAAAGACGCTGAGCGAACCATTCTGAGTATTAAAGAGCGATGAGTAGATTGACCCAAAGGTGGTTGGCAGCTGACTAATTACACTAGCGAAGATGAGTAGGCTAATACCGTTACCAACGCCCTGCTCTGTCATCAGCTCACCGAGCCACATCAAAAGTAGCGAGCCAGCAGTGAGCGCCGTTACTGCGACAATCCACTCATGAAGCGAGCCTGCCACCGTACCAGTCGTACTTCCAGCCAGGACCGATTGGCGCAAGAAGTAGATGATACCGATCGATTGAGCAATCGCCAGCGGCACACTAGCGATGCGCGTCCACTGATTGATCTTGCGTCGGCCCGACTCACCATCTTTGTGCATCTCCTCAAGGCTTGGGATGGCTTTGGTAAGGAGCTGGGTAATAATGCTAGCGTTAATAAATGGCCCAAGGCCAATCAAAACGATAGACAGCTGGGCCAATGCTCCACCAGTCAGGATGTTTAAAAAGCCACCAAAGTCACTCGCCGATACGACGTTCTGGATAATATCCTTAAGTCGGCTTGGTTCGGCCAACGGCACTGGCACGTGCGCCAAGAAACGATAGGCGACGATAAGCCCTAGCACGATACCAAGGCGTTTTTGCATGTCTTTATTTTTGAGCGATCGAAGAATAATCTTCCAGTTCATATATTGTCCCTTTTGCCACTAACTACTAAACGCTATATCTAGTACAGTATACACGAATTGCTCCAGAAGCGAAAGGGCCAGTTGTCAATGTAGGGTGGCTTCGGCCTCCAAGAAAACTGCGAGAAGTTCGTGTTTTTTGTAGCTGATGTTCGGATACAGACTCATGGCAGCTCATAATAAATAGCGCACGATGTATATTCTCATGATATAATGCTAGATGTATTATTAATTTACTCTGATAATTTAGCTTGTTTCGACCTTGCTAAAGTTACAGGGTTGCACATAAAAGGAGGAGCAATGGCTCAAAACAACCAAGGGCTCAAGATTCGGATTCGCCTCAAAGCATACGACCACAAGGTGATCGACCAATCAGCTAAGCAAATTATCGACACCGCCCTACGTACTGGCGCAAACGTCGCAGGTCCTGTGCCACTACCAACGCGGCGCAGTAGCTACACAGTAGTAAAAAGCCCGCATGTATACAAGACTGGCGGTGAGACATTCGAGATGCGTGTCCACAAGCGCTTGATTGACATCACCAATGCTACACCCAAGACAATCGACAACCTTCACAACCTCAGCTTGCCAGCTGGCGTGGATGTCGAGATCCGGATGTAGCACCGCTATACGCTGATTAATCAAAAAGAGTGATAACAACTATCACTCTTTTTGATTTTTTTACGCTACCTGCTCAAACTCCTCTGCTGATAGCCTCCCTGGGATATCATCAAGCGTAATTAATGCTGACTCCATAGCATCGTAGATTGTCTGTGCGATAGATTGGCAGTCATTCTCGATCGTCATGTGAGTGTTAAAGACTCGGTTCTTAAGCAATGCGGTTTTTGCAGCAAGTGTCACAGTCTCTGGTCGTATTTCCCAGCATGCACGAACGATGTCATCATAGCTCACTACCGGGTCTTCGTCCTTAAACCGTTTAATAATTTGTCGAGTCACCCACTGATGAAAGCGCTCTGCCTTTGTCTCATCGTCGATCCGCCATGATACTGCTTGCTGAGCAATCTCAAATACCTCGAGTGGCACTCCCTCGTTTGCAAGCTTTTGCAGCCCTTGCCATAGCTTTTTCTCAAACAGCGGCATATCACTGTCTTCGACGATGTAATGAATAATAAAGCGATATGATTGGCCGGTTTCGCGGACAGCCATATCATTCTTATTAAATATCGTGCAGTATTTTGCAGCACACCGCGCTTGATATAAGGGGTGGTCTTTGAAAGAGTCACCTAATCGATTGGGCATGGTAAACAGCACCAATATACATTCTGCAAGCATCCGAGCGCTCATCTCCATCAGTGGATCTTGCGCAAAGTTGAGACGAAACCCGTGAAAGCCGATCGTATGCAACACGCCATTAAACTGAAAAAGTTTTGCTGAGAGTTGCGGCACGATAATTGTCCCATAGCGATCTTGTTGAGCCATTGTCTTAAGATAGCTCATTTGATAGAGCGGAAATCGCTGCCCAACCGCGGCACCATCACAGGCTTGCTCAATCGCCTGTAGAATTACCGTCTCATCCCAATCAGGCGCGTGCATATTAGCAGTGATAACAATGTCACTGTTAGCTAGTGTATAAAACATTCCATAAAATCGCTGCGCATCTCTTAGTGATATATCAGTTGCTGATTGAGTGCGCTGTGCGAGCTTTGGCCGTCCAAACATCTGACACTGGTTGTCGCTCATCAGTGCGGCGTCAATATCATGCTCTTCCTTGGCAAGCTCGGCAAGTGTGCGCTTTTTAGCAGTCTGGAAGGCATTACGTGTGATACGTGTTTGGTAGAGGCTATGTATCATGTGACCCAGCTTTGTAGCAAACTGCGGTGCGCTCTCTGCCTGAAGTGAATAAGCTACAAAATGCTGCAGCCGATCTTGGTAGATACACGCCGACGCACCAATGTGGTTATCGTTCATGGTTTGGGTCAAGATGTGCTGGACGATACGCGGTGCTTCGTAGATGCGAGCGTCACCAGCGTACTCATACCCTGCACGTACGGCAATGGTAGTTTGAATCGTTGTTGCGTCAGGAGTGTCGACCAGCCAGACAGGCAAACCCAGTGTGGTGGTATGCTTCGTGATAGTATAGTTCATAGTGGTATCATATCATCTTTTGTATAAAAAACAAAAATACCTCCCCTATGGGAGGTATTTTGTGAGTTTGCAAGTACTGTGCAAACTACTTGACGATGTTGGTCACAACACCGGCACCGACTGTACGGCCACCTTCGCGGATAGCGAAGTCTTGACCCTTGTCCATAGCGATTGGGGCGTTCAAGGTCACCTTGAAGGTCACTTGGTCGCCTGGCATCACCATTTCCTTGTCGGCAGGGAGCTCAATCTCGCCAGTCACGTCCGTTGTGCGGAAGTAGAACTGTGGCTTGTAGCCCTTGCTAAATGGTGTGTGGCGGCCACCCTCTTCCTTCTTAAGGATGTAGACTTCCGCCTCAAACTCGGTGTGTGGGGTGAGTGTGCCTGGAGCAACAATCACCTGACCACGCTCAATCTGGGTGCGCTCGATACCGCGCAGCAACAGACCAGCGTTGTCACCTGCCTGACCTTGGTCGAGGCTCTTCTTGAAGGCTTCAACACCAGTCACGACAGAGGTCTGAGTTGGCTTAAGACCAACAATCTCTACTGGGTCGTTGATCTTGATGACACCCTGCTCGATACGGCCAGTTGCAACTGTACCACGACCCTTGATCGAGAAGACATCCTCGATTGGCATCAAGAATGGCTTGTCGAGGTCGCGCTGAGGCAACTCGAAGTAGTCGTCCATAGCAGCCACCAACTCCATCACAGCGTCTTCTGCCTCGGTGTCGCCCTCGAGCGCCTTGGTAGCAGAACCCTTGATGATTGGTGCGTTGTCGCCATCGTAGCCGTTCTTGGTGAGCAGCTCGCGGACGTCCATCTCAACCAACTCAACCAACTCTGGGTCAGCCAAGTCCATCTTGTTGAGGAAGACGACGATCTTTGGCACACCAACCTGGTGAGCAAGCAGCACGTGCTCGCGTGTCTGTGGCAATGGACCGTCGTTGGCGGCAACCACTAGCACAGCACCGTCAATCTGAGCGGCACCAGTAATCATGTTCTTGACGTAGTCGGCGTGACCTGGCATGTCAACGTGCGCGTAGTGGCGCTTCTCCGACTCGTATTCCTGGTGGGAGCTGGCGATGGTAATACCGCGTTGCTTCTCCTCAGGAGCGTTGTCGATGTCTTCGTAGTTGCGAGGTTTGTTTACATCGCTTGGAAGACGCTTTGCCAACACGTGAGTGATGGCAGCCGTTAACGTTGTTTTACCGTGGTCGACGTGACCCATAGTACCAACGTTAATGTGTGGCTTACTTCGATCGAAATCTGCCATGTAGGTAAGTACTCCTTACTTATGTTAATATTTGGTACGACGCGAGCTACTTGCCGGAGTAGAGACACTACGGCAAAACGCGTCGCGCGTTAGGATTTATTATAGGGTGCGGTGGCAAAAAAGTAAAGTAGCTAGTCCCACCAAACATACCACTGTCGACTGCCGTATACCTGGTTTGCCAAAGCTTCAAAGGTCTCCGACCCTTGATAGACTGCGTCGCCATATGAAAAATAGAACAGCTCAACGGCAACCGCCTTAGCATCGGCATCGGTCTGCGGTGGACGCTCGACGTAATACTCAACAGTATCATGGCTGATAGCGGCAGGCACAGCACCGTACTTCTCATACCAATAGCGCGATACCGCCACCTGGATGGCTGGCTCGGGACAATCATTCCAACCACCCATACAGAGGTAGGCTAGCGCCTCATACGGTGCTGTGGTTGGTAGTTTGATAATAATGACCGGATTGTCGCTATCTGCCTGGAATGGGCTGATGAAGTCAACTGTAGTAGGGTCATCGTCATCAGGCGACGCCGAGAAGCCCGGCGCAAAATAGTCATCTACAGTAGAGATCTGCTGATCCTTTTTCGCTGTTTCAGCTGGTAGCTCCTGTGCAACGTGAGCAAAGAAGGTTGGTACATCAATTGCCTGCGATGCTTCCATGGTGCGCCGCACAAGCTCGGGGACTGTCTGAACGCCAGCGTTCTCTAGGCCTTCCGCTATCTCATCTAGAATGAGGCTATCAAGCGTCACAATCACCGGCGTGAAGCCCTCGTGCTTACCCTGCTCGCGAAGCTGCACATAGCGCTGCGTTGCGTTAACGACTTCGCATTCTACGTAGTCGACGCCAATCCCGGCAAAGAGTGTTTTGAATCGCTGCATTGTATCTGACATAGTACTCCTCCTTGGGCGCATTATAGCATGGAGGGATGTATCAATCATTGCTGAGCGCAGCGAAGAAGGTGCGAACCTTTGGCTGGGTGGAGTGATTAATGACCTGGGCTGGCGTACCATCTTCAATAATCTTACCCTCGTCAAGGAAGACAATCCGCGATGCAACATCGCGCGCAAACGACATCTCGTGTGTGACGACGATCATTGTAATCCCTGTTTCGGCAAGGTGCTTAATAACCGCTAGCACCTCATCGACCATCTCAGGGTCGAGCGCACTCGTTGGCTCATCAAAAAGCAAAACTTTTGGCTGCATTGCCAAGGCACGGGCAATCGCTACCCGCTGCTTTTGCCCACCCGAGAGATGACTCGGGTATTCTTGGGCTTTGGCGCGAAGACCAACCAGATCAAGCATTTGAAGTGCCTGACGCTTAGCTTTGGCTCTTGATAGTTTGCGCACCTTGAGTGGTGCAAGCATGATATTTTCAAGCACGGTCATATGCGGAAAGAGGTTAAACTGCTGAAAGACCATGCCAAGCTCAGTCCGGGCTTTGTTGAGGTCGGTCGCTGGATTGGTCATATCAATACCATCAACCCATACTTCCCCGCTTGTCGGCGTCTCAATCATATTAATACAGCGAAGCAGCGTGCTTTTGCCACCACCACTCGAGCCCAAGAGGACTACAACCTCTCCCTGTTTGATTGTCAGGTCAATGCCGCGCAAGACATAATTGTTGCCATAGCGCTTGCGGAGCTGCTTGATATTAATCATGCGCTTTAAGCCTCCTCTCTACTCGATTCATCACCCACGTAAATAGCGTGGTGAGGGCAAGGTAAATCATTGCAGCGGCAAAGAGCGATTCAAAGGCGGTGGCCGTTTGGAAGCGGATATTATCAGCACCACG
The DNA here is from genome assembly GCA_030528025.1 of Candidatus Saccharimonadota bacterium. Taxonomy (GTDB): domain Bacteria; phylum Patescibacteriota; class Saccharimonadia; order Saccharimonadales; family Saccharimonadaceae; genus Saccharimonas. The sequence continues at coordinate 29,328 of JAUMZP010000004.1, forward strand.
CATCAGATCGTTCATACCAATCCAACCAACAACTGATGTCTCCTTGAGGAGCGAAATCCCTTCGCTGATCAGTGACGGCAATGACTGCTTGAGTGCTTGAGGCAGGATGATATAACGCATGGTTTGCCAGCGACTCAAGCCAAGCGAGCGCGCCGCTTCGACTTGTCCGTTATCGATACTTTCGATCCCGCCTCGAATAATCTCAGCAATATACGCACCACTGTTGATACCAAAGGCAAGGCTTGCAATCCACAGTTTTGGCACCCCACGGTACGAGCCAAATACCACGTAATACATAATGAGTAGCTGCACCAAAGCAGGTGTGCCGCGAATGACCGTGGTATAGGCATGAGCCAAGCTCACCCATGGCCGCCAGCGCTGGAGGCGATGTAGTTTGCATGTGCGAAATGGTTGCCAAGCAGACTGCTGCATGAGAGCGACAACCAGGCCAATCACGAGCCCAATGATCGTTGAGAAAACGGTCAGAAGAATCGTCACTTCTAGGCCGCGCCACAAGAAAAGATAGCGCTCGTCGCCAAAGAGGATATCCCACACATTCATGGCTGCGCCACTCCGAAGTGTTTTTTGATGAGCTTATCGTAGCGGCCATCACGCTTCATTGCAGCAATACTGGCGTTTACTTCAGCGAGTAGTTTGCTATTACCCTTTTTGATAGCAATGGCGTAATCCTCGTGCGAGAGGTTGCGTGGCAAGGCAACGAGCTGCGGGTTCGTGGCAAGGTATTGCTGAGCTGGCCCATCATCCATAATGGCAGCGTCGATCCGCCGACTGCTGAGCTCTTGCACGACACTAGCTGTCGATTGGAGTTGTACCACCTGCGCCCCACGAATCTTGTGTGCCAGTGTATCGGCTGTGGTGCCAAGCTGCACGCCAATTCGCCTGCCAATGAGGTCATCACTGGTGGCAATTGTTGAGCCAGTCTTTGGTACAATTATCTTTTGGGCTGCAGTATAGTACGTGTGCGAAAACTCAGCATTTTTACGCCGATCTGGCGTGACAGTCATACCAGCTGCGATGAGGTCGATTCGCCCAGCCTGTAGTGCTGGCAAGAGGCCATCAAAAGCGATCTCCTCAATTTGTAACGAACGGTTTGTGTCCTTAGCAATCTCCCGTACAAGGTCAATGTCAAAGCCAACGATCTCCTGCCCCTGCTTATATTCAAACGGCTTAAAGCCAGGATCGGTGCCCAGCACGAGTGTTTTTTCCAGACCACTGCCAGCCGTCTTAGTGGTAGAGGCTGCTGGGCTCAGCTCGACATCCCAATACATATAGCCCAGCAAAGCTACTGCCACAGCAGTGAAACTCAGCCATTTGAGCCGTGTCAGTCTGCGTTGCCGACGAGTCGATTGCGCCATGCATATAAGTATAAGCGCTTTGCTAGACGGATGCAAGTACTTGTATTGTTCTATTTACCGCGTTATGATAAGAATACAAAAGCAACACATAAGGAGGCACCCTATGAGTAGTCTTACAAAATACAATCCATTTGAGGAATTGCGCGCATTGCAGCGGCAGCTGTTTGATAATCCCTTTACCACGACACTCAGCCAAGCTGTCACAGCCGATGTCTACACAGTGGATAATACACTGGTTGTTGAAGCACACGTGCCAAACTTTGCCGAGGAAGACCTCGATGTAAGCCTTGACAATGGTGCGCTCGTCATCCGCGGCGAACGGCACGAAAAAACCGAGGACAAACAGCGCAACTACGTCGTTCGTGAGAGCAGCACAAGTTTCTGCCGTCGTGTACAGGTACCAGATGGTAGCGATGTTGAGCAGATTAAGGCCCATCTAGAGGACGGTATCTTGAGGGTAACGGTACCACTGAAGCCATTACCTGCGCCGCAAAAAATTGCCGTCAAGAAAATAGCCAAGCACGATAAGAAAACAAAAAAGTAGTACGAGCCATAGCCTTGCATTAACAAAAGCCGGCGTATATGCCGGCTTTTGTGCGTTATTAAGATAATTAAAACACCCCTGTAGCAGAGGTGTTTTATAGAGATGATATAAGAAGACTTACTTACTGCGCTTCTCGATAATCTCCTGCGCGACGTTTGGTGGAACTTCCTCATAATGGGCAAGTTCCATCGTGCTAGCAGCTCGGCCCTGCGACATCGAGCGGATGTCGCTGGTGTAGCCAAACATGTTTGCCAGTGGCACGATAGCCTTTACGAGCTTCGCGCCGCCCATCAAGTCTTCCATTGCCTCAATGCGGCCCCGGCGGCTATTGAGGTCGCCAATGATATCACCCATGAACTCCTCAGGTGTTGTCACCTCAACCTTCATCACTGGCTCAAGCAAGACTGGGTTGGCCTTCTTGATACCTTCGCGGGCAGCCAAGTGGGCAGCCAGATTAAAGGCGAGCTCGCTTGAGTCGACATCGTGGTAGCTTCCGTCGTACAAGGTCGCCTTGACGTCAACAACTGGATAACCAGCAATCACACCACCATCGAGTGTCTCCTTAATACCCTTCTGCACAGCTGGGCGGTACTCTTGTGGCACCACACCACCCTTGATTTCATCGAAGAATTCGTAGCCCTTGCCTGGCTCGTTCGGCTCAAAGCGCACCCAGACATCACCGTATTGGCCACGACCACCAGACTGCTTGGCATGCTTACCCTGCGCCTCAGCCGTGCCCTTGATAGTCTCGCGGTAGGCGACTTGCGGCTCACCAACATTGGCCTCAACGTTGAACTCGCGCTTCATGCGGTCGATCAAAATCTCTAGGTGAAGCTCACCCATACCGCTCATGATAGTCTGGCCTGTCTCTTCATCGGTGTAGACGCGGAAGGTTGGGTCTTCTTCAGCCAGGCGTTGCAGAGCAATACCCATCTTTTCCTGGTCGGCCTTAGTCTTGGGCTCTACCGCGATCGATACTGGTGGCTCGGGGAAGCTAATTGCTTCAAGAGCAATTGGATGCGCTTGATCGCACAAGGTATGGCCCGTGAAGGTACCCTTCAGGCCCACCACAGCAGCAATGTCACCAGCGCCCACGCTGTCGATCTCTTCGCGCTTATCGGCATGCATCCGGACGATGCGCCCCACACGCTCCTTTTCACCTGTCGTTGTGTTAAGAACGTAGCTACCGGCAGTCAAGCGACCACTGTAGACACGGATGAAGATTAACTTACCAACAAATGGGTCGGCAGCCAGCTTAAAGGCTAGTGCGGTCATTGGCTGCTTGTCATCGGGCTGGCGACTTACTTCATCGCCAGTCTTGGGGTTCTTACCCCAGATTTCACCAACATCAAGCGGGCTTGGCAGGTAATCAACCATTAGGTCAAGCACCTTCTCGACGATCACACCGCGGCCATCGCCACCTGTCACCAAGAAGAAGTCACCAGCCAAGACACGTTGGCGTAGCGCTGCCTTGAGCTCGTCAATAGTAATGGCATCCTCACCTTCGTCGAGGAACTTCATCATTAGGTCGTCATCGGCCTCAACAGCATTCTCAACGAGCAGACTGCGAGCTCGCTTTGCCTTGTCGAGCATATCAGCTGGGATCTCACCCACCTTAAGCTCGTGGTCGGTGTAGTCATCATAGGTGTAGGCCTTCATGTCGATAAGATCAACCACACCACAGACATCCTTTTCAAAGCCAATTGGCAGGTGGATTGGGAAGGCCTGTTTACTGAGGCGATTGTGGATTGACTCGATCGACTTGTAGAAGTCACCACCAGTCTGATTGATCTTGTTCACGAAGCAGATACGTGGCACACCGTATTTGTTGGCCTGGCGCCATACGGTCTCACTCTGGGCTTCTACCCCCATCTTGCCATCAAAGACTGTCACTGCGCCGTCGAGCACCCGCAGGCTGCGCTCCACCTCAGCGGTAAAGTCGATGTGCCCAGGGGTATCAATGATGTTAATTTTGTGACCCTTCCAGAAGCAGGTCACCGCTGCAGAAGTAATAGTAATACCACGCTCTTTTTCTTGGGTCATCCAGTCAGTGGTAGCACCACCATCATCGCCTTTCACTTCGCCAATCTTGTGGTTGATACCGGTGCGGTACAAAATACCTTCTGTCGTCGTCGTCTTACCGGCGTCGATATGGGCAATAATACCAATGTTGCGAAAGTCCTTCAGAGGGACATTCTTGGGGGTTGCCATAGGGGGCTCCTTCTCTCCTTACGTGTTTTTTAGCATGAGTAATACAACTCTCAACGATTGATTATAGCATGGATTGGATGTGGGCGGTAGAGTAATTATCACCCCTGATGAGTCCATCTGCTCCTGCTAGCCAGGGAGCCGTTCGCCGTTTTTTGACCACACCCCGTAGCGGTCGGGTGCGGTGGTGCGCATTGCTTGAGGCACGGCATCATACTCACCTGGTGGTAAGCCGCTTGTGTTGATATAGAGCAGCTTATATTCAGTTTGCTGAGCATTGGTGACGTACAGGTAGGTGTTGCTAGTTGCATCAGTGGTAGTACCCTGAGTGATACTGGGAAGCGTGGTAATGTAGATCGGCACTAATTGACGCAAAAATGTGGCACTATCGCGGCGCTGGTAGGTGGGGGTGGTACTACCAGCAGTCCGAGCAACCGGGTATGCACCATTTTTGGTATAGTAGCGATCAAGCGCTTGGCGCATTGCTGTGAGGTCGGCCACGCGAGTCCGCCCTTGTGCACCAGCTTGGATACGTTGATACGAGACGAGTGTCAATGTAGCAAGGATGGCAATAATAACGATCACAACCAGCAACTCTACCACAGTATAGCCAGCGTGTTTTTTCTGCATTAACCGATTTTTCATAGCGCTCATGCTTTGCATTATACGAAGTACCTTGCGTTTAGGCAAGGGCCATTGCTGCCAACCTAGCTGGCAGTGTATAATGACACTATGCTATTCAGTGGATCATTCTCCTCACCTCAATATCGACGCTCACGCCTAACACCGCGTGGGTTGGCTATTCGCTTTGCTTTGGCTGGTTTGGCGGTTGTTGCTATTGCGGCAGGGATTATTTATATCGCAACTCGGCCACACAAAGCCAAGAACACCGAACAACACACCGAGACAAAGACTGGTCCACGTGAGCAGCTCACTGCCACCAAGACACTGGAGCGTGCTAAGAAATACTTCAAAGGGACAGAAGCTGTTAAGTCATCACTATCAACGCCAGTTAGAGCAGAGGGCTTTCGCTTTTATTCTATCGCTACCGACCCAAGCAAAACCAAGAGTGCTGCTGCTACCCTACCCAAGGCTGAGGCTAAGCGCAACGTTACCGCCCTAGAGCACATGCTCGACTATGATCAATTCACGCGCTATGTCGTGCAAGATGGCGATAAAGACGGCCCGTACCTCGCAGACTTTACGCGTAGCAATGGCGACGTAACGTGCCAGATTAGCAATACCCCACTTGACCCAAATGACCCGAAAAACAAGGAAACTCGCTTCGTTGAGTTTAAATGCCTTGATGCTGCAGATTATAAAGACCTCGCCAAGCAGCAAGCTCCTCTCTACAATGCCTACTCGCCTGCTGCAAGTTCGAGTTATAACGTTGGCATTGTCGGCACTATGACGGTGCGCGAAAGCAAGCTTGCAGGCTATCGCTTAGCAGAGATACCGCTGGGTGGTGTACAACCCGAGTCGCACCTCTTTAATTCGCAAGGAACAGCGCTGTTTTATCAATCAAGCGATGGGCGCTGGGTATTCTTCCAGATCCGCCAAAACGATATGCTCACATGTGATGTCTACAAAGTCCAGCTCCGCAACGCCAAGAAAGTCGACCTACGGCAAGTTTACGAAGGCGACAAATGTCACGACCTCAGCAAAGGCGAAGTAGTGACGGTAGAGATGCCGAAGTATCAGTAGGGTTGCGAATCAGCGTACATACTATAGACTAGCTAGCACTCGCTAGGGGTGGTTTGTGATGATATAGTTGTTAGGAAGTAGCATAACTCGTATTACATAACCAGTGATTTATTGTATAATCAAAGTTAGTAAATAAACCAAGCCGATTTTCCGGAGGGAGTATGGAAACACAACTAGAAGGCCCTATTACCAAATATATTGATCTAATTGGAAGAGGCATTGATGGAATACAGAAGCAGGTCGATAAGGCAACGAATGGCTTGGCATGCAAGCCGTTAATTGAAGATACCGACGAAAGCTTCCTCGGTGCTGGTTCGACCGAATCGTACTGGTCGTATTACAATATGGGGCTCGAGTTACTTTGGCGTAACAATATTCTCGTATCACTGTCTATTTTTCTTCAAGATGACGGTTCTTACGAAGAGCCTTATATTCCATTTCTACAGCAACTAATTGCTTCGTTGCCAAATGAAGCGACTATCGATGAGTTGGTTAGCATATTTGGTCAGCCGGAATCTGAAGGTGGAATCGGTGGATGCAAAAACCTCCGATATATGATAAGTCCCGAAAAATACATTGTATTCTGCTTCAATGGTGAGAGCACCTTACGGTCAGTTCAGCTCGGCTTGACTCGTGTTTTGAGAAAGTAATTCTCAGCAAGCAAGAATAAATCTAGTAGCATAGCACACTCAATGTATGATTATAAAAGAGCCCCACTCTCTCAAGTGGGGCTCTTCTGCTATAGATTAGCTATTTCCTACAGCTCATCAGTAGCAATTGTCACTTCCGGCTCAGCCTCTTCGGCCTGAGCTTCGGCGACAAACTCATCCTCTGGAGAGTCATTCTCCTCGAGCGGCAGGGGGTGTGCACCCGTACCAACCGGCACTTTGTTACCGATGATGACGTTCTCCTTAAGACCCTTGAGGTGGTCGGCGCGGCCACTGGTGGCAGCGTTGATCAGCACGCGAGTCGTGTCTTGGAACGACGCAGCAGACAGCCAGCTATCACTCCAGATACTCACCTTGGTGATACCAAGCAGCAGCTGTGCATACTGGGCTGGCGTTTTGCCCTGGGCGACGAGTTCCTTGTTGGCATCAACCACTGATGCCTTGGAGATGATGTCGCCCATGACGAAGGTGCTATCACCTGGATCATCAATCTGCACCCGGCTAAACATCTGCCGGACGATGATCTCAAGGTGCTTGCCAGCCACATCCTGGCCCTGCGCAGCATAGATACGAAGTACTTCGTTAATGATGTAGCGCTGGGTTGCCTCTGTGCCCTTGAGGCGCATGAGGTCGTGCAGGTTGAGCGAACCAAGTGTCAGGCGATCGCCTGGCTCGACCATATCGCCTGGCTTGACGACGAGGTACATCGTGCCAGGGATTTCGTAGCGAACTGGTGCTGTAGCATTGCCTGTGAGGACAAGCGAATCACCAGTGGACTCAACCACTCCATCAAACGGTGCAGTAAGTGGCTGCGTGCCATCGTCGAATGACGCAATGACGTCGCCAACCTTGACCTTACTGCCCGATTGTACCATCACCATGCGGCCGTCGAGCGGCATACGCTCTACCTTACCCGCTTGCGGCGTGACCTGTACAACGTACTTCTTGCCATCTTCCCAGATATCGACCAAACCAGCGACTTCTGTGACGTAGGCCTGGCCTTTCGGATTACGCGCCTCAAAGAGTTCCTCAACACGTGGCAGACCCTGGGTGATGTCTGATCCACCAACACCAGAGCTATGGAAGGTGTTAAGCGTCAGCTGCGTACCAGGCTCACCGACCGACTGAGCAGCAATGACACCAACTGGCTGCGAACCATCGACGAGTTGGCCAGTTGCCATGTCGATCCCGTAACTCTTGCGTGGAATACCGTGCAAGTTCTTGGTAGAGAGGACAGACTGGATACGTACTTGGTCGATCGACTGATCTGCCTCGATAGCGTTGGCAATCTCACGTGTAATGAGCTGGTCGCGGTCGAGGTGGCCTGGCACTGCCTCGGCGGTGTAGCGGCCAAACAAGCGGTTGCCAAACTCGATCATCGTCTCTTCAGACTCATTGCGGTAGATAGTGAAGCCATCGTCGTCACCCTCTTCATCCTCAACGGTAAAGACATCCTGCGAGACATCAACCAAACGACGCGTGAGATAGCCAGAGTCGGCCGTCTTGAGGGCGGTATCGATAAGCCCCTTGCGAGCACCACGCGTTGCCACGAAGGCCTCCAGGCTCGACAACCCTCGCTTGAAGTTGCTACGCACTGGCAGCTCAATCTCGCGGTTAGCGGCATCCACCTGGATACCGATCATCGCACTAGCCAGCTTAATATTGTTGACGCTACCACGAGCACCAGAGTTCACCATTGTTGCGACAGAGGTGTCCATGTGGGCCAATTGGCTGCGCAAGAAGTCCTCTACCTTGCGGTCGACGGTGCGCCAGTTGTTGACGGTTAATGTGTAGCGCTCGTCCTCGGTAATGAGCCCTTGATCAAGCTGCTCCGAGATCGCAGCAGAACGTGCGTCACCCTCAGCCACGAAGTCAGCAATTTCGTCGAAGCTGAGATAGTCTTCCATACCAGTCGACACCGCAGCAGTGGTGGCAAAGCGGAAGGCCAAGCCCTTCATGCGGTCAGCAGTGATAGCAGTCTCAGCAGCGCCATAGCGCTCGAAGATCTGACCAAGCACCCGCTTGAGCTCTTTCTTGGTCTGGACGTTGTTGTTGTAAGGGAAGTCCTCTGGCAGGATCTCGTTAAAGAAGACACGCCCCAGGGTAGTCGTCCGGATTTCACCCTTAGCCCGGATGCGAATCGGGCTCTGCAGGTGGAGCTTGCCCATGTCGTAGGCTAGCTCAGCAGCCCGGCTGTCGGCAAAGACGGCGACAGTGTCAGTCTGAGCCGAAGGCTTCTCGTATGTGAGGTAGTAGTTGCCGAGCACCACGTCCTGGTCGATACTGAGGACTGGGCTACCATCGGCAGGCTTAAGCAGGTTATTGACGGCACTCATCAGCTCGCGTGCTTCGGCCTGTGCCTCGGCACTGAGCGGCAAGTGAACAGCCATCTGGTCACCATCGTAGTCGGCATTAAAGCCGTTAGCGACGAGCGGGTGAAGCTGGATCGCCTTACCCTCAACCAGCTTTGGCTGGAAGGCTTGGATACTCAAGCGGTGTAGTGATGGCGCACGGTTGAGCAGGACGTACTTGCCCTTGATTACCTCATCCAATGCATCCCATACAACCGCTTCACCTGCCTCAATTAGGCGCGTTGCACTCCGGATGTTGTGGGCGTAATCGCCCTTGATAAGCCAGCTGATGACAAATGGCTTGAAGAGCTCGATTGCCATCTGCTTTGGCAAGCCACACTGGTGGATCTTGAGCTTCGGGCCCACCACGATGACCGAACGGCCTGAGTAGTCGACGCGCTTACCTAGCAAGTTCTGGCGGAAGCGCCCTTGCTTACCCTTAAGCATATCGCTAATGCTCTTAAGGCGGCGGCGTCCACCAGTTGCATTGACAGCGCGGCCACCACGAGCAGCCGAGTTGTCAATCAGGCTATCGACCGCTTCCTGCAACATACGCTTCTCGTTGCGCTGAATTACCTCTGGTGCGTTGAGCTCAATGAGCTTCTTGAGACGGTTATTACGGTTGATGACACGGCGGTAGAGGTCGTTGAGATCACTCGTCGCAAAGCGTCCACCGCTCAGGGCTACCATTGGCCGCAGGTCCGGTGGAATAACTGGCAAAACTGTCATACACAGGCTTGATGGCTTAATGCCCGCCGCTTGCATACCCTCCAGTACCTTAAGGCGCTTAAGTAGCTTCTTCTCGCGTTGACCACGCGCGCCTTCGGCTTCTTCCTGCAAATCAGCGATGAGTGTGTCGAGGTCGATATCATCAAGGAGCGCCTTGAGTGCATCACCACCCATACCAACTTTTACGAGCTCCTCATACTCTTCGGGGAGGTTACGGTAGTCGGTATCGCTTAGGAGAGCGCGCTTTTGTAGACTCTCAAGCTGAGCTTTCTTTTGGCTGTAGGTTGCCTCGAGCTCTTCGTATTCGCGTGTTTGCTGCTCGGCAAGAGCTTTCACGTCTGCCCCATCAGCCTCAGCTTCGCGCTGGAAGCGAATCTTGATGGCAGCCCGTGCCGCCTCAGTCTCAGCCTCAAGGTCAGTCAAATAAGCGTCGCGTGTTTCAGCGTCGACGTCGAGGATGACATAGGTAGCAAAGTAGGCGATCTTCTCGAGATTGCGCACCGTAATGCCTAGCAAGAGGCTCATCGCACTGGGTGTGCCGCGCATAAACCAAATGTGCGCTACGGGGGTTGCTAGGCTAATGTGCCCCATCCGCTCGCGACGCACGATCGACTTGGTGACGAGTTCACCATTTTTATCTACTGCAGCTTCGCGGCTGCGCACACCCTTGAGCTTGCTATCGTGCGGGTTGATATCTTTGACTGGGCCAAAAATACGCTCGCAAAACAGGCCATCGCGCTCAGGCTTCTGGGTTCGATAGTTAATCGTCTCCGGCTTGGTGACTTCGCCGTAGCTCCACTTGAGGATATCCTCGGGGCTGGCGACGGCCAAGCGTACCGCGTCAAAATTGGCGATATCGTGATCTGTTACCACGTGGGACATCTTAGGCTTCCTCCTCGCTTAGGTTTTCTACTGTGTCAATATCTTGGACGGACATGCCGCTGTCATCGGCGATCGTGCCAATGCCGTCGGATTCATCAAGATAGGTTGCTTTGTCATCGCTCTCGTCAGACGGGACGGTTTTATCGGCAGGGCCCGCAGCAGCAATGACATGCTCAGCATCGACCGACTCGTCAGACTCATCCAATAGGTCAACACGCAGACCCAAACCTTGCAGCTCCTTAACAAGCACATTAAAGCTCTCGGGCAGCTTTGGCCCGGCAATAGGCTCATCTTTAATGATTGCCTCGTAGGCTTTGGCGCGGCCATACACGTCGTCTGATTTAATTGTCAGCATCTCCTGTAGAGTAGTCGCGGCACCGTAAGCTTCGAGTGCCCAGACCTCCATCTCTCCGAGGCGCTGACCACCATTTTGAGCTTTACCACCAAGTGGCTGCTGAGTCACCATGGTGTATGGGCCGGTGCTGCGGGCGTGGATCTTGTCACTCACCATGTGGTGGAGTTTGATCATATGCATCACGCCGACCGTTGTACGCTCCTCGAATGGCTCACCGCTCAGACCATCGTAGAGTTGGCTCTTGCCGTCGCGCGCAATGCCAGCCTTTTCAAGCTCATCCTTGATAGTATCGGCTGGCACACCATTAAACGGCGGCGTGGCAACCTTGTAGCCGAGTGCTCGTGCAGCCATGCCGAGGTGTGTCTCGAAGAGCTGACCAAGGTTCATACGGCTTGGCACACCAAGCGGGTTGAGGATAACATCAACAGGAGTACCATCAGCCAGGTATGGCATATCCTCTACCGCCATAACACGGGCACACACACCCTTGTTACCGTGGCGGCCAGCCATCTTGTCGCCGACACCAATCTTACGCAACTGGGCAACAAAGATCTGAATTTGCATCAATACACCCGTCTTGAGCTCGTGGCCATTCTCGCGGCTAAATACCTTGACGCCAACAACTTTACCGCCACCAGCATTGTTCATGCGCTGGCTGGTGTCGCGCACATCCTTGGCCTTTTCACCAAAGATTGCACGCAGTAGGCGCTCTTCGCTACTGAGCTCTTGCTCACCCTTTGGCGTAATCTTCCCAACCAAGACATCACCCGCCTTGACCTCAGAGCCAATCTGTACAATACCGCTCTCATCCAGGTGACGAAGGCTGTCCTCACTCACATTTGGAATATCGCGTGTCACGATCTCTGGACCAAGCTTTGTCTCGCGTACCTCGACAGTATAATCCTTGATGTTGATGCTGGTAAGAGTGTCATCTTCTACCAAGCGGCGGCTCAAGATCACTGCGTCGTCCATGTTGTAGCCACCCCACGGCATAAAGGCTACCAGCAAGTCTTTACCAAGGGCAAGCTCACCATCGGCAATGGACGCGCCCTCGATGAGAGTGTCACCCTTCGCAACGGTTTGGCCACGGGTTACTCGGACTTTTTGGTTGATACAACGATCGTCATTGCTCTTGGCAAAGTGGATCAGGTTGTAGCGCTTGACGCCATCAGCATAGCGTACCTCGACTGCTTCGCCATCAGCCCGAATCACTTCGCCATCGGCCTCGGCCGTCACAAGCTGGCTCGAGTTGCGTGCCACCTCGTGCTCAATGCCAGTGCCAACCGTTGGCGACTCTGGCTGCAAAAGCGGCACTGCCTGGCGCTGCATGTTGGAGCCAGTCAAGCTGCGGTCAATACGGTTCTTCTCGATGAATGGCACGAGACTCGCGGTCGACCCAAGGATCTGCTTGTGTGCAGCGTCCATGAAAGTGACTTCACTGGTATCTACCTGCCCTGGCTGGAGGAACTTACGCGCACTAACGCGATCGCGCACGAAGGTGCCATCCTCATTAAGGCGAGCACCAGCATCGGCAATCACCTCAGTTACCTCTTGCGAGGCATCGAGGTAGACGATTTCATCAGTCACGCGGCCATCAACCACCTTGAGGTATGGTGTCTCAATAAAGCCGTATTCGTTGATACGTGCGTAGGTGGCGAGGTTAAGCACCAGACCAATGTTAGCACCCTCTGGCGTCTCTACCGAGCAAATCCGACCATAGTGGGTGGGGTGAGCATCGCGCACTTCAAAGCCAGCCCGCTCACGGCTCAAACCACCAGGTCCCATCGAGCTCAGGCGACGCTTGTGGCTCAGCTCCGACAGTGGGTTCACCTCATCAAGCAGCTGGCTCAGCTGGCTACTGGCGAAGAACTCGCGCACTGCTGCCACCACTGGGCGAGCATTAATCAGCTGGCTCGGCGTAACCGTTTCAAGGTCACTCATACTCATACGGTCCATTGCATTGCGCTGCATCCGGAGCATACCAACGCGGAACTGGCGCGCCACCAACTCGCCAACCAGTTTCACACGGCGATTGCTCAGCGAGTCGATATCATCAGCTGGCTCTTGGGTATTGTTAAGGCGAATGATTTCGCGCAAGACACCAATCAAATCACTCATCTGCAATGTGCGATATTCGGCCGTATTGGGCACATCAACACCTAAGCGCTGGTTGATCTTGTAGCGACCAACGCGGCTGTAGTCGAAACGCTTAAAGTCGAAGAACATGCGCTCAATCATCTGGCGGGCGTTCTCTACCGTAGCAAGGTCGCCCGGGCGCAGGCGGCGATAGACCTCAATCAGCGCTTCGTTGATGCCATGCGCTGGGTCCTTCTCGAGCGTAGCCTCGATGTATTTCATCTCACCAGTGTCGATATCAGCAAAGGCCTCGCGAATGGCCGACACCTTGCTCATACCAAGAGCACGCAGCAAGGTGGTAGCTGCAATCTTGCGGCGGCGATCGATCTTCACGTAGATTGCGCCTGATGGGCTGGTCTCAAACTCAAGCCATGCCCCACGGCCTGGGATCATCTTGGCACCATAGAGGTTGCGCCCTGCCACGCGGTCAGCACTAAACAGTACACCAGCACTCCGAATCAGCTGGCTTACCACCACACGCTCTGTTCCATTGATGATAAACGTTGCGCGTTCGGTCATCCAAGGGTAATCGCCCATGTAGATGCTCTGTTCCTTGACTTCGCCGGTCGTCTTATTGATAAGCTCGACGGTAGCTTGCAGTGGTGCATCGAAAGTCAGGTTGTTTTCTTTCGCAAACTGCTCTGTATGCTTGGGCTCGCCAAAGGCATAATCCTTAAAGCGCAGCTCGAGCTTCTGGCCAGTGTAGTCTTCGATTGGGTTGAGCTCTGCGAAAATTTCGCTCAAGCCCGTCTCGACGAATTCCTTCCAGGATTCTTCTTGGTGAGCCAGCAAGTCGGGTACTGCCAGCGCGGTGTCATTGCTGGTAAAAAACACACGCGATGGAGCAGCTGTTGCCGTGGTAGGTGTAGGCATGTAAACTCCTCTTGAATTATTGTTATCTATCCGCACGTGCAAGGACTCCAAAACCCTGCTCGTGCATTTGTTGTGGCACCGAAGCTTTACTCAATATAAGTTTTCGCACACTAAAACGCCACGCCACCGGCGTAGTCCGCACCTAACCCATATTACACAACCTTCATTAACATCTCATTATAGCGAATGAACTGCGAGTGCGTCAAGTACTTTCTATCTATAATTTCAAATCTCCGCTTTCTCCTGCTGATACAAAACATTACACGAGATATTAATACCGCGTGCGTTCCTTTGTATCAGAGATGAAAATGATTAACGAAATGATATAGTCGCAGAAAAACAGAAAGTTTATTATCACTCGGACAGGCCACGGGCATTTCCGCCGACATCATATACATACCGCCCTGTCTTAGCAGACACGCATAGCATTTGTTCGGCGTAATTGTTACGCCAGAGGGCGCATCGTGTACTTGTATCCTGCAATATTTCACGGATATTGTCTGGGGATGAACCTTTGGTTGTATGCGACACTGAGAGTATTCTAGCTATCGTTGGATCCTGAGGCTCAGCTTCTGTCACTGTAATCCAATCGCTACACACTGCTCGCGCTGAACAGTGCACGAATGGTTTTTTCGCCAGTAGTTGCTCGCGCTCAGATTTATTTGTTATAACACCAAGCACATTACCGAGTGCATAATTGTCCTGCGATATCGCCTTTCCTGATGAATAGTCAGCCGCACGTACCAATACATCCCCCATAACGATTTGGGTGCGCATAAGTTCCTTAGTGTCTCGCTTGGCCTGATAGAAAAAGGCGAGCGCCGCCATACAGACAATAATCAACACGATCGTTACCAACATAACGACAGTCATACGGCGTGGACGGAAGCGCCGTGGCTTTTTTGCTTGAGATGGAGTGTTTGTAGACTGAGTTGTCGATTGGTCGCTATGTTGTGTCATAGCCTTACTATAGCACAAAGCAGCTACTCGTGCTATTTTGCGTTTGCGCGCTGGCCAATCACTTCATCGGCTAGGCCATACGCCACGGCATCTGCGGCACTCAGCCAGTAGTCACGCTCCATGTCAGCCTTGATTTTATCGAGTTTCTGGCCAGTGTTGTCTGCCATAATGGTGGCCAGCCGCTCCTTGAGGGCGATACTCTCGCGTAAGCTAATTTCTTGGTCTGTCACTTTGCCGCGTGTACCGCTGCTAGGCTGGTGGATCATCACGCGGGCATTGGGCAGAACAAAGCGTTTGCCCTTCGCACCGCTACTAAGCAAGAAGGCACCCATGCTCGCCTGCAGACCAATACCAATCGTCTGTACATCCGGCGCGATGTATTGCATCGTATCGTAGATTGCGAGACCGTCATACACACTGCCACCAGGGCTGTTGATATAGAGCTGGATGTCTTTGTCTGGATTTTCATTGGCAAGATGGAGCAGCTGCGCGACAACGACATTGGCTGTCATCTCAGTCACTTCTTCGCCGAGGAAGATAATGCGATCCTCGAGCAAACGTGAGTATATATCATAGCCACGCTCACCATCACGTGTGCGGACGATGACGTTGGGCACTAGGTAATCATTCGGTTTCATCATAGTACTATTGTAACGAGAAAGTTAGCACTCGTCAATATAGAGTGCTAACTTCCGTTATGCGAGCTGTATTATCTGCTACTTCTTAGTATTTTGCGCCACCAGCCAGTCGATCGTCTTCTCTGTCAAGAGGCGGTTGGCAATCTCGTGCTGCACTTCTGGCTCATCAAAGCGCGCCACCATAGTTGCATCATTGGCATACTGTTGCTTAAAGGCACTGATGCGCTCTTGCAGTTCCTCCGCTGTGGCTTCGATCTTCTCGGCCTTGCTCAACTCAGCCAGGACAAGCCCAGCCTTAATGCGCTCATCGGCCGCTGGCTTAGCCTCCTTCTCGATCCACTCGTCTTTGTCCTTATATTCCTTCTCGGCAAGGTACTGCTCAAGGGTGCGACCGCGGTGAGCAAGGTTCTGGACCAAGTCTTGCTCAATTGAGCGAAGCTGATCGGCCCGTAATACCTCCGGAATGGCTACCGTGCTGGCATCAGCCAACTGCTTGACGGCTACGTCGCGCAGCTCGTCATCTGCTTCACGCTGCTTTTGCGCGGTAATTTCTTTCTCGATATCTTTCTTGAGATCTTCAATAGAGGTAAATGGCCCAACCTTTGCAGCAAACTCATCAGTCAGCTCAGGCAGTGTCACTTTCTTGACCTTCTTAATGGTCGTATCAAAGACGACTGCTTGCCCGGCTAGTTCGCTCGCATGGTAATCCTTTGGGAAGGTGAGTTCAACCGCCTTTGTTTCACCAGCCTTGAGGCCAATCAATGCCTCTTCGAAGCCTGGAATGAATGACTTGCTGCCGAGTACAAGCGGATAATCTTTCCCGGTGCC
The DNA here is from genome assembly GCA_030528025.1 of Candidatus Saccharimonadota bacterium. Classification (GTDB taxonomy): domain Bacteria; phylum Patescibacteriota; class Saccharimonadia; order Saccharimonadales; family Saccharimonadaceae; genus Saccharimonas. Next base: position 45,580 of record JAUMZP010000004.1, read on the forward strand.
ACCAGCAAAAGGCGTACCATCGCGCTTACCGACAAAGTCAATCGTTACCTCGTCACCATCCTGAGCTGCTTCATCAGTGTCCATACGCTCAGCCATGCTGTGGCGAATCCGGTCAAGGATCTCCGTTACTTCTTCTGGCGTAACGGTTATCTTCGCTGGCTTGAGCTTGAGTTTCTTATAGTCACCAAGAGTAATCGTGGGCATAACCTCTGCCTCAGCAGTAAACTCCAGCTCACTACCAGGCACAAACTTTTTAATCTCCACTTCTGGGCGCTCAAGCACCTGCACATCACTCTCGAGGAAGGCTGCAGCAACTGCTTTGCTCAGGGCGTTGTTAAGCGTCTCCTCGGCGAGGTGTTCTGGATTGGTATTCTTTGCAACCAACTCGAGCGGGGCATGACCCTTGCGGAAACCATCAACTTTAGTCGTCTTGGCGAGTTTACGCAAAGCAACCTGGCGAGCTGCCTCCAGTTCGTCTGCACCGACGGTAATCGTGGCGCGTACTTTGGTGTCTGATAGGTGGTCTAGTGTCGTCTTCATAGTTGGTTATTGTATCATATGTCGCTGGCGGTGTGAAATAGGCATGCGACAGACCCAAGTATGCATGTGTATATATGCTGTTTCGCAAGATGAGCAAAACGGGAAGCTAACAGAGATGAGCTATAGCTGTCATAGAGACATAGATGGTGATACTACGATAAATCAAAGTCATCATCTTCACTGCGCGATGGCTGACGACGGTAATCCTTAACGGCACTAACGACGCGCTCCAGACTGAGCTTTTGCTCCTCGCTTGTCGCAATATTCTTGAGGGTGTAGATCTCGTTCTCCAGCTCATCCTCACCAACAAAGAGGAAATATGGGATCTGTTTCTTGATCGCTGCTTTGAGCTGCTTGTCTAGTTTGCGGCCAGTGAAATCGACTTCCACATTGACGTCCTCATCGCGCAGGTCGTCCGCTAGCTCTAGTGCACCGCGCATTGCCCCGCCAAGGACGATCATATAAATATCGGTTGTGGAGCTAAACTCTGGTAGCAGCTGATGCGCCTCGAGAAAGAGCTGCATCATTGATAGGCCCGGTGCAAAGCCGACTGCACTAATAGGCTCAGCACCAAACATCCCCACTAAGCCATCATAGCGCCCACCACCAAAGAGCGAACGGTTATTATCTGGATGCGTGTCGAAAAACTCAAACACTGTACCCGTGTAATAGTCTAACCCACGCATGAGCGTGATATCGAAGATGGCATTTGTTACGCCACTACGCTCAAGTAGTGTAAAGAGCCGCTGCACATCGCGCACCGCCTCACTATCGCGAATCGATTCGGGGAGATCGGCCATAGTACGTGCCGTCAAGAGCTGAGCAATCCGCTGCAAGCCGACCGGTGCCGCCGCCTCACCAAAGATCTCAATCGCCTGATCGCGAAAAGCCTGCGGTGGAATCTTGTTCTTACGATCAAACAGCCGGATCATCAGCTGAGCCTGCACGGCATCGAGCTCGAGAAACTGCGCCATCATAAGGTTGATCAACTGGCGATTGTTGATGCGAATAGTGTACATGTCGTCCGTCGCGCCAAAGGCCTTCATGATACGGCTACCAAGTGTGATAATCTCGGCCTCGGCCTGCATGTTATCAACACCAAATATATCGACATTCATCTGCCAAAATTCACGCTCTCGCCCCCGTTGTGGTCGCTCATAGCGCATAAACTGGGCAATACTAAACCAGCGCGCTGGATAGGCGATCTCTTGGCGGTGCTTGGCAATCATCCGGCTTACGCTCGGCGTCATCTCAGGACGGATTGCTACCTGTCGATTGCCACGATCAATAAACTGATACGTCTGGTCATTCACTAACTCGTCACCACTCTTGGCGGCATACACTTCAACTGGCTCAAGCAGTGGTGCATCGTATTCTTCGTAGCCGTAGCTCTTGGCGACGTGACGCCAGGTCTGAAAGATGTATTTGCGCACGCGAAGATCTTCCGGATACCAATCCCGCGCCCCCCGATATGATTCCGATGAAAGCTTTGTCATAGTTACTGCTATTTTTGCATAAACGGCATGGAAAAACAAGCCCTTGGCCGGATTCACTACTCTATAGCGCCACGCAGCGCTACATGCTCCTTCGTTACCGTATGTTTGAAAAAGAGTAAAGAGAGTAGAATCTCTACTCTTGACCCGAGCGTAGGCGATGATGCTGCACCCAGGCGTACATCGCAATACCCGCTGCTACGCCGACATTGAGGCTGCGCGTACTGCCAAACTGCTCAATTGCGACAATACCTGTAGCTCGCTCAAGCAGCTCGGGACGAATACCAGGCCCCTCTGCCCCAAACAAAAGCACGGCACTACGCGGCAGCGCGACCGAGTGGAGTGGCTGCGAACCAGCAACATTATCGACTGCGATGAGTGGCCAGTCAGCAATAGCCTGCAAGAAATCTTCAACCGTTTGGTGATAATGCACGTGCAGATACGTATCCGTCATCATCGCGCCACGTTTATTCCACTGCCGCCGACCAATGATATGGACATGGCGCACCCCAAAGGCATTGGCACTGCGGACGATCGTCCCCATGTTGAAATCGCGCACGACATTATCAATCGCAATATGAAGTGCCGAGCCATGCTCATCAAGATCGGCAACGATAGCTTCGTGAGGCAGCCCTTTATAGCGGTCTACCACATTGCGATGGTCGGCTTCAGCTAGTGCAGCGGTGGGCTCTATAGTACTCATTGGTGATATTATGCTGCTATTCCTATGGTATCAGTATTATTTTCTTCGACGGACTGCTGCGTCATGCCACTGATCTCACGAATGATGCGGATGCCCTCTTCGGTAAGCTCACCCTGTGTTGGCTGTCCGGTGCGTGATGATATAGCCAGGCCGTACAGTAAGCGTCCTGCAGTATCTGGCGTAAGATCTTCGCCTGATTGTGTAGCAATTAAACCTAGCGCACCAACCATCCGTCGGCGCACCTCAGCATACTGCTTATCTCTAGCTTCACCCGAGTTGGCGGTGCCGCACTCCTCTCGGATTTCTTCGATCTTTTGTTGTGTCCACTCTAGCTTGTCGAATTTTTGGGACGATGAATGGATAGAGGTCATGTCATTACTCCTTACATAACGTAAAATAGTGGCAGACCCGCCACAGTTTATTTACCTGATTGTACCACAAAACTCTTTACGCAAGGCCGAAATTCGTATACAATACACGGTAAGAGCCTGCGGTGCGTATATCTGCGGATGTGGCGGAATTGGTAGACGCGCTAGCTTCAGGTGCTAGTGCCCTCGTGGCGTGGAGGTTCAAGTCCTCTCATCCGTACCAACAAGCTCTTAC
>JAUMZP010000014.1 GCA_030528025.1 Candidatus Saccharimonadota bacterium
GCGGCGTGGTGGTTATCACCGGGCAGACGCAAATCGGCGAGAGCGTCTATTTTGACGCCGTGACCCTGCGCATCGAGGGCAAGGCGCCTGACCTCGACTGGCAGGAAATCAAGGTCTGAAGCCCGTCGGCTTATGGTTGGGCGACGTAACGCATAACATGATGCCTCGTCCAATCACGGGAGACTCTATGTATCTACGCTGCAAGAATTGCAGCAAACTGTTGGCTATTGGCAGCGGCAATCTGCAAATCAAGTGCAGTCGCTGCAAGACCATCAACATCTTTAACAACCAAGAATGCCGCGAGCATCGATGCTGCAACTCACAACATGGATGCCAGGCAACCTCACGGTAGCTGTTCGCATCTTCCTGTAACGACGAGCGCCACGAGTGCCATTGGAGATACCGATGACGCTCAAGACCTACACACAGGCACCGCTACCATTTACTGGACAAAAACGCCGGTTTCTAAAACCATTTAAGGCGCTATTAAATGACCACATTCTCGACGATGGCACAGGCTGGATAATCCTCGATGCTTTTGGCGGCAGCGGCTTATTGGCGCACGTAGCCAAGCGCTGCAAGCCTGCCGCGCGTGTTATCTATAATGACTACGACGGCTACACCGAACGCCTGATCCACATCAACGATACCAACCGTCTGCGTCATATTATCGACCGTCTGACCCAGCGCCTGCCACGCAACAAGCCTATCCCACCAGATGAGCGCGAGCGTATTCGCCAGGCCATTCGAGATTTTGATGGATATCGTGACCTCGATTGTCTCGGCAGTTGGCTGTTGTTTTCTGGTAAGCAAGTGCCTGACCTGGACTGGCTGCTACGCACCGACCTGTATCACTCCCTACGCCAGAGTGATTACCCACGAGCCGATGATTATCTGCAAGGGCTGGAGATAACGTGCGAGAGTTATACAACACTTTTGCCGCAATACATTGACAACCCGCGCTGCCTGTTGGTACTGGACCCGCCCTATGTTTGTACCATGCAGGGCGCATATCGCAAGGCGGGATATTTCGGGATGGTGGAGTTTCTGCGGCTGATGACGATGGTGCGCCCACCGTTCGTATTCTTCTCCAGCACAAGGAGTGAGCTGCCGGGTTATCTGGAGTTCGTAGTAAGTGAGAGAGTGGCAGGCTGGGAGCGCCTCATCGGCTACCAGACCATCACCGCCAATGTGTCTCTCAACAAGGACGCCACTTACGAGGATAATCTGGTGTACCACTTTGGTGATTTTTAAGACGCAAAGCACCGTCAAAAACATTTGCACCAGTGCAAAAAATAGCGCCTCGCGGCGCTGGTGGCAGTGCAAACATTTCCGCCAAAAAGTGCAGATGATTTCGCCGCCTTACATG
>JAUMZP010000015.1 GCA_030528025.1 Candidatus Saccharimonadota bacterium
GGTGGTGCTATCCACGAGCTGCGGCTTTTTGTGCTGGCTCAGCACGTTCTTGGTCTTGAGGCAGGGCTGTGGTACGTGGATTTGAATAATAGGCGGTATCAGTGTGTAGCCCGTGCTGACGATCAGACACATCGAGGCCCCTACAACCGATTGATTCGCACCTATGCTAGTTCTGCACGACAGGATACTAAGGCAGTGCAGGCGCTCATATTGGTTGCAGCAGATTTTGGGCTTGTCACCTCCACCTATGAGGCAGTTGCATATTCTTTGACGCTTAAGCATGTGGGCGCATGGATGCAAACAGCTTGCCTGATTGCTGAGGCAATTCCAGTAAACACATGCCCTCTTGGTGGTGGAGACGCGCACGCTTTTGAATCTATGACCGGTATTTCATCAGATAGACTAGTTCCAGTAGGTGAGCTTCTGATCAGCACATAGACCAAACTAAGGTATAGATACTCATGTACAGTGTTAACTTCAGCATCCAAATGGTACTTGCTGGCTTGGTACTTGTCTGTGCCACCGGCTGGTTCATATACCTTAGATGGAATCGACCGCAGCTAAGGCAAAGTATTACTATCATAACTTTAATGCTGGTCGTTGGGTCATTGGTGAGTTCTATGGAATTTAGGCAGGGTTTATTGCCTATTGGTCTGTTATGTTGTGCTTTAATAGTTTCTGGAACCAAAAACATTAAAACCACCCTCATTGGAGTATTAATGGTTGTGGTGGTCCTGAACTATCTACAAACTCTAGAGCTTAGTTGGCATATTACCACCACTAGGCAAGACCCGGCCATTGTTGCAATTGTGGGTTTCCTTTTGGTGAGTTTGCGTATCACGCGGCTCTCACGTCGGCAATTACGTGAAGAGTTTAATATAGTAGAGCAGAGCCAGGAGCTACGTGAACAGCACTTGATTGTGGAGTATAAAACACAGGTAGCTGCTAACTTGCACGACCTTATCGGTCATGATTTAACGGTTATTCATATTCGCTTGCAAAAACTTACACGTTTACTCGAATCAATTGATCGGCAGGCTGCTGAAGAATCCAGAGATATTCAGAGGTTTGCCCGCACTTCTGTGGTGCATTTGCGAGAGGTGGTGGAGGGCTTCAATACGGTAGATTTTTCCGGTCAGCTTGATGCGATTCCTGTGTTGCTGTCGCACTGTAAAATTGCGGCGCACCGCAATATTGACCAGTCCGTTGTGAACTCTTTTCCGCCCAGCACCCTCACTGCTCTTCGTTGGGTTCTGCTTGAGGCAATCACCAATGTGCTCAAACACAGCGGGGCGCGTAACTGCTGGGTCACCCTAGAAACT
>JAUMZP010000005.1 GCA_030528025.1 Candidatus Saccharimonadota bacterium
CTCACGGCTACCGCTCGTCCGACCGAGCCGGTCGCTGCTGCGTGCACCGCCTGGGACGCGGCCGCGGCGGGCGACGCGAGGGCGCGTGAGCCGGCCAGGTGGGACGGACCGTACCCTTTGCCGTGCCGTTGCTGTCCGCTCCATCCGGCACCGTGCCAGCAGACGCACCGCTACCACTGACGCCGTTGTCACTGCTCTCGTCAGTGACACCGCCACCGCTGCTGGCACCACTCCCGCCATTACTGGTGTCGCGTCTTCCTCCGGCAGCCTCAGCCGCTGCGTCCCGCACTGCCTGCTCGTTGTCCTGCAGTACCTGGGCCATAGCTGCCTGCATAGCTCGGCCTGCCTCCTGGCGTTGCTGGCTCAGCTCGCTGCCCAAGGCCAGGGCGGCTGCCCAGGATGAGCTGGCCGGTACGCCTGCTCCAGCCGCCTTGGCCGCCTGGTGTGCGGAGCGCCAGCTGGCTGCCACCTCACCGGCCAGCTGGCCGACCTGGTAGCTGCTCGGCAGCACGGCAGACAGCGAAAGCGGCGGCTCGCCCATGGGCACTGGCTGACTCGTTCCACCGGGCGGTGCCTCCCGCCACGCTGCCAGGCCATCGCGCACCCCGTGGACGAATGCCCACCCGAGTGCGCCCACCACCGCCAGACCGATGAGGGCCAGAATCCCGATTACGACCGTCATGATGAAACCTCCGAAGATGAGAAGAGATGAGAGAAAGGAGAGAAGAAAATGTGAGGAGAAGGAGAGCAGGCGCGAGGCAGAGCGCTCACTACGAACTGGCGACGTTCCGGTACTGACCCCGCCGCCTACAGCTGCCCGATCCGCTGCCCAGCCCCCAGCGCATACCCCGTGATGATCGCTTCGTAGAACTGGGCACCGCCGGGGGCGATGCGGGTCTGGGCCTCGGCCTGGGTGACCAGCGTGGCGATGTTGGTCAGGACCTGGGAGGTCAGGAAGGCCCGGGCCTGCTCGGCCTGGGCCGCTACTTCTGCCTGGGCGGCGACCTGCTCGATCTCCCGCCTGGTTACCCGGGCCTGGCCATTGCCCAGCACCACCCCCATCCGGGTGCGCTGGGGCGAGAAGAGACTGAGATTGGTAGAGGCCATGAGGAGTCCTTTCGAGGAGAGAGGAGGGAAGAGAAAGACGACCAGCCGGGTTGGTCATCGCGTGCCGACGGCCCGTGCTGCCAGCCTGGGGAGAGCGGGCCGTACCACCTGCCACCAGCCTCGGCAGGCCAGCGTTTTTTGCCGATCTAGCCCCGGGCTCGTGGCGTTGGTTAGAACGGTAGGCAGGCCGCGCCGCAGTGCCGTCAAAGTTGGAAGAAAGTTGGAAAAGAGGGCTCAAGAGCCGCCGGTACTGCAGACCGCCGCCTCGCAGTGGCCCGACAACGAGGTGGGCGCCATCGCTCCCCCAGTGGCTAGTTGCCATGCTGCTGATCGCCGTTCTCATCCAGCCGCTAACCCAGCAGCCCCGCTACTACCTCCTCACCACCATCCGCCAACCTCTGCGCCATATCTCCTGGTTTGTCCCGGCCGCTCGGTCTAGGCTGACTTGCGGCCCGTCCACTGGGAGCACCGCGCGGCCATCGCGCCTGGCGGGCGCTTCACTGCTCACCCGACTGCCGTTCACGCCCTGCCCCTACTCCCCCAAGGAGGCTTGCTCATGTCCCACGCTCGTCTCGATGCCGATGATGCGGCTTCCTTGCGCCGTGAGCTGGCGTGGCTGCGTAAGCGCGGTGGGTTTACGGCGGCGCGGCTGGTGCACGCTCCGATCGTCGATGAGGTGTTACGGGGTAGCTTGGAGGACTCTTTTGAGCGGCTGCGTCATCGCTTCGTCTCGGCCGTTCACAGCCTGAGTGAGAGCGGGAGTGAGCAGGACGAAGTGCTGGTGGGTGTGCTGCTGGCAGCCTTCGCCCTCACCCCTGAGACGGCGGGTAGTGGCAGCCTGTTGGAGCGGCGACGAGCGATGGCGACCCGCTTGGGCTGCAGCATGGAGACGATCGCCTCGCGCGAGGAGGCCGGCCTGCGCCTGCTGCACAGCCGTCTGGTGGCCGGGCGCTACGCCCAGGCACCGCTGGTGCTGGATGTGCCGGAGATGCACGGCAGCATCGTCTATGAGGAGACCACCACGCTCATCGTGGTCGAGCAGCGCCAGTGGCGCGGCACGGTGGAGCACTACCGGCTGGCCAACATGGCCGGCGAGCTGGACTTCGTCACCATCTCCCGCTCCTACCCGGCTCATGTCACAGCTCAGCCGGGCGGGGAGTTCAGCGTCAACAGCCGCCCGGTCGAAGGGGCGGGGTGGAACGACCACTTCTGGCACATCGACCCCGCCACCGGCAGGCGCACGCCGATGCAGGACGCCACACGCTACGACCTCGCCTTCCGGGCCGAGCCCCTGCCGGGCGAGGAACCCACCACGCCGATCTCGCTGGCCAGCCGGGCCTTCCACGCCCGCTCGCTGCTGGCCACCATCCAGGTGCGCTTCATCGGGGAGGTGCCGTCCAGTATCTGGCAGTTCACTGGGGCCAGCCCCTTCGCCCGCCCCCAGGCAGCCAACCAGTACAACCGCACCAGCCTGGATGCGCAGCAGCGCGCCACCCTCACCCAGCGCGACGTGCATGGCGGGCTGTTCGGTGGGTTTGGGTGGGAGTGGTGAAGGGTGATGATCCCGTGAACAACTGAGATGCCCACACAACTGTCAACGTTGTCAAGACAATTCACAGCAGTCCAAGAAGCAACAACAAACACACCTGCCATGCCGACGTCCACAAAACATCAGTGAAAATTTCTACGTTCTATAACATTGCCTACATCGACCGGCCGTACTAAATTTTTGAGAGCTAGGAGCAAAGACGCCCTTTGCTTTCCGCCAACAGCAGGCCTGAATAGCAACAACAGTTTCAGCACCTCTTCTCAACCAACAGGAAGTGTGACATGGCTGAAGGACCGCTTGTGGTATTGCGTAGTACCACATTATCAACCAACACTATCGAACAACTCATTGGCACGTCGTTTCGGCAGCGAAACCTCACGCCTGCGCCACACGCAGAAAATGAGTGGGCAATCTTCATCTCACGCATTATGGGCATTCGTGGAAAAGGTCTGATTCTTATCGCGGTTCACGAAGATGACAAGGAATGCTTCATCACCATTAATCCTATATGGGAGTCACTACGAGACTTGGTCTTGCGTGGACTATCAAAAAAATACGGTGTGCAGTTCGACATCAAGCGTGGCGCCAGCCTGAAGTTGGCTGACAATCTCATTTCATTACTGCGTAAGGCAGATCCAGAGATAAGTGAACCAGATATTAGGTGAACACATAGTCGCCATCCATCTTCGCGAGCATGTCTAGCACCACATAAATCCACCCTTGCGCTAGATCACCAACATACAAGTTCACCACAACACCAGCCACTCAATTTACTCTGAAAAAGGCTACCCGATGACGAAAATAGACTGGGCCCAGGTGGCTCGCGAATATAATGCATCTAAACTAGATATAAGCGACATTACTTCGTACGCACGCAAAGCAGCGAAGTTATTGGCGCAACAGAAGGTTCCGTACGACGGATATATTGATGAGGTAGCAAATTGTGTCGAGCAACGACGAGAAGAACTAGAAGAAACACAAAATTCGCACAAACAGAGCACAGGTATTCTGCGTTTCATATTTAAGAAACCAGCGGGTAGCGCCAACAGCAAACATCGCTATCAACATGTCGGATTCTGGAGTTTCCTCGAAGAAAAAGAAACCTCCGGAGGTATGGAGACGCGGCGAGAGTCGTGGACAAGTAAGGATATCGAAGAATCACATAGCGTGTGTTCTACCACTACGTACGCATTATTAGCCGAAGGAGAGCTCTGGCGATTCCATACGCACGAATACACGAGACAGCTATGGAATAGGGTGGTGGATGTCGAAGTGACCGGAGAATGGAGACAGTTGGACGAGGAAGACATTCTTCTTCTCGACCATCAGTTGCGACGAGATAGTCGAGAACAGCCGTACAACAGACGAAAGAAAGAGTACTGGTACTACGAAGCGAAAACACTTTCAAAAGACAACTACATCATCACCGGGAAAAAAGGAGGAGGCTGTCGAAAGTTACTGACGAAACTACTTGAGAATAATGGAATAAAGCCGCCTCCAAGGCGCAAAAAACCTCATACATCGCGGCGAAGTAGACCACATCAAATCAGTAAACCTGCTTCTTATCAGAAATAACATTGCTGCATGGCCGCAAGCATCAGACATACATTTTATGACGACAGTACTCAACTGATAGAAACTGCCAAATAGCAGGAGCTGAAAACGACTCTCATTAGAGATGAATGTTACAGGAAATTCTTAACTGATGCAAATTGCTAAAATAAGGGGGTCTGATACTCTCGAAGTATATCCTCTCCACAGATTGCAACTACTCGGGATCTTCTACTTCTCCATGAAGAAAGGACACTCACCATGGGATGGAAAGTCATTGCCAAGAACGACCAAGAAACCGTTAAAGAGAAGAAGAACCCTGATGGGACGACAGAGTATCTTCACTTTTACTCAGACGATTCTCTCACTCAGGAGGCGGCAAATTCCAGGAACGGCCAGAATCACGACCACATAACTTTCAACCCCGATGGGAGCATCAGATACGACTCGACCCAACTATAGACAACTACGACCTGGACAAGTCAGTAAACTGTCCGCTATAATAGCGGTATATATTATGAGTTGTAATGTTGCTAATGACTATAAAGATATCGACAGAATTAACCGATGGTTCTGGAGCGCGAAAGTATCTGAAATACACTCTGTCCAATCTTTAAAGACGTATACATCTCTTTATCTTGCGCAACTTGGAAAAGAATATGAAGGACATATTCTAAAGGCTATTTCTCAGCTTTCACAATTAACAGATCCCTCAATGCAAGCAATTCAATTCAAAGTATCGCAAATAGTTTCTAGAATTGACTCCAGCCCTTATGAAAATCACCTAGATTTATGGAATAAAATTGCTGTTATCGTTGACCTTAAAAAGCGCATCCAAACAGTCGAAGTGAGAATGTCGTCGCGACAGGACGTCATAACCTACATCAAACATCTTCTGCTATTCGATCCACGGGATGGAATATGGCCGGAATACGATATTGCATACCGGATTGTTGACATTGAGGCCCATTATCATATCGCTTCTTCTGACAAGCTGCTGTACAAGCTCTGGGATCTAGCTACCGAACTTGAGGCTCCGGGGATCTGCAGGACCGATAGAAACTTGAAATGGGATCAGTTGATCCATAGCCTTGATCGACTGTAATATCTTCCGCTTAAAGTGGTTCCGTTTTAACTAGAGTATCTTGCGCACTGGATCATATCGATGATATAATACTATTGTATGAAAATTACAACAGAATCTTTAAACGAGGCCATCATACTTCGTGAACTAATCGACATATTTCGTAGTTCTGACGAAAAGTTGGAAATCGCTGATTCTATCGATGTAATATGCCATGCTATGGCGAGAATTAGGGAAGTTCATTCACGCGATGTTGAGATAGTTGATTGGGATAACGCGTCAGATCTATTTGATCAACTTGCTAACTTAAAAGATAACGCAAGTTTACTAGATAAGTTAAATAAGCTTTACAATGATCTAGAGTTTATTATAACTATCGCTAAACGTCCAGTAAGGGATGGTGGGAAAACACTCTAAAAGAGTTTCCCACCATCCCTTGTTCGTTATCGTGCATCGCTAGGAGGCCTGTGTCGGGTAGCAGATCCTCTACTCACATTCTGGTTGGTCCAATGAGTTTTCGTAGTGCCATCGCTCCCAGTATCTCTAGATAGACGGTAATTGTCTTCATACCATTGACTATTGTGTCCTCTACCCCCATTTCGTATCGGAGCGTGCCCCTTTGCCCCTTTAGGTTCCATGTTCTTGCGTGCTCTGCGGTCGTAGAGAGTTCCGCCGACATTTTTGTCAGATGAATCTGCCATCGTGATTCAGCCTCCTTGCTTTCTTGGGTAAGGTTGCTCTGATGGTCAATGCTTGCAAAGCAACCTAGGTGACTGATAGATTAGTGCGACGGGACGATATTGTAAATATGTTCATTTCATAAACGAAATAACAGTAGATTGTCGAAATACTACAACTTATAGAAGTTCTAATTTTCTTAAGAGAAGTGGGTGGGCTTCGATTCGCTCCATCGCACTGTCATTCATAACTTCGAGGCAGTCGGCGGCGAACTTTCGCATCGGAGACCACATTTGCCTTCGCGGTAAGTTGATGACTGTTTCTATCTTCATTATACTGGCACAGTGCCAGGCGATAAAGCAGTCATAGGTGACGTCTATTGGGTTGACGCGCAAGCGACGCTTCACCCACCCAGAGTCGGTAAGCCAGCTCGCCCTATGGGCTGCGTGGCGGAGAGACCCCGCGACCCTATGGTCTGGACAGCGGTCCCTCGTCTCTCTAGCGACATCTCGCCGCGAGCTGACGTGGCATCACGGGCGATGCCCGAGATCTCACCGACTCGATTGGAGCGTGAGGGAGCCTGGTCGATACGCTGGATACACTCGGTCTACAAGTCGGACACAGGCAAGCGAGGTCTGTGCGAGTACCTAGGCGCACTGCCCGCCGACGAGAAGCAGAAGATGATGGATCTGTATCGGAACCGTCCAACGCCTTGTTACTGACGCTGTAGAACGTCCACCCATCCCCCTCCCTATGTGAGACCAAGGAGCGCACACATCATCATGACCACAGTCACCCCCGGTGACGTCTGGACTCTCCGCTGGGATGGCACTGACCTCGCGACAGCGATGGTGGTGCAGGCTCATGACTCCTTCGCGGTGGTCTGGCCAGTCACCAGTGCCTCCCAGAGCTCTCCACCAGCGCTTGCCATCAACGACGAGCACCGAGCTCTGGGAACTGCGCTGTGGCCGACTCGCCCGACGGGCATCGGCAACCATCTTCTGGGTACCCGCCTTGGCACGCTCCTTAGCCAGGATGCCATCGACATCATCAGCGATGAGATGGAGGATCCAGAAGCAGAGCTGACGGTCCTCCCGCTTGCCACAGGCGCGTACGATGCAGATGCTGACCGAACCTTCATTGAGGAATGGAACGGCTACTGCTTCCATACCGGGAAGCCAGCTGGCCAGCACTGGCTACGTACCGACAAGCTCACAAGCTCCAGGGATCTGGCCAATGCCCTCAACCTCGACGTCGTGCGGACGCGTACCTACTGGGACGGCGTCTCGCCACTAACAGATGAGCAACTGACAGCATTGATGCGGGCCACCGGCCTGAGCAGCGAAGACTTGACGGGCCCAGACCCATACGCCACCGCAGAAGCGCACCTCAGCTCGCCAGCCTTCAAGGAAGCCGTTGAAGCGCGAGTTGCTGAGACTGGCTTGAGTGAGGAGCAGGTCAGAATGGCTACGAGAGAAGAGTTCGCTCTGGCAGCTCGGGACGACTCCGCAAACCGTATCGATGAAAAGCTCAGAGACGCGCTCTCCAGGGTCGATGCTCCGTGAGCACCTGGGATGATCTTGCCGCTAGTCGCGACACAACAGCCATCGCCCACCAGCTCATCGAAGAGTGCACACAGCTGGACATTGCAGCGCTGCGAAACGACCCGATTGGCACTATCGATCAATACCCTGGTATCAAGCTGGTTTATGCTCCCTATGCCGACGCCGGATGTGGTAGCGGCTACTATCGCCCGGATCCGCCAACCATCTATCTACATTCCTCCCTATATCGACGCAACGCGTTCACCGTGCTGCACGAACTCGCGCATCACCTCCAACGCCACCACAGTGAGTGGGGCTTCCACTTGATGGATATTCGTGATACCAACCACAGGTTACGCACCGAAGAGATGGTTTGCGATCGGTTCGCTGCCAAAGTACTCCTCCCACCTGAGCGCATTTCAGACGATGCTCTGTGTCACCCTGCAGACGCCATGGCCGGCCTGTATGTTAGCTCCAACTTGTCACACTCTGCCGCCATACAAAGCGTTGCGGCTAGTTTGCGGCCACATGCTCGCTGGATTCTGTGTGTTGTTGACCCCTGCGGCGTTGTTACAACATCGCAAACCAGTTACAGCCAGCATCCACCACCCAAAGGTGTAAAGCAGCCAGAACTAGCCGCCATCGCAGAAGAAGCCGCAGACCGTCCCGTCCGAAGGTCGCTACCAAACGCATTCACGTACTTAACTGGCGCAACCTTGACAGATATGTGGGCAGAGGCCTGTCGCGACCACGAAAATCGCTACACCTTCATCGCCATGCGGCCAGCTAAGCGATTCGGCATCAGTGAAGTTGTTGATGAGCGATTTGTCTGCAACAACGTATCTTGCGACAAGGAACTCGATTCTACAAGGAATCTAAGGCGATGCCCGCGTTGCAAAGAGCCAAAGTGTCCTGAATGCAACACCTGCGGATGTGACACTGGGAATACTGACGACAAATGTCCGAACTGTCAATGCATCCTCACACCATATGAAGTCTACCAGGGGCATGACTGCCCCTGGTAGCACACCATCTGCAGGAATACCTTCCCAACTACTCCAACGGTAATGAAAGAAACGAAATGAGTAATCTGGGCACTTATCAACTGATGACTACTCTTGCTAAGAAGGTTGGCGGACCAAAAGTATTGGCCTGTGGACTTGCTGTATTAGGATGGGCGGTTGGTCGCAGTGGAGAGGCTGGTGCCAAGGCTATTGTCAATAAGTTCAGGAACGCTCCGCACACAAGTTCGGACTATCAGCACCATGGGAAAACCTTCACTGTAAAGGCTACGACTGAACTTGCCGAGGGACTGATTTTGAATGAAGGCTCGACCTTCCATGTCCTTGAACGAGATCAAGACTCAGTCCTCATCACCGTTCCTGACGATAAGAACAACCCCTATTTTGTATCGGCTGCGAAACTTTCGAAGATTTCGAACTATCCACTGGGGACAGAAGCACCCAGAGAAGATGATCCAGCAGTTGACGACATCAACTCCTGAATTTTGACAGTCTACCCAGAACTGTTCTAGCTAAAATGTTGATGTCATACTAATCTCGCCAGTCGTTATGACAGCATCCTGCACCTTGCTACAGGTTTATGATACCGTTCATTTTTGTCGCAATTGTTATGTCGTTGGACATGGGTGACACTTCGGTGGGTTCTGGGGGTGACACTTGTGGTCTGAGATTGGGCGGTGAGCTCTGATAAGAACCGTAGTGTTGATCCTCGTGTCCGTCTGGCGATCGCTCAGTGGCCTGATGACGCGCCTCGTGGGGCGGTGACGACGTTCTGTGCTGAGCACTCCATCTCACGCAAGACGTTCTACGTCCTGCGGCGCCGAGCCCGTCTGGAGGGGCCGGCGGCGGTGCTTGAGCCCCGGTCGCGTCGCCCGCGTACCAGCCCGGCCCGTCTGCCCGAGGCGGTGCGCTCTCAGGCCCTGGAGGTGCGGGCGGCCCTGGAGCGCTCAGGTTTGGACCACGGCCCGATCAGCGTGCACGACAAGATGGCCTCCATGGGACTGAAGGCGCCCTCACCGGCGTGGCTGGCCCGACTCTTCCGCGACCAGGGGGTGGCCCGCTCAGAGCCGTCCAAGAGACCACGGGCGGCCTGGAGACGATTCGTCTACCCCGCCCCCAACGCCTGCTGGCAGCACAGGCGCCACCGAGTACGTCATCACCCAAGGACGCAAGGTGGTCATCTTCCAGCTCCAGGACGACCACTCCCGCCTGGCGGTGGCCTCCCTGGTCGCCTCCAGCGAGACCAGCCAGGCCGCCATCGACGTCTTCGACAAAGGCGTAGCCGCCCGGGGTGTGCCCCAGCGTCTGCTGACCGACAACGGCATTGCCCTCAATCCCAGCCGAAGAGGGTGTACCGGACGCCTGGTGGAGCACGTGCGCTCCCTGGGGGTCGAGCCCATCACCTCCAAGCCCTACCACCCCACCACCCAGGGCAAGAACGAGCGCTTCCACCAGACCCTGTTCCGCTACCTGGACCAGCAGCCCCTGGCCGCCTCAATCGCCGAGCTTCAGGAGCAGGTCGACCGCTTCGACCTTATCTACAACACCCAGCGCCCCCACCAGGGTCTACCCGGGCGCATCACCCCGCAGCAGGCCTGGGACGCCACCGAGGTGGCCCAGGCGCCCCGACCGGACCGCGACACCGCCCCCATCACCCCAGGAGGCTCAGCCCCTCAGCAGCACACCACCGCACGGCACCGGGTGCGTCGGCACAAGCCCATCGGTGCCGCCGGACAGCGCGAGCTGACCGTCGGCCGCAACGGCACCGTCCACATCGGTGGCATCGCGTTCCTGGTCAACCGCCACCTGGCCGCCTCCACGGTCATCGCGATCTGGGACACCAGCACCATCACCTTCGCCGACACCCACGGCGAGGTCCTGATCCAGTACACCTGGCCGCCCCAAGGCACCTCCTACGTCTCTCACCACCCACCCGACCCCACCAACCAGCGCGGAGGCCGCGGCCGCAAGAGGCTCTAACTGTCACCCATGTCCCGACACACCAAACGTCACCGAAGTCCTGACACAGAACTGTCACCCATGTCCCAAGACATCACAGGATATCGCTCGGCATCCTTTCACCAAACCGTCAGCAAAAACGCCGAGCGATATCTCCGACATTTAGAAATTCTTCAATTCCAAAGAAGCCCCAAACTTTGTTTGCTTTCAATGTAGATACGAACTACGTTCGGTTGCACCGGCAACAAGCGAGAGGTATCGGATTCTCACATAACACATAGCACAACAAACGTATAGCAATCCAACCGAGAGCCATTGTCAGATACCCACAATATAGAAGGTATATTTTTATGTTTCACCAATATTGCTTCTTTTAATCAACCGCATTATTCTCGATAAAAAGATGTAAACTATCTTCGCTCCCGCGCGTGGACAACACATCGCACAAGAAGACTCTAGACGGTTGAAGACATCACGCTACAGAAGTGGCATGTATCGAAATAGGCAATGAAGCCGAAGGTTGCCCCCACTCTCACACTTATAACCAGCCAGAACCAGAAGACGTCCACAGAGGTCTGCTCCCGAACCGAAAGAACTGAGTACTATCATGGCGTGCTCTTCCATGACTAACCAGGTCACCGATGACTACGACTCATCTACCCTCGACCTATCCACCCTCCAAGACATCGCCTGCAGCGTGGCGACTGTCCTGAAGCAGCACCATATCCCGTACAGCGGCTATGTGGATGAGACACAGCGTGAGGTGGAGAAACGGCAAGCAGAATTTGATCGGCTCGAGTACAATGAAAGCGCTCGGACGAAGATTAAACCAAATCTCCTTCGAAAGATGTTTGGCCTGCCGTATGACATACTGCCGAAGACAGACGAACTTCCTCATATTGGGTACTGGACGCTTGTCGAGATAAAGGCTCATACCATGGGGCAGCGGCGCCATTACATTGACTGGCTCGACAAAACACGTCTTGAATCGCTTGACGCCAACTTCGTGACCAGGTACGTGTTGCTTGCCGATGGATCCCTCTGGTACTTCGATGCTCGTGAACATCGGCGACGGGACTTATACATCGTTTTTGATGCCACCGCATCAGGTAGATGGGAGTGGATGAGTGAAGAGGAAATTCTACTGCTTGACCACGAAGTGCGACATCGTGAAATAGATAAGCCATACGATAAGGCGACAGGCGAGTATTGGCACAGTGAATGGGAAAGTCTCTCGGCTAACAACGACCTGATTGTCGCGGAAAAAGGTGGCGGTTGCAAGAAGTACTTCAACCAGCTGCTGGCCCGTGCGAGAAAGTCGGTGGCAGTGCGAAGCGCTTGGGTACGTAGCAGTAATGAGGAATCGCGACGATACGTGTTGACTGCCGAGCAGTTGCGTCACGGCTGCCGAATTGAGCACACATTCGAGGACGGTCGATCGGCGAGTGTCCGGATTCCACCATGCACCAAGCCAGGTAAAGTTATCCCGGCCTACGACGGTGTAAGCGGCAAAGTTGAACTGATCCGTATAGATGTGGAGTAGATCATGGCAAAGGTAGATTGGGAACAGGTAGCCAAAGACTACGAGGCATCCACCCTCGACATGGCGTGGGTGACGTCGTACGCGCAGAAAGCGGCGAAGCTGCTCGTCGATCATCATATCTCTCCTATGGGATACACGGACGAGAAGCAAGGCGAGTTGGATAAGAGAATAGCGGAGACAAACAGCGGCTCAGGCAAGGTAGCAAAGTTCTTTCGAAGTCTGTTTTCTGCGGAACCGGACGACACTCCAGAAAGGCGTTATGCGAGGGAGCACATTGGCTACTGGGTCATTTGTCAGACCGAAACTGGAAGGACACAGAAAAGACGACAACGAAGTTCCTATTCTGGACATTCAATAGAAACATCTCTCCGTGAGCGATCCTATGATCTGTATTGCCTGCTGGACATTGGCGAGCTTGCCTGCTTCCATTATTTTGACTTCAAACCTTGGTCGGGATATGGTGAACCAGAGTATAAAATTTCGGGTGGATGGATGTCGATGACTGAGAATATGCTGCTTCTGCTTGACCATCGCGTGAGATGCGAAGAAGACAACGGTGGCTATCCAAGAAAGGACGGTTCGTACTACTATAGGTATTATTTGTCAACCGACAACTACCTGATCACAGGAAAGAAGGGCGGCGGCTGCCGGAAGCTGCTTGGGAAGTTGCTTGAAGGGCACGGAATTAAAATTCCGAGGACGGAGCGCCGCAATCGCAGCAGATCGAAGATAGGAACACATGCGATCTCGACGACGTACGAGGTTACTCGCGAACAGCTAAAAGATGGCTTCACCCTCACCCATACGTTCGCAAATGGATCAACGCGTCGCGTGGATGTATATCCAGGCAGTCGGAGTGGGAAGGTGATCGCTGTACACAATACTACTGATGACACAACGGAGTGGATTAGAGTTATAGAAGGAGATTAGGGCTTTCACTCTATTATCAAATAATGACGACAGCGCTTTCATTCACCAATGTAGGTGCATACACTCAACACGCAATTTTGATACACTTAATCACTAGTATCATTTTCTTTGTGCAAAGCGACCTACTAACGGTAATTGGAATGCACCTTCAAGATATTCTGTAAAAGTGCTAAAATTAATAACGCAATGCCCAAAGTCGAGCCTTCTCCCTACCATCGCCTCCGTCGGCTCAAAGCCGCCCTTCTGGCCGTCTCCTTCACCCTAGCCGGCATCCTCCTCATGATGCTCAACGCGTGGCTGGCGCCGTTACAGCTTGTAAGTTGGCAGTGGCTGCACGCCCTGCCGCTGGGCGAGCTGGGTGGGACGCTGTTTGGTGCGGGGCTGCTGTCGACGTTCTTCGAGTACACCTTCCGGAGAGACCAGGAAGCGCACACGCTGGCCCACTTCCGTCAGATCATCCGCGAAGAGGCTCCGGCGATGCGTGATGCGGTGGTGGAGGGCTTCGCCATCCACCCAGAGGACTTGAAGCGCGTGGCAACACCAGAGCTGCTGGATGACATCGCTGCCAATGTGATGGCGCTGCGCCTGGGCGATGAGCAGTTCGCTCGGGAGATCTACCGCGACATCCGAGACCAAGCCATCCGCGCCGCTGAGCGGTGGTACGACGTGGCGGTGCGCGTTCGGCTCTCTACTGCAGTAGAGAGGAGTACCGCAGGTACTCCTCTGTTCGACGTCACCGTGGAGTGGGAGTACACCACCGTGCCTAGCAGTGCTACCCGGCGCTTCGCGTGCGTGTCTGACCAGGATGAGTACAACGAGCTACTCGCCGATACGCCGGCCACGGCAGCATGGCTTCTCCAGAACCGTCCAGGCGTTGACGCAGCCAGCCGATCCTCCTACCAGCTCCTCGAGCTAACGGTAGACGGACGCTCACAGACGATTCGTCGCAGCACCCACAAGACAGGCCAGACGTACAGCGTCAGCCTGGATGAGGACGCCGTACAAGGTCAGCCAGTCCGTATCCGCCAAGTGATCCGCACAGTAGTGCCGCAATGGGGCCACCGTCTCTTCTTCGAGGTTGCCCAACCCACCCGAGACCTATCGGTACACCTCGACTACAGCGATACCACCATCGCCGACCTGCGCGTCAGCGACACCGTGGCCACCGCTCAATCGGCTCGCGTCACCCGTATGCCAGATGCAGTGCCAGGCAAGGCCGTCACTGTCGAGGCAAGCGGTTGGCTCATGCCGCACTCCGGCTTCGCCTTCACTTGGGCACTGCAAGACGAGCTGCCCCAGACCACTCAGTCTGAGGCAGCCACCGCTCGACGAGCGGGCTAGTTCTGGTCACTCGCCGCCACCCATGATGACCACCTCCTCACCTGCTCGACCGCTACGGACAACCACAGGATACATCGTCCTGAGATACATAGTCTCTGGATTGGGAGTCTTCGGCCGGTTGAGATGGAGCCGTGCCCACCGACCGCAAGCCGCCGCTCTCACCAGCCACTGGTGAGTTTGGCCGGCGTGTGCGTGCCCGCCGCGAGCAGCTGGGCCTGTCGCAGGAGAAGCTGGCCGAGCACACCACCTTGCACTGGTCGTACATCGGCCAGGTCGAACGCGGCCAACGCAACCTCAGCCTCCACAACATCCTCCGCATCGCCCACGCCCTCGACACCGACGCCGGTGGGCTGGTGAGTGGGTTGGAGGTGTAGGAGGAAAGGAGCACGCCATTGGCTACGATTCCGCCATGAGCCAACGTGCACCCCTCCCCCAGGGTCATCCCACCGACAACGATCTGGCGCGGTGCACCAGACGATCATGAGCATTACGTCTCTTAGTGTCGACACTGCCGTCGGTATCGTTACCGCGCTGACTGGCCTGATCGCTGCCGCCGTGGCCGCAACACAGCTGTCCTACCGCCACCGCATGATGCACACCGCCACTTGGGCACAGGAGCAGATTCCATCAGCCACCGGTGAGCGCAAGCAGCACTTGGAGGATATGCAGCGCTGGGCGCAGTCTGAGGTGGTGGCAGCGACGATGACTCCGGCATGGAAGTATGTTGAAGCGATTGTTGTTGCAACGGTCACGGTGATGGTTCCCGTCCTGCGAGAGCAACCCTTAGTGCCGTTCCTATTCACTATGTTCGGGCTCCAGATGTTGGAGTATCGGCGCACCATCCTTTTCTATCTCGAGCGCCGGCGCTGCGCAGCAGACTACTACAGGGATCAGCCAGCGCAGCCTGCACGTATCGGATTCCTAATTCCACTCAACAAGCAGACGTGCAAGACTTTCATTCCAGCTAGTCTTGCCGCTCTCGCGGTGACGATAACGTCATTTGCTTTAGCGAAGTCCGTTCACCACAGTGGGGGTAGCGCATTTATGTGCGCCATTGTTATAGATGTTGTGGCACTCAACTGTATTGGAGATGTCCGCCGCTCCGCCATTCATCCTTTTCTCGAGCACTTGAAGAAATACTAGTTGTATCGACGATGCACCGTCGCCAGACCGAACTCTTTCTATCCATCATGATGTCGCGGTTTACACTCGAACACCAACATGCTTAAATAGAAATATGACTGAAAAAGACTTCCAACGCATACAAGAACTACTAACCACAAGTCTCAACGCCACAGAGGCACGGAATGCTGAACACTTCGACAGTATCAACAAGCGCTTAGATGGCGTGGAGAGACGGCTCGACAAGCTGGAACACGAGATAAAAGACGTGCGCAGCAGCATGGAGGAAAGATTTGACGCCATCGGTGCTCAGTTTAATGAGATTGACAACCGGTTTGCAGAACTGGACGAGAAGATCGATCGCAACCATCAGGAAGTGACCACGCGGATCGACACACTCAGTAAAGACATCGAGTCTCAGCACCAAGACGCCCTCGAAGCAAGAGGCGCACTACGGCTGCTCACCACGCAGCATGAGGATCTCGCCGGCCGGGTGGCGATTATCGAGAGTCGGTTGCAGGCGGCGTAGCAGCATCATCGTTTTCACAGAGCGATTTTGTGCCTCGATGAGTTGATTGTTATTAAAAAGCACGCAACTCCAGCGCAGTACCGATCAGTCTAGGACGACTACTACCTATGGCGCTACATCCAGGTCGACAAGCGGCTTGAGAGGTCCGCGCCCCGCTGCCGTTACCAAACCGCAACGGCGTAGGCTCACTCACCATCCTCACGACAAGCTATCGTGAAAGCGCCCCACTCGGGCACGATGTCGCAATGGCTGCGACAGACACACCATGAGGAACCCATCATGTATTTCAAGTCCCTAACCATCACCAATTTCAAGTCTTTTGAGGGCGAACAGCCTATCATCTTCTCCAAAGGAATCAACTACATCGTTGGCAATAATAACTGCGGAAAGTCCACTATAATTGATGCTCTACGGTATCTTGCCGAAGGAACTCGCGACACGTCAGCATTACAGAACAAGGCTGCCAGCGAAGACTTCTCAGTGGAGGCCATTATTGCCGGGAATGATTTACCTCAGATTGTTGAAGACAAAAAATACTCCAAGTTTAAGAACTACTTGCTTACCGACCAAGACGAACCGTATTTTAGATTGCGGCGCTCACCAAAAATAGAGGAAATCGAACAGAACGGCAAGAAAGTAAAACTTGACGGGAAGAAAATCACTTTATGGAACCCAGATACGCAGCGGTTCGAGAACCCGACCGGTATCGACGCACTTTTCAGGTCGTTAGTCGACCTCGTGCCGGTGCTTGCCGACACCACCACCTCCGAAGTCGTCGATTTTGGCACAACAAAACCACTCGGTAAACTCATCGCGGCCGTCTCACAAAAATTCCAAGAGACCGACAGGTGGACGGCGTTTCAGAGGGCTCATCTAGAGGCATTCTCCGATGGCGAGGAATCGCTCTCATCTCTGACTGAAGAGGTCACCAGCCAAGTTGAAAGCCTTTTACAGTCGCAATACGGCGCGGCTAAAGTCCGGCTCGACTTCGATCTTCCTGATGCTACGACCTTCATCAAGGGTGGCCAGCTACTCGTCACGGATGGCAACTACGAGACCCCGCTGTGCGACAAAGGTACCGGGATGCAGCGCGCCGTCACGTTGGCACTGATTCAGGTGTACTCGAATATGCAGCACAAAACGAAGGAGCTTGCGCCCCTTACGCTCCTCCTGGACGAGCCCGAAACCTGGCTCCACCCTCGTGCGCAGATTCAGCTCGGAAAAGCGCTGGCAAAAATCTCGGAAAACGAGCAACTATTCCTCATAACGCACTCGCCGTACATGCTGCGCTCATACCGCCCAGCACAGCACAAGCTACTCATTTTCTCGCGCGAAAATAACGTGCCATCGATTCAATATTCAGACGAACTTGGGCTCCTTGCCAACCAAGAGCCTTCTCTAGGCGAGATCACTTACTTTGCATTCGGGATTCCGTCGGCTGAGTTCCACGACGAATTGTGGGGTGAGATACACTGCCTCATCAACCCAGGAAGCGAGTCTGGACTCAATAAGGACCTGAATAAAAAGTACGGATTCGACTACAAGAAAACGTGGATTCGAGATAACACAACCCCGCCAACACATGAACAGGCGACGCTGCCGTACTACATCAGAAGCTCGAGCCATCATCCGGAGAACAGACTCAACGATCGATACACGGACGAGGAGTTAGCAAAGTCAACCGAGAGCCTCATCGCAGTGCTGAGGGCGCTACAGAGCACGCAGACTGACATCCTGTAAAGGATCGGCCACTCACATCAACTACCGCGTGTCTACCTGAAGGCTGTCGGTCGTGCACCTGTGGAACGTTCCGGATATTCTCCGCACGTTCCACAGGTGACACGCCTGCGGCATCAGTTCATACTGGCTCGCATCCGTGTCGATGCAAAACAAGCTGGGCATCGTGTGCTCAACGCAAAGCCACCGCTCAGCTGGGCGCACGGCACAACGCCGCTGACAGAACATATTAACTATTCGATATGTTGCTCAAGCTCACGGTACTCATCCACGCGGCACTGCCAGATGCTTGCTCACCGTATCCCGGCCGAAGCCAAGCTCCAGGCCGATCTCGATGTAGGTGCGGCCCTGGGCGTGGAGCTGCTGAGCACGCCGGAGGTCGTCGTCCGTGAAGCGTCGCTTGCGGCGGGGTGGTTGCTTGGCCTGGCGGCACGTGGCACGGACGGTGGACTCATCGACACCGACCTCGGCAGCGATCTCGCGGGCAGACATACCTGTGGGCTCAAGGCTCAGGATCTGCTCCTTCTTGGCCGCGCTGATCGGACGGCAGGCCGTGTTGCGGATGCCGCGGGCCGTCGTGGTCTCGCTCCTCTCCTCGGTAGACGCTACGCTAGACGTGTTCGACTCCGGAGCTACCTCACCCGCGATGAGGCGCTCACGGAAGGCGAGCAGGGGTAGCCAGTTGTTCGAATTGATGCTGCCCAGGTGTACCAACAAGCTCTTACCCGAACCCGCCCCAGTCGAAACAGGCTGGGATGCGGTTCCAGATGTTGAACAACGCTCACCCACCAGGGTGGGCGTTGTTCGTGTTGTGGGGCTCGTGGGCGTGTCGCTGACTGGAGGTAGTACTTGTGCACAGTGCGCAGGCTCTTACAGTTGTAGCGTGTAGTCAGATGAAAGATGTTAAAATTTGATTTATCAAAATAACGACGTTTGTAAAGGAGCTTCACCTTCACCTACGTCTGTAAAGACAACACTCCGTCCGACAAGGGGCTTTATATCTAGCAAATAATTGCTCAAATGACCATGCCAAATTAAGCACTGGCCAATTGCATAAGGTCCGTCAAGGAGGCTCCATGACATCGAACCAGCAGGCAGAATGCGACATTCTTCAGACTTCTGTTTCAGGTTGACGATCGTCGGCAGCATATCGCACCAAATCGTGCCTGAAACTGAGATAGCCCGATCGTCTGCAACTAGACGAGAAACAGCATGCAGATCAGCCGTTACCTGTTCTGCAGAAGGTAGGGTCGAGATAAGATTGGTCTTCAAATTACCGCGAACTGTCTGCGTGATACCGTGAGCGTGCGATATTCTAGATTCCAGTTGACGGATAGCTATTCCGTCAGGGCGGCTCGCAATCCTCATAGCTGCCAACGCGCCCTGTTCGTATCAACGGGCTGGATGGCGTGATCGTGCGACTGTACCAACTTTTACAACTCCATCGCCAAAAGCAGCCAAATGCTCTTGGGATACGTAACTGCGTAGTTGTGGTGGTACAGCATTCAGGTATTTAGCGTTGTGTAGCACTACGAAACCTTCTTGAAACTGACAAGACCGACATTGATACCCTTTGGCCACCTGAACAGCATGCGGGCAAGGAGTATGTGTTCCAGTAGTGCCATAAGAAAAGTCGTAATAACCAGTGCAGTGTCGTTCGGCCCCCATGGCAATGGGATTCCAGCGGACAAGTTAATCGCAGTAACAACACCATTACGGATGATCTCGTAATGAGGATTGCCGTTATTTTTCCGCGTTATTCCGCAAAATATATCCATGTCTGTCACTTCTTTATAAGAGCGTATCAAGATATTATACTGCCCTACTGTTCACATACTATACCACTATAGCGATGGTTAGCACGGAGATTATCTGCTACTATAGAAAAAGAGACTTAACATGCAAGAAACTATAGCACTATATAACTCTTCCCTCGCCGCTTACAACCGTTTAGCACCGACGTATGGTTTGAAGAATGGTGTTGAGATTATCAATGAAGACCTTGCGCGTTCGTTTGTTGCAATGCTTTCACCGCATGGCCGAGTTCTTGACCTAGGTTGTGGGCCAGGCCAGTATAGTCGATATTTTGCCTCACAAGGCTATGACGTCGAGGCAGTCGACAATAGCCCAGCAATGATAGAAGAGTTACATCGTCGAGGAGCATCAACAAAAGTAACGGCTCGATGCCTTGACATGAGACAACTAGATTATAATAACAGCTTCGTTGGCGTGTTTGCGCTTGCCAGTCTCATACACCTCAGGCAAGAAGACCTTCCCGCTGTCCTTGCGTCAATCCATGCTGCCCTTATTCCTGGTGGCGCATTCCTTGCAAATTTTGCTATATCCGATCAGGGGCTCCGCTTTGAGCGTTTAACAGCCACCGATTACG
Organism: Candidatus Saccharimonadota bacterium; assembly: GCA_030528025.1. GTDB lineage: Bacteria > Patescibacteriota > Saccharimonadia > Saccharimonadales > Saccharimonadaceae > Saccharimonas. Next base: position 20,086 of record JAUMZP010000005.1, read on the forward strand.
CACAGTCTGGGCGATTCTTTCAGCATTACAGGACAATAGACATCCCGCGTCGCATGCTCGAGGAGGCTGGGTTCCGCATCGACCGAATCGATATCCGTATCGTGCGCCCGATACTCAGTGATGGGACCCGAGGGTATACTGAGTGGGCGAATTTTATGGGAGTACGGACAACGGATTAACTCATCATTTCTGCGATTATTATTGTATAATGCAGTTACTATGCCTGCTCGTTTTCTTCATCGCCACAAACGTCTCACCTTTACTCTAGTCGTCATTGTCTGCTTAACATTATTTCTCAATTACGGCCCGTGGAGCGCTCGAGGTACTTTTGCGCGTATTGTGACGGAGGAGGTGACGCAGCGTGTCGATATCACCTACGACTCAGGCAATACAATGCATTATTTGGGCCTTCATGCTGACCCCCCGATGGGACCGTAATTGGGCGCATCCGCCCCACACCTGGCCAAGGAACAATACCCTTTCCGGAGCGGGTGTTTCGAGACTGCCCACGTGGCTGTAGCCGTTGGGAATCATCAGAAGACCAGTCTACTCATGCTGGTCTGATGCACGCTGATGATGTAGACAATGCCGTTGGTGGTAACTTTCTTCATCTCCCAACGTTTGGGCAACCAACTGCTCGCGAACTTTTTCTTCAAGCTATTGCGCCTGATGCCCGCTGCATAGCACGCTCTCGGGGAGGTGTTGGAAGTCTCGATGTAGTGTGTATAAATCAGAAGACTGGTGCTTTTTTGTATCGGTTGTCCGAAATATAACAATACATTTAGTAGTACTTCTTAATAGATAAGTTATTCTAAACGACTAACCCCTCAACTCCAGCATTGCGCTACTAGCTTAGCTGTGATTAAATATAGCTATGTGTGAAGCTCTACCCCCCCAGGATTTACCAAAGCAACCCGAAAATGACCTACTGCCTTGGAATACTTCCAAAAAAAGCGACGTAGAAGCTCAGCCAGACGACCAGTCAACGCCCAAAAGTATTGGGCGTCTTGCAATAGATAAAGTTCTTGGTCACAAGACAGTAGATAGGCTCTCATCATTTTATGGAGAATTTAGAAAAGCTATTCAACCTAAAAAGAGGGTTGTGAGCGCCTACTCCGTTTTTGTCGATCCAACTGTACCATCACCTGGCTGTATATATCCCCCATCAGGAAACATAAAACAGCCATAAATACTCTAGCTCTTATCTTTGATCATTACTTTCCTGCTTTGATCTCACAAGAATTATACCAACGATACCAACAAGCAACAGCACTACACCGCTAACGTAATCTGAATATACTTCAGGCCATGGCCGCACTATCGAGTATGGTATTAGTTTTCGAGTCACAAAGGGCTCAAAAATTGCCCCAATCGGCAGGATAAACCAGAATATACGCGATGACTTTTTTGGCAAAGCTGCAATCCAGCCACATACCCCCAGTGGAGCACATAGCACAAGAGCGGCAATAAACCAAAATGAATTCGCCATAAATATCGTGGAGCCATACACCCCAATAAGATAGCCGATACCGTAATGGAGTAGCAGTGTGAGTTCTGCAATAGCAGCGCCACTGATCGCCGCTTTTACCAAGCCTTGAGACCTCCACCCTGCTAAGAATGGCAACGCGGCCCAGACGACACCTGCATTAAATAGCTTGCTGAATATCTTGCGAATACAAGAGTACAGCTGCCACTGCCCTTCCATTTCTTGAGGAAAGTAGATATTGCTGACAAGCGATAGTATCGCTAATGCAAGGGATAGGAGAACGACGGTCAGGTATTTATGGCGAATTGTTTGCATAGTCTGATCATAGGGAATTATTGAGTTGCCGTCAATCTGCATTATCAACACGACATCTAACAATACTAACGCCATATTCCTCAAGGAGAGTTGTCAGTCTTTGAAACGCTGTATCTAACATAACGCCAATTTTCGCTTGGTTGTTTCCAGACGCCGTTAGTGTCACACCAATCTTTCCACCTTCTTGACGAATTGGACGAGTCTTTACGTACACGTTCACAAATTCACGGGTCAGCACAGCAGATGCTTCTGCAAGGACCGACTCATCATTTGTACTTGTCATGATCGTCATCGTTCTTAAAAATCCGCTACCGAGGCGGCGTTCCAAAATACCGGATGCATACCTACTGACTATCGCGCGAACCTCTGCAGGAACACCCGGAAGACACAGAACAGACATTGTATCATCTATATCAATAACGACCGCTGGTGCAGCAAAGCCATCTTTTTGCGAGCATTCCTTGCTGATGCAGACACATCACGATCAACTATTCCTTGTGACTCTAGGTCACAATATCGTTTCTGGACATACTCAATTGCAGTTTGATTAATCTCGAGCGGCAACTCGAGGGCGCGAGCAACTGACTCGACAGTTCGGTCATCAATTGTCGGACCAAGACCTCCAATGGTAAAAATCAAGTCTGGCTCCGTGCGTATGCAATATGCCAACGCGTCTTGTATTGCAGTTGGGTCATCGTGTACCGTAACTACCGTCGTAACCAGCGCACCACGACCAGCAATTTGTGTGCAAAGCCAGTGAGAATTAGTATCGAGTGTGCTTCCATTGAGCACCTCGTCGCCTATTGTAATGATAGCTCCTCGCCTGCGAGGCATATATACACCCCCCTCTTTTCTATTATATTAAATGGCTAATTGCTGTGTCGTATTTTTGAGTATCACTAAATCAGAAATACTCTAATCATTCATTGAACTCTGATGGCATGCACAGGTAACCCTATCACTCAAATTATTGATTATCTGTCGATCTACAACACCCATCACCTCTTTCATTCAGCGCCACCCATCATTATCGGGAGCATAATCACCCATTGTTAATTCATCAATCAGGCTGCACATCATGCATTACACCATCTTCATTCGAAGCTGTGGGAGGTACTTGAGCTTGTTCCTCCGCTTTTGCTGTTTGCTGTTCGGCAGCAATTTGTGCTCGCACTTGGCGTTCAATCTCGTGCCGAAGCTGCTGCTCATTCTGTACTAGTATATTTGGTTGTGCAGGTTGGAGGTAGCGCTGTACCTTCTCTAGATGTACCAAAATAGGCGTTACTATTAAACCAAATACAGTGAGTATACCAAAAACTACCAAAAAACGTAGCGTACTTGACCTATCTCGCACATTAAACCATACTATACTCAAGCATGCCATACTTAAAAGACTGGCGCAAGTAACCGTCATCATTTTCATTCCTATAATAAAAGAGTTCTTGTTGGCGTATGACAAAATCTTTGTACTTAATGTAATGAGTAGTGTAATAATTAACGCTGTGAGTGTAAGCTTCGTCGCAATTGAGAGGAAGTCGCTACATGTTCGCGCTTGAGCACGACCTTCGTAATCATAGCTAGTATAGTCATTATAATCGTAATTATATTCCTCGCTATAATGCCTATTGTATCGATTCCTTGTGCTAATAGAGGGCCGACAAAAACCAAGGATCCGATAGAGGTTCCACTGGAGGGCAAACGCACCAACAAACCACTGGGCGTTGAAGATAATTGATATGATAGATAGAATTTTTATAACTATTCGGTTATCGGCAAGTCGTGATATATTGCTCATGGCAATCAATGATGCGATTGCAGCACAGAATGTCGTCAATAGGATTCGCCAATCAACTTCTTGTGATAGTACTGCAAGAATCCCGAGAAGCGCGCACAATGTTAGTAAGCTGATTGACAGATAGAGCAGGATACTTCGCAGTTATGCTAGAGAATAGGATTGTTTCATGGCATTATCATACACCATTTACTATCTATGTCAACTCACTTTAGTTATTTAATACACCACCCCAGCTGGCAACGTCGTCGGGACTGCTGGTGACGCATTCTCAATTGACGCGCATGGGTATGAGCAGTAATCAACCGACAGGAAGTCAGCCGATCGGTAATTGCCACTGGCCTTCGCTCCGCCAAATGGTGCCGCAGTCGTTGCGCCAGTCAGTGGCTGGTTCCAATTAATGATGCCTGCCTTTGTTTGCTGGTAGAATGCTTCGTATCGTGCACGCTCGCGAGTGACAATGCCAGCAGCAAGACCAAACTGTGTTGCGTCTGCTTGGGTAATTGCTTCGGCCAGGGTCTGCACTGTTGACACCTGAAGGAGTGGTCCAAAGATTTCTTCATCTGGTAATAGCACGCCAGTGACATCGATCAACCCAGGACTGACAAAGTTGTCACCAAGCGTCGGGATTGGTCCAGCCGGAACGAGAACCTGTGCGCCAGCTGAGACGGCAGCATGGTACTTGTCAAAGAAATGACGAACCGCTCCATAGTCAACCAACGGACCCATGAAGGGCGTTGGATTGGTATCAAACTGATTTCCAACGACAATACTCTCAACCGCTTGCCGAAGTGCAGGAATAAATTCGTCTGCAATCGCCGCATTAACGATAAGCCGCCGCGCCGATGAGCAGCGTTGGCCGCTTGAAATATAGCCAGACTGCACCGCAATGTGCACTGCGAGGCGTACATCATCATAGTCCCAGATAACAAATGGGCTATTGCCACCCATTTCGAGGGCGCAGATCTTGTCTGGTGCACCAGCAAGCTGCTTTTCGATTGACACGCCAGCCGCTCGACTACCGATGAAAAGGACGCCGTTCACTTGAGGATGTGCAATGAGCTTTTGCGCTACGTCGCCATCGCCATGAATAACCTGAAGCACCCCATCTGGCAGTCCAGCCTATTGCCAGAGTTGCGCGTAGTACTCACCAACATACGGTACTTTCTCGCTCGGTTTGAAAATCACAGTATTGCCAGCAAGAAGAGCAGGCATGACATGACTATTTGGCATGCTCATTGGGAAGTTGTATGGCCCCAGCACTGCCATAACACCATGAGGTCGATAACGCGTCACCGACTGGCGTCCATTGACTTGTTTCGTAACTGTCTGAGCCCGTTGGTCATAGGCATCGAAGACTGCCTGTACTTTATTACCAAGTGATTTGACTTCGGTGCGCGCTTCCCAGAGTGGCTTGCCATTATCCTGCGAAATAATGCGTGCTGCATCCTCGCTATGCGTCGTTACTTGATCGGCAAAGGCGTGGATAATGTCTTTGCGCATATCAAGCGGTGTCGCCTCCCATGTGTGCTGTGCACGCGTTGCGACAGAAACGGCCTGCACGATTGTAGCGTCATCCGCAAGGTTTCCAGACCAGATTGGTTCGTTGGTGGCGGAGTTACGGGATATTATGCGTTGATCGACACTCATAATTTATTAACCTCTTTCTTCCTCTATTTTATTGAGGCATGATAAAGAAATTAATTGCTATAGATAGCAAGTGTATTTCTCCCGCAAAGCTTTATTGCCAATCCACCGTATATTCATTGCGCAGCATTGCAGTAATAGTGCGAGCTTGTAGAGTGGCTTTTGTCCCAGGATTAAGAATGCCGTGAGGGTCGAAGAGCTGCTTGATTTGCTGGTAGAGAGCTGTAAGGTCTGGGTTTTGCGTGGCGCGCACAAAACGAGTTTTGAGCCGGCCCTCACCACCACTCATCACCAAATGGCCATCGTATAGCGCAAGCAGCTTAGTAAGCTCGTCGTAGAGCTTAAAGATCTTCTGCTTATCACTCACTTTGCGCAGCGAGAAGCGCGGATAGACACCGTAGAGATTCAGGCTAGGATAGCCAGCAAGAGGCAGTGGCAACTGCAGTGCACGAGCAAGTGGCCCGAGCGCCCGAGCAAATTCTTCGAAGCGCTGCGGTGGCACATAGAACCCTTCAAACAAGCGCGGCGCACCAATATGCGCGGCATCGGGCCAGCGATACTGATCGAGCGCAGCAAACCCCGCCGCCACATCTTCATCATCGTCATCTTCAGCAATGGTGACGATCGTCTCACCTGCAGATTGCAGCTGCTCAAGCTTGGCCTGCTTACGAGCACGCGTCCGGTTATTAAAATCATCAAGTGTCACGAGCAAAACTACCTGTGGTGCAAATTGCTGAGCAGCCGCTTCATAAAAAGCATATTTTTTGCCATCACGGCGGAGTTGCTCAAAAATCGCTGCATCGAGATAGCTGAGTTGTGCTGGCTGAAGTGCGTCAATATCATCAATCGCTGCCTGAGCATCGCTACTACTCCGAAATACCAAAGCCGCCCTTGTCTTGCGAAAGCTAAAGAATTCTGTCTTGAGAATCAGCTCATCAATAACCCCCAGCGTGCCCTCGCTCCCCACAAAGAGTGGCCCGAGGTCAAACGTCCCATCGGGCTGCTTGACCCGTGCAATACCACTATAACCAGATGTGTCATTGGGGTTAATCTGTTCGATCAGCGCTGCATTGTCAGTAATAATCGCATCGATACCACGATAGATATCACCTTCAAACCCAGGCAGGCCTTTGCGCTGGTTGAGCTCACGCCGCGAGAGACGCTCTGTCTGCATGACGTCGCCATTGGCAAGCACCACCTCGATCTGGTCAATCGCTTCGGCTGGATCGGTCGCTCGGCTTAGCAGCGTTCCGTGGGCACCAGCTGCAATGACTCCACCGACCGTACCTCGCTGGCCAGTCAGCGGCCCGACACCAGCACCATGCATGCTCAGCGCTGCCGCTACACTGCGCGCTGGTACACCTGGCTGGATACGAACCCGCTGCGATTTGCCATCGTACTCAAAAATCGTGTCGAGGGCTGTCGTGTCAAGCAATATCCCTTGCCCCACAGCACCACCCAGCGCACCACAACCAGCGCCGCGTGCGACGACTGGTATCGTGTGACCCTTCTCAGCCATTTGCCAGGCGAAACGGGTGATCTTGCGAATATCACTCACGACGCGTGGTGTCACCACAAGTTCTGGTGTTGTGGCTAGAATACCGGCATCTGCACTGACTGACGCACGCCAATCGGCCCGAGTCGAAACAGACCCGGCAATATGACTGCGTAAATAATTTGCAATTTTACTCACATTTCCCCCGTTAGCTTACTGCTTATACTATAGCACAGGGCAGCGCATTTACACCAGGTGCGGTACAATAAAAATGTGAACCTATCGACACAGCTCTCTCAAATCAAAGGCGTTGGGCCAAAAGCAGCTGAGCAACTGGCTCAGGCTGGACTTTTGACCGTTAATGATCTCATCATGTTTTTGCCACGCAAGCACGATGATTTTACTGCAGCGAGCTCAATCGCAACACTGACACCAGGCAATGTGACGATCACGGCGCGCTGCAAATCAATCAGCACGCGCACGGTGCGGCGTGGTCTCCGTATTACTACAGCAGTACTGGCAGATAACTCGGGTAAGCTCAACGCCGTGTGGTTTAACCAGCCGTATCGAGTACAGCAGCTTGCGAGTGGGGATGAATGTTACTTTCGGGGACAATTTGAGTATAAGAATGGCCGCTACCAACTCACCAACCCAAGTGCCGAGCGTGTCAAAGAGCTTGCTCATCATGACACCAATCTGCTACCCATCTACCACGCAGTACACGGCCTCAAAAGCCAACTGGTGCGCAAACTACTCACTGAGCTACGACCACTGATAACAATGCTGCCCGAGACACTCCCCTCGCACATTGTTGCACGCGAAGGCTTAACGAGCCGGAGTGAGGCGCTGCTTGCGATGCATTTCCCTACCACATCAGAGGGTATCGCAAGAGCACGCCAGCGCTTTGCCTTTGAGGAACTCTTTAGCTTGCTGCTTGCTAGTCAGCTCAATCGCCAGGCGCATGCTCAGCTCCAAGGCTATGTCATACCGTTTGAGCAAGCTATCGTGAAGTCATTTGTGAGTGCTCTACCCTTTACTCTCACAGACGATCAACGCCGAGCAGCCTGGGATATCCTGCAAGACTTTCAGCATAGTACACCAATGAATCGCCTCCTCCAAGGTGACGTGGGTAGTGGCAAAACAGTGGTCGCTGGCCTGGCCGCTCGCCAGGCTGCCAGTGCTGGCTACCAAACCGCCTTGATGGCACCAACAGAGATTCTCGCCCGTCAGCACGCCGCCACGCTCGATGCATTACTTACGCCCTTCGGTATCAAAGTTGGGCTACTGACTGGCAGCGTGACCGGTGCTATGCGTAGTGAGCTTGTGCAGCGAATTGCACGCGGCGAGGTAGATGTCGTAGTAGGAACGCACGCACTCATCCAAGACTCGGTGAATTTTGCACGGCTTGGCTTTGTGGTAATCGACGAGCAGCATCGCTTTGGCGTGACGCAGCGCCAGAAGCTCCTTGATAAATCCGGCCATATGCCTCACCTCCTTGCTATGACAGCGACACCGATCCCCCGCAGCCTTGCCCTGACCGTCTATGGCGAGCTTGATATTAGCATTATTAGCCAGCGCCCGGCGGGTCGTCAGCCGATCATCACCAAAATTATTTCTCCCGCCTCGCGCCCAGCCCTGTACCAACGCGTCGCGAAGGAGCTCGAGGCTGGCAGCCAAGCCTATGTCGTCTGCAGCCTCATCGATGACAACCCAGATAATGACGCGCGCAGTGTTGAAGCAACGGTACGTCATCTCAAGAGTAGCGCCTTAGGCCGGTGGCAAATTGGTCTGCTTCACGGCAAGATGAAGCCTGCTGACAAAGAACGAGTGATGCAAGAATTTCACCAGCATATGTATGATATTCTTGTGAGCACCACAGTAGTGGAAGTCGGTGTTGATGTGCCAAATGCGACAGTGATGATGGTCGAGGATGCCGAGCGATTTGGTCTTGCCCAGCTCCACCAGTTACGTGGCCGAGTGGGACGTGGCGCACGCCAGAGCTACTGCTATCTTTTGCTTAATAACCACAGTAGGCCGAGCCAGCGTCTGCGCGAGGTGGAGGCTTCTAGCGACGGCTTTCACTTAGCAGAAGTCGACATGCAGCTCCGCGGCCCAGGCGAAATTTACGGCAAAGCTCAGCATGGTGCGCTCAATCTGCGCATTGCGAGCCTAGCCGACAGTAAGGCAATCGCCCGAGCCCAAAAAGCAGCGCAAACCTTTATCGCAAGTGGTGATTCACTCGAACACTACCCGGAGCTCCAGGCAGCGGTGCAACGCAATCAACGACTCACGACACTCAATTAAGCTGAGGTAATTTTAATTATTGATAATTCTGCCTTTTTCATTCTCTCCATTCTCGCCCATTTAGTCCTGCAGAGCTCGAAAATCTCAACAAAACACATCCACAGTAACGATTCAGCCACGTCAAAATCTGCTATACTATATGAGATATGTACAGTGGAACAACCTTTCGAGACCAGTCGGGGCACTTGGTTGGTGTTCATCAGCGAATCGACCAGCTCGCACGGCGCGACCTTGGCCAGATGTGCAGCCACCATGTCGCCATTCTCCACTTCCCGAGCTCCCGCGACATTCTCCATTTCGAGGGCAATAATGGTCCCGACGGTATCAAACGCAAAAGCCCCAGCGTCGATGAACCCTGGCACTACATCGACCCTACCAAACCAGACGACCGCGACCTCGTCGTTATGATTCTCGATCATCATTACAATCTTGTTCAAGCACTACACCAAAACAATACAGTGCGTGCCGCCTTTGAGGCAGCGTGGATGTCGCACGCCATCGTCGATGGCCTCACGCCGGCTCATCACTATCCGCTGAGTGATAAAATCGAGGAACTCTGGGGTCGCCCCAAAGAGGAGCGCCTTACCGTCTTAGATAAGAACTTCATCCATGGGACGACGGGGCTCGATACCATCAACAAAAACTGGGAATACTGGGGAGCGAAAGGCATCTTTGCGACACATATTCTCTTCGAGCTTGGTGTGGCCGCCTCAATGCGTACCGCCCGTTTTGCAGACACCTGCCCATCGCCCGAGTGGGTGGCTGAGGCGGAGCAACTCGGTCTGGAGACAGTCTTTTTGCGAGCAGTGCAGCGAGTGTATGCACTTGATATGTATCACACTTTTTGGCGTAATGGCTGGACGACGGGCTTAGCCTTGCAGACGCGCAATGAGCTCATCCCAGAGATTATTCGCACTGTTGCCTTCGCGTGGTACAGTGCACTATGTGAGGCTTATCCATTATGAAAGTCCGAGTAATTGCTGGACGCTATGGCGGGCGTTGGCTCGATGCACCAGATAATCGCCGTACCCATCCCATGGGCGAGCGAGTGCGCAATGCGCTGTTTAATTCGCTTGGTAATGCAGTGCAGGATGCCCGCGTCCTCGATGTCTTTGCGGGCACTGGTGCCGTTGGTCTAGAGGCGTTGAGCCGTGGAGCTCACCAGGCAGTGTTTGTCGAGCGTGACCGCCTCGCCTTCACCATCCTCCGCAAGAATATCACAGCGCTTGGTGCTGATTCATCTGCTACTGCAATCAAGGCTGGCGTCGGCCCATGGCTTGGTACTTACCATGATAGAGTCTTCGATATCATCTTTGCCGACCCGCCCTACCACGATCTCCAGCTTACAACAGTCAGCCGACTTTTTGCCCTTCTCAAACCAGGCGGATTTATGGTATTATCACATACAGGAATAGGTGAGGGGCCAAAATTAGCAAACGACATTGTTGTGGTGGACAATCGTAGTTATGGAAACGCACACCTCACCTTTTTCCGCCGAGCTGATGAACACAGCTAAGGTTGCAGATACACCAGCTCATTTGGTATAATAACCTTGCTATGCGGATGTGGTGGAATTGGTAGACACGCATGCCTTAGGAGCATGTGCCCTCGTGGCGTGGAGGTTCAAGTCCTCTCATCCGTACCAACAAGCTCTTAC